>JAAYSQ010000280.1 GCA_012523925.1 Clostridiales bacterium
CTCGCAACAACGGCAGCAACCACGTCAATCCATTGAACCAATTGACCACCGAAAAGTCTGTCTTGGCCATTTATATGGGCAGGCATCAGGATCTGCACCTGTTCAGTAATTGAATCTTTAACACGTTTTGCTTTCATGGTATATCCTTTCGTATATTGTATTTACCTTACATTAGTTATTAACAAACATATTCTATTTTATATTGGTAAAGTGAAATTCGCAAATTACTATTCCGTCGCTAACGAAAACTATTTTCTTGGTATCGACCATGCTTATCATAGGAACCTTCCAGGTGTTTGATCAAGCATTCGTATTGACTAAGGGTGGTCCAGGAAATGCAACCATAACGCTTGTTTACTATATATATAACAGTGGATTTAAGAACTTGGATATGGGTTACGCCTCCAGTATGTCACTGGTTCTATTCGTAATAATCTTAACATTTACGTACTTAAATAACCGTATCAATAAAGCAGACATTTAGGAGGTGTGAAGGATGAATAGAAGACAGAAGAAATATATAAAGAGCGTTTCTTGGTACATAGGAGCAATTGTAATTGCTGCAATAACCGTTTACCCCTTTTTGTGGATGATTGCTACTTCCTTTAAGCAGGAAGGAGATATTTTTGCTAATCCATTATCATTAATTCCAGAAGATTTTTCTTGGAATAACTATACGAAGTTGTTTAGCACAATTCCCTTTGGAAGATACTTCTTGAACTCAACAATCTTAGCAGTTTCTGGTGCGGTAACCAATGTATTTTTTGGTGCTTTAGCAGGATATGCATATGCTAAGTTGAAGTTCAAAGGAAAAAAGACGTCGTTTCGTCTCTTGTTAACATCCATGATGATCCCGGGTGTAGTAACAATGATACCTCAGTTTTTAATATTAAAGTTCTTCCCTTTGGTTGGTGGTAACAATTTATTTGGCCAAGGGGGACAGGGATTTATAAATAATTATTTAGCGATTATCCTACCAGGAGCAGTAGGAGCGTATGCGGTGTTTTTCATGAAACAATTCTTTGAAACTCTACCGGATGAGCTAGCAGAAGCTGCAAGAGTTGATGGTTGTAATGAGTTTAAGATTTTCTATAAAATTTATCCATTATTGGCCTCGAGCGGAAATATTAGAAATAGTTGTAGATGCCTATGAACGTTCAAAGGATGAAAAATATATCACTCTCTTCGACGAAATGTATCGTGGTTTTGTAGATGATCATAGTAGGGAATGGTCCGGAAATATCTATAACGATGATATTATGTGGATGGTTTTAGCAACTGTGCGCGCTTATCAAGTGTCTGGAAAGCAGGAATATCTGGATCAAGCAAAATACCATTTCGATTTGGTTTGGGAAAGAGCTTGGGATGAGGAACTTGGTGGTGGATTATACTGGAGAACAGATAATAAAACCAAAAATTCCTGCATTAATTGTCCTGCAATAATTGCGTCTTCCTTACTACATAAGAATCTGAATGATGAAACTTATATAGAGAAAGCGCTAAAAATGTACGAATGGCAGAGAGAGAATTTATTTGAGGAAGAAACCGGTGCTGTTTATGATGCCTACGACTTGACTGAAGGAATTAATAAATGGACCTCGACTTATAATCAGGGTACTTTTATAGGAGCGGCTACCATGCTTTATGAGTATACAGGAGATACTAAATATCTGGATGATGCTAAGTTGGCTGCAGATTATACCATGATTAATATGTACAATTATGGTGTTATGAATAACGAAGAAGAAGGTAATGACCTACCTGGATTTAAAGGCATTTTAGCACGCTGGCTTGGTTATTATATTAAAGTCAGTGGACGAGATGATTATAATGATTGGTTAATCAAGAATGCTAAGGTTGCATGGAATAATCGGAATAGCTCAGGCGTAAGCTGGACACAATGGGCACAAAAAACAGAGGATCAATTTTATACTGCCTGGGGATGTTCGGCAGTTGTATCTTTGCTACAGAATTGCCCTCCGGAATAAAAGTTGACACGACCAATATCCAATGATATGATATATAAAGATATATCATTTAATACACATATTTGACATACATAGTGAATGTATTAACTAATTATAGATAAAGGATGTCATTTCGTGAAAAAACAAACATTGTACGAGAAAATTAATAATGATCTTTTACTTGATATCAAAAATGGTGTTTACAAAGTTGGTATGCGTGTTCCTACAGAAAAAGAATTATCTGAAGAATATAGTGTTAGCAGAATTACCAGTAAAAAAGCCTTGGATAAGTTAGCAGAGCAAGGAATTATTAATCGAATACCTGGAAAAGGTTCCTTTGTTGCAGATGCAAATGTTCATAGTTTGTTCCAAGACACTGCTGAAGCAAAGGAAGGAATTCTTATTGGTGTCATTATGGATGGATTTGGCGCTAGCTATGGTTATGAAATATTGCACGGTATCATTCAGGAATGTAGAAATCACAATGCCAATTTTATTCTTCGACTTACCTATGGAAGTAAGGAAGAAGAAACAAATGCCATTAATGAACTCATTGCCCTTGGGGTATCTGGGATTGTTATTATGTGTGTACATGATGAAAATTATAATGCAACACTTCTTAAATATGCTGTTGAAAAATTCCCTATTGTATCTATTGATCGTAGAATGAAAGGGGTTCCAGTTTCCTATGTGGGAACTGATAACCATAAGGCAGCAAAGGATTTAACAAGTGTATTATTGGATAAAGGATATGATAATATTTGTTTTGTATCCCATATGCTCATGGATACATCGACCATTTCCGATAGAAGGGCAGGATTTATTGAAAGCCATCTAGAGCATGGTTTAATTACGAATCCATCCTCCTGGATAACCGATTTAAAATCAACTCTTCCAAGTTATCGATCTGAAGAAGTAGTGGAAGAAGACATAGTTAGAGTAAGGAATTTCATTCAAGAAAATGACCATATACAAGCGTTCTTTGTATTAGAATATGATATTGCAACAATAATCTATAAAGTTCTACGAGAACTAAAATTAGAAGAAAGGTTACCGATTGTCTGCTTTGACGGAATAGGAAATATCGTTAATGATGTCAAGTTTACTCATGTCAAGCAAGATGAAACTGGTATTGGAGCAAAGAGTGTTGCTTTGTTGATGGACAAAATGAAAGGTGACAGATCGGTTGAAACAATATTAGTTCCACACAAGATTATACTGGCTAATGAGTTTGCAGACTAATATTAAAATATAAGTAATATTGAAATTATATATTATATAAGATACAAGACAATATAAAGCTTATTTACAGCGTAATTGCTGTAAATAAGCCTTTTTGATGTGTTATTTTATCATTAATGTATTATATAATATATCATATTAATTAATTGACATAACATATTGCATATTGTATAATTGTATATAACATAGCAACTAAACAAAATGAATAAAACGAATATTAACTTAACAATTTTATACTAAAACTAAAAGGAGAAGGATGAGAGAATGCAGAAAACATTAGACAGAATTCCGGATGTATTATTGCATAGAGGTGCAGAATTAGAAGAAGCTTATAAAAAAGTGTACCCGGATTTAGCACCTTTGGTGAAACAGTGCTTTTTAAATACCATTGAGACAACCGTGAAAAAGCTGGATGACGGCAGTATGTTTGTAATTACTGGTGACATTCCAGCCATGTGGCTCCGTGATTCAGCTGCACAAGTAAGACATTATATTAAGTATGCGAGTAAAGATCAGGATTTATGTAATATAATCAAAGGAGTAATCCGTAAGCAGGCGGAAATGGTATGTATTGATCCCTATGCCAATGCCTTCAATGAAAGCGCTAATGGACAGGGACATAAAGATAATACAAAACAAAACGATTCTGTATGGGAAAGAAAGTATGAAATAGATTCATTATGTGCTCCTCTTTATCTATCCCATCGTTTCTGGAAGGAAACTGGGGAAACGGATATCTTTGATGAGCAATATTTAGAAATGCTTAAAAAGATTATAGAAGTATTTACAATAGAACAAAACCACGAAACTTCTGATTACTTTTTCCAGAGACTTGACTGTGCAGAAACCGATACCTTACCGATGGAAGGGAAAGGAAACCCTGTAGCCTATACCGGTATGACTTGGTCTGGTTTCCGTCCATCAGATGATCGATGCATCTATGGATATCTAATTCCTTCTAATATGATGGCAGTTGTTGCCCTCAACTTTGGGGAAGAAATCTGTAGAGAAATCTATAAGGATGATGAATTGGCGAAAGCTTGCAGCAAACTATCATCAGAAATAAAGACTGGTATAGAAAAGTATGGCGTAATCAATCATGAGGAATATGGATCCATCTATGCTTATGAGACTGATGGAATGGGCAACTATAATCTGATGGATGATGCAAATTCACCAAGTTTACTGTCAATTCCATATCTGGAATATAAACCTGCCTCGGACGAGATTTATCAAAATACCCGCAGATTTATCCTATCCGAAGATAATCCTTACTATTATAAAGGAAAATATGCTGCAGGTGTTGGTAGTCCCCATACGCCGGAGGGTTATGTCTGGCATATCGCTTTGACAATGCAGGCACTAACCTCCAATAATCGTGAGGAAGTATTAGAGTGTCTAAAAATGATAGCGAATACCCATGCGGGTTGCAACTTCATGCATGAATCCTTTGATCCTAATAATCCAAAGAACTTTACAAGATTATGGTTTGCATGGGCGAATTCCTTATTTGCAGAACTATTGGATCAACTTCTAATCGACGGTTTCTGGGATTAAATTTATAAGATACATATAATTGACTAAGACTTACTCAATTAAATCGGCAATACGTTATTCGGTAAACAATTAGTATAATAATAGGTAATTGCGAAACTTAATAACTTTATCTATTTTTCATATAAGAGAAACATCTTCCTGAGCGTAGTTTGCGAGGAAACACGTTACGGAGCGAAGGGACTTGTATCATTTATATGAAAATTTATGACAACTATATTGTTTTGCAATTATTTAATTATAATAAAGTTGAAAGGTGCTTATCATTATGGAGGGAATTCTACAGGCCTGTGAAAAAACGCAAGACAGTTTGATTAAGTTCTTTTGGGATGATCAGGATGGTGTTTTTGTAAATCATTATCCGGTTAGGGAAAATGAAAATTGGGTATACTGGTGGCATGCTCATGCCTTAGACTGCTTATTGGATGGGTATTCACGAACGAAAGATCCAAAATATTTAGAACGTTTTCAAAAAGAATATGAAGGAACCTATAAATATAACGGAGATACCTTTATTCACAATTGGTATGATGACATGGAGTGGATGGCACTAGCCCTACTTAGAGCGTGGGATGAAACAAAGGAGGTACGATATAAGGAACAGGTATTCCTTCTTTGGGAAGATATTAAGACTGCATGGAATGATCACCAGGGTGGTGGATTGGCTTGGAAGAAGGACCAACTTGACTATAAGAATACACCAGCAAATGCTCCTGCTGCAATTTTAGCCTTTCGTTTATATCAAAGGTTTCATCGAGATGAGGATTACCAATGGGGTAAGAAAATCTTAGACTGGAACATTACATATTTGATGGATCCAGAAACCTCTTTTATCTGGGATGGGATAAACCGGCAAGGGGATAATAAGATCGACTATGATTGGAAATATACTTATAATGAAGGTGTTGTCATTGGAGCACTTGTGGAGCTGTATAAGATTGATAAAAAGGAAGAGTATATTGATCTGGCAATTCGGATTGCTCGGATTACGAAAAAGTTAATAGCAGATCCTCACGATGGGATACTACCTTATGAGGGGATCGATGACTGTGGTCTCTTTAAAGGAATATTTGTCCGATATCTTTATGATTTAATCCAGATAAAGACGGAGTTGTCAGATTTAAAAGAATGGCTTCTACATAATGATAAAACTCTATTAGAAAAGGGTATCAATAAGGACGATTTAGTTGGTGGTGATTGGACCATTAAAGAAGATGGGTGTGTGGATCTAGCACAGCACTTAAGTGGCATTATGTTACTAGAAATGGCGGCAAAACTTATTTAACATAGTAAAAAGTTCATTCTTAAAGGGATGAACTTTTTATTATGCGTCATTCAAGGGTTTTATATAGATTTTTATTTTTAACATACAGACATAAACTGTCAAAATAGATAGTTTAATTTTTTTCAAAGAGGCAAAGATTTAAATTGACGCTTGCCATATTTATGGTATAATGAAAAAGAAATGAAATGTAATTAGAAAAATTTAACAAATAGAAAGGATGATATGAAATGGCTTTAGTATCAACGAAAGAAATGTTCCAAAAAGCTTATGAAGGCGGTTATGCTATTGGAGCGTTTAATGTTAATAATATGGAGATTGTTCAAGGTATTATGGAAGCAGCTAGTGAGGAGAAATCTCCTGTAATTTTACAGGTATCCGCTGGCGCGAGAAAGTATGCTAAGCATGCATACCTTGTTAATTTAGTAAAAGCAGCTTTAGAATATTCCGATATTCCAGTTGCACTACATTTAGATCATGGTGCTGACTTTGAAATTTGTAAAGCTTGTATCGATGGCGGATTTACTTCCGTTATGATTGATGGTTCCCATTTGAGTTTTGAAGAAAACATCGCTTTAACCAAGAAGGTAGTTGATTACGCACATGCACGTGGCGTTACTGTAGAAGGTGAATTAGGTAGATTAGCAGGTGTTGAGGATGATGTTAATGTATCTGCAGAAGATGCTAGCTATACAAGACCTGAAGAAGTAGAGGAATTCGTTAATCGTACCGGCGTTGACTCCTTAGCAATTGCAATTGGAACAAGCCATGGTGCATTCAAATTTAAACCAGGTCAGAAACCTCAACTTCGCTTTGATATTCTAGAGGAAATTGGTAAGAGACTTCCAAACTTCCCTATCGTATTACATGGTGCTTCCTCTGTATCCCAGGAATATGTTAAGATTATTAACGAAAATGGCGGTAAGTTAGACGATGCGATTGGTATCC
Organism: Clostridiales bacterium; assembly: GCA_012523925.1. Lineage (GTDB taxonomy): Bacteria > Bacillota > Clostridia > Lachnospirales > Lachnospiraceae > Mobilitalea. The sequence goes on from JAAYSQ010000280.1 coordinate 6,994, forward strand.
CAGAAGATATGTTAAGACAGGCAGCTAGAATGGCTGTATGTAAGATTAACATTGACTCTGACTTAAGACTTGCATTTACTGCAGGTATTCGTAAATACATGAATGAGAATCCTGGACATTTTGATCCAAGACAATATCTATCTCCTGCTAGAGATAATATTAAAGCATTAGTAAAACATAAGCTTGTTAATGTTCTTGGATGTGCTGGTACATTGGAATAGTTTAACACTGTATTGTAATGTAGCTAACAAAGCGTACTATTGAACTAGATATCTTTCGTTTACCGATTTTATAAGATGATATATTGGTAATTGTTGATAAATTAATAATAAGGATTGCTGGAGAGATATTATCTCTTTAGCAATCCTTTTTGTTTATTATTGATCTCAACCAGTAACATTCTTTTACGCTGTTTCCTGTATGATATCAATTAGACCCAAGGGATGGAGCGGTGCGCTGAATATAAAGCCTTGTATGATATCACAATCTTGCTGTTTCAACAGCTTAAGTTGATCTGCGGTCTCCACACCCTCTGCGACGACTTGGATATGTAGTTTGTGAGCTAAACGAATCATAGTTTCTGCTATATAAGAATCCTTTGTACTGGAACAAATATTATCAATAAATGATTTGTCAATCTTTAAAGTATCGATAGGTAAATTGGTTAAATAGTTTAATGAAGAATAACCGGTACCAAAATCATCTAAGGAAATTTTAACACCTAGATCTTGTAAATTAGTTAATAACTCCATTGTATTCTGCATGGAAGAGAGTAGTGTGCTTTCTGTTAGCTCTAAAACTAAATATTGCGGTGGAAGTCCGGTTTCCTCTAGGATACCCGATAGGGTTTGAACAAAATTTGGCTGCTTTAATTGTATAGAAGAGACATTGACCGATACGGTATATGGTCCAAATCCTTCATCTAGTAAATCTTTATTAAAGCTACATGCCTCTCTGATCAACCACCTGCTTAATTGAATAATTAATCCTGTTTCTTCGGCTATTGGAATAAATTCATTTGGTGATAGGCTTCCAAGTCGCTTACTCTTGATTCTCATGAGAGCTTCATAACCAATAACTTTATTCTTTCGTAAACTAAACTGAGGTTGATACTGTACGTATATTTCTTGGTTATCTATTGCGTTACGTAGGATATCAACAATAATGGTGTTCCTATTAAGTTCTTCTTCCATTTTAAAATCAAATAAGGTAATCCTATTCTTGCCGGCATCCTTGGATTTATACATGGCGATATCTGCATTTTTGATTAATGCGTTTGGTGTAACCCCATTGTCCGGATATAAAGAGATACCAATACTCAACGAAACATAGACCATCTCACCATTAAGATTCATAGGGCTTGCGAAAGCATCTATAATTTTGGAAGCAATCGCTTCAGCTTCATTCTTTGATTCTATATTTTCAATAAATACTAAGAACTCATCTCCACCCGCCCTCGCTATCATTCTCTGGTCAGTCAGGAATGAAGAGAGCTTTCTGGCAGTCATTTCCAATAAGGTGTCGCCATGCTCATGACCTAAGGTATCGTTAATTGTCTTAAAATTATCCAAATCTATAAAGAATACAGCATGTTTTTGTTTATTTGAGATATTGGACATAAGGGTTGCATTCATATATTCTAAGAATGCGAGTTTATTCGGTAGATTAGTAAGTGTATCATGATAAGCTAGGTATTCGATATGGTCATAGTTGGAGCGAAGTTGCTCCTCGTTGGATAGTAGCTCTTCGTGCATAGAAGATAAATCTTCATAATTTGTTTTGATTATATGTATCATCTTATTAAAATTCTTAGATAATTCACCAAGTTCGTTCCGGCTTTTGATATTGGACTGAACGGTAAGGTTACCGTCAGCGGCTGTACGCATTGCGTCCCGTAAAGCGATTATTGGATCAGTAAATTTTCTTGCTAGAGCATTCGCAAATATTATAATAAGTACGAATAGAATAGCACAGATAAGGAGAAGTAAATTAAGCATAATCGCAGTAACAGAGCGAATCTCGGAGATATCTTGCTTTACAAATAAGACCCAATCAAGCTCAGGAATAACACTATAACCGAATGCTTGATCAATGCCATCGTATTTGTGTTCAAAGTAACCATTGGGACTTTGGAAGCCCTTATTATAGTTGAAAACAATGCTGGATAGCACCTTTGAATTTACTGATGTTCCAATTAAGGAAGAATCCCTGTGATAGATTATAGTGCCATCCTTATCCAGTAACATTCCAAAGCCGGTATTACCAATAGAGATGTTACTTAAGAATTCATCAAAGTATGAGGAATTCATTGTAGTTACAACGCAGCCTATATTACCTTGGGCAATTATATCATATATGGGAGTACCTATATCAAATGTATAGCTGATTTGTCCATCTTCAATTACATGACTTATTCCTCCCATGCCAATCGCATTCTCTCCGGTTGAGAGTATATGGGATATACTAGGATCGCTGTGTGTTTTAGTTCCGATTAGAGAGTATTCGGTGCAAGCCACCAATTCTTTCTTAGCATTATATATACAGATCATTTTACAGGATGGATATCTTTTCTTTCTGCTCTGTAGCATGAGGTAAACGGGATTGGGAGAAACCTCTTTATTATTATTGGTTTGTCTTACCAATTGCTGAATATCATCCTGAAGTGCTAATAAGGAAATTTCAGTGATCTGCGTATCCAACATTACTTCCAAACCTGTTCTATTAGTTTCTGCAATCTTTTGTAAATTCTGTGTTTGCACTGCAATTAAACGTTTTGTTAATAAGGCATGCGCAATCGCCGATATTAATATTACTGGAATCATAGTTGAAATGATCAGCAGAATTTTTAAAGATCTTTTGATAGACATAAGACTTTCCCCCATAAATAAGTCATATAAATCCATATACTTACTTCATTCTACCAATTGTGGCAAAATAAAGCAATAATATATTCATCTAATAATTGATACAAAAGGTGGTAAGGATTAATAATTTTAAGATGGATTGACTTTTTATGTATTTTCTACTTGTAAAAATAGATAATTTATAAATGGTATTGACAAGTATAATTGTGATATTGTATAATTAATTCATAAGTTAACGATAACTTAAAAAATATTCAAGGGGGAATAAGAATGAAAATTAAAAAAATTCTTAGCATGCTATTGGTTCTTGCTATGTCGCTTTCTCTCATGGCCTGTGGAGCCAAAGATGACGACAAGAAATTGACAGATAACAGTAGCACATCAAGTAACAAAACTTCAGAGGAGACCGGTGATGATGTTGGAGGTGATACAACAGGGGAAGTATTTCCAACCATAGATTCATTAAAACTTGGTGAGGACTACACCGATATTACAGCGGATCTTAAGTTCTTAACACATAGAACGGATATTGTAGATACGAAATTCCAAGATTATATTGCAGAATTCCAAAAGCTTTATCCCAATGTAAAAATTACATATGAGGCGGTAACAGATTATGCGGAGGATGTTACCATTCGTCTTACAACTGGTGATTGGGGAGATATCTGTATGATCCCTACAACAGTTCAAAAGAGTGAACTTCCAGGACTTTTTACTTCTTTTGGTACCATAGAAGGTATTGGACAGAACTATGATTACCTCAATAATTTCGCTTTCCAAGGAGAAGTGTATGGTATTCCTTCAACAGTAAACGCACAGGGGATTGTTTATAATAAACGAGTATTTGAAGAAGCAGGTGTTACTGAGATTCCTAAGACGCCTGACGAATTCATCAATGCACTTCAGAAGATTAAAGATAATACAGATGCTATACCAATGTACACCAACTTTGCAGCTGGATGGACTATGGGTGCATGGGACGCTTACATAGGCGGATCTGCTACTGGTGATCCTGATTTTATGAACAATGGAATTGTACATGGTAAGAATCCATTTGCAGATCGTGGAGATCAGACAGGACCTTTTGCAGTTTATAATACATTATATGAAGCAGTTGCTCGTAACTTAGTAGAAGATGATCCTACAACTACTGACTGGGAAAGTAGTAAGGGTATGATAAATCGCGGCGAAATTGCTACCATGGTACTTGGCTCTTGGGCAGTAACTCAGATGCAAGGCGCTGGTGATAATCCAGATGATATTGGATATATGCCATTCCCAATCACAGTAAATGGCAAGCAATATGCTTCCGCAGGCCCTGACTACTGCTATGGTATCAATGTGAATTCTTCTGATGATGAGAAAATTGCAGCTTTACTTTATGTTAAATGGCTAACTGAAGAATCTAATTTTGCTTATGACGAAGGTGGTATCCCAATTACTAAGGGAGCTGAATATCCTCCAACATTAGCTTCATTTGATGGTATTACCTTGGTTATTGATAATCCAGCACCTGCAGGAGAAGAGACTTTATTTAACGAACTAAACACAGAATCTGAAATCGGCATTAATAGTGAAAATACACATGTTCAAAGAATTGTAGAAGCTGCAATGGACCAGTCTGAGACAATGAATGATATTGTAGAGGATTGGAATGCAAGTTGGTCAGCTGCACAAGAAAAATATAACGTTCAAGTAACGGAATAATTTGAAGAATGTAATTATTTCTGTTAATTTTACCTATGAGCCAGGGCAGAGTACCTGGCTCGTACTAACTAGGAGGTCTTATGGGTAATTTAAATACTGCGGCTAGAAAAGGAAAAATACCACACAGGATGGTTAAATGGCTAAGGAGCGGTAAAGGCCAACGATTTTTAGTAATGATATCATTTATGACAGCGCCATTATTATTACTATTTGTGTTTACTTATTTACCTTTCTTTAAAATGATAGAATTCAGCTTTTATGACATGAAATATATCGGTGCAAGAGAATTTGTTGGATTAGATAATTATAAGGATGTACTTACAGATAAAGAAGTAATGAACTCGCTGAAATTGTCGCTATATTACTTGATTGGTTCCTTTGTTCAATTGGCCTTAGCATTATATTTTGCTACCATGCTAAGTTTTAAAACAAAGGGCGGTAGCTTCTTTAAAGGAACGATATTTTTCCCATACCTAATTAGTGGTATTGCAATGGGATTTATGTTTAAGTTTTTCTATACCAGGGAGTTTGTATTCGATACCGTTTTAACTTGGATAGGATTTAATTTGGAAAGCTTACCGTATTGGTTAAGAGACAAAAGTGTAAACAATATAGCATTGGTGGCAACTTCAATATGGAAGTATATGGGGCAGAATATGGTTCTCTTTATTGGTGCTATTATGTCTGTGGATAGAGAACTCTATGAATCTGCCAGTTTGGATGGAGCAAATCGTTGGCATCAATTCCGCTATATTATATTGCCAAGTATCAAAACGATTGTTGTATTAAATATGATCTTGTCAATTACGGGGTCTTTAAGTGCATTTGAGCCTCCTTTTGTAATTACAGGCGGTAGAAGAGGAACCTCCACCTTCTTCTTACTAATGCATAATATGGCTCATGGACATCAAAAGGTTGGTAAAGCATCAGCAATGGCTTTAATTCTATTTACCCTTATTATATTCGTTACCATTGCACAAAAATTAATTTTCAAATATGCCTTTAGTGATAACAATGCGGATGTATCGAAAAAAACAGCCAGAATGCTAAAGAAACAACGAGCAAAGGAGGCAAAATAATGACAATAGGACAAAGAATTTTATATATCTTACGGACCGTAATTAAATATGTATCGCTATTGTTAGTAACGATTATTTCGCTTCTTCCTATGGTGTCAACAGTGATTACTGCTTTCAAAACAGAAGTAGAGTATGCCTCGACCAATGTAATGACCCTTCCGCAAAGTTGGACTTATCTTGATAACTTCATTACTGCTTGGAAAGATGCCAATATGGGACTGGCATTTCGCAATACATTGATCATCATGATATTCGTACTCTTTGGTTCCATCATGTTTGGAACCATGCTGGCATATATATTAAGTCGATTTGATTTCCGTGGAAATGGATTGATTCGTAATTTGTTTCTATTTGCTACCCTAATTCCGGGTATTGCAACACAGGTTACGGTATATCAGATTATGTATTCCATGAAGCTAATTAATACTCTGTATGGATATATTATTCTAATGATGGGAACCGATGTTATTTCTATCTATATATTTATTCAGTTCTTTGAGAATATTCCAAAGTCCTTGGATGAATCGGCAATTGTAGATGGCTCCTCTTATTTTGGGGTGTTCTTTAAAATCTTATTTCCTTTATTAAAGCCAGCTATCATTACAAGTATGATTTTAAAAGGTGTTAGTACTTATAACGAGTACTATATGTCCAATCTATATCTACAGGATAAATCGAAATGGGTTACGGTATCCACGTCACTTTACACATTTACCGGCCCTTATGGAAGTCAATATAACTATATCTGTGCTGGTGTACTGATTACCATGCTTCCTGCATTAATCATTTTCATTCTATGTCAGAAGCAGATTTACAGTGGTTTAACACAGGGAGCTGTAAAGGGTTAATGATTTAATCTGGAAGCTTATGAAAGGAGAATACCAATGAGAAGAGCGGAAGATACTGTAGAGACACCAGAGGTACGTAAGAAAAAGCAGGATAGAAAGAACAATATATCCAATAGATTTAAGATTTTCTTTGAAGGCATTTCAATCAGTGATAATAGCAAACAAGAGAAAGCTAGAAATAATAGTAGAAATTGGGATAATGGCGATAAAAGACTTAAAATACGTACAAAAATTTTACTTGGATTTGCTATTCCTATTATACTCATGGCCATATTTGGACTGGTATCCTATCAAAAATCTTCCAAGGCATTCATTGAGAACTATGAGAAATCTTCTACGGATACACTCAATGCGGTTCGAGATTACCTAGAACTGGGAATGACTTTTGTGTCTGACAAATCAGCTGAGCTAATAAATAGTAGCTCCATGGAGGATTATTATAATTCTAAGGGAGAACTCAGTGTAAGTGAAAGTAACAAACGATATAATTCAGTGAGGGAAGATATGCTTTTAGCCAAAAGTGCTAACACGTTTCTTTCTGCGGTTCATGTATTCGGTGAAGGGGGAAAGGGTTATTCTTCAGTGACCAATGCTCCGCAAGATATCTATGAGGCTTTTCTTAATAGTGAAGAAGGTAAGCTGATAATGGCTTCAACTACCCGTTATAAATGGGTTGGTAAACATACTGTTCTAGATGATAAATTAATGAATAAGCAACCACCATATGCAGTATCCATAGTAAGAAAAATGGCAAGTAATAATGGATTTGTGATTCTGGATATTTCTTCTGATTTTATTGTTGATTCACTAGAAGCGATTGATTTAGGTTCGGGAAGCATTGTGGGTTTTATTAGTGGTGATGCCAGTGAAACCCTAGTAGGAAGCGATGAGGAGAATGTTTTTACGAATTTGCCATACTATCAGGAAACAATAATAGCGGGAGAAGATAGCGGATATTCTTATGAAATGTATGACAATAATGAGTATCTCTTCCTTTATAGTAAGGTTGGTGATACTGGTGCTTATGTTAGTGCACTAGTTCCAAAGAGTACAATTTTAAAGCAAGCCTCAGAGATTCGCCTTTTAAGTGTCCTCTTTACCACGATTGCATGTATTATTGCCATCGCCATTGGAACCATGATTGCAGGAAACGTAGGTAATGCAATTACCAATGTTGTTAAATCTATTGCAAGAGCTGCCAGGGGTGATCTAACAGTATCCTTTGCAACTAAGCGTAAGGACGAATTCCAATATCTAGCCGATAGTTTGGAGCATATGATGGAGAATATGCGGAAGTTGATTGGTGAAGTGGCGGAAATTGGACTGGAATTTGCCAACTCTTCGGAGATGGTATCAAGGGCCTCAGAAGAAATCTTAGAGTCTACAAGGGGCACCTCACAAGCAATTGCGGAAATTGAACGTGGTGCTGTTCAGCAAGCTGAAGATACCGAAGGGTGTTTATCCGATATGGCTAATTTATCGAATAAAATAAATCAGGTATATGGGAATACCAGCGAGATTGAGCAAATTGCTGACGATACGAAGAATATAGTAAATGAAGGTATACTTATTGTTGATGATTTGAATATGAAATCCAAAGCCACCAGTGATATTACTCAAGATGTAATTTCGGAAATCAATGGATTGGAAATGCAATCACGACACATAGGTGATTTTGTTAATACCATTAATGAAATCGCAGCACAAACGAATTTGCTTTCCTTAAATGCCTCCATTGAAGCAGCAAGAGCAGGGGAGGCTGGACGTGGATTTGCAGTAGTAGCGGAGGAAATTCGTAAGCTGGCTGATCAAACCGTAGATGCCGCAGGTCAGATACATAAGATTGTAACGGCTATTCAGACTAAAACACAAGAAACGGTAAATACAACGAAGGAAGCAGAGAATATTGTGCAACTACAAACGGCATCCCTAGGAAAAGCAGTTGAATTATTTAACAATATCAATAGCCAAGTAGGTAATCTAGTGGGGAATTTAAATAATATAACAACAGGAATTAAAGGGATTGAAGAAGCAAAAGAAGAATCCATGGATGCGATACAAGATATTGCAGCTGTATCACAGGAGACAGCAACCGCTGCTGAGGAAGTAAGTGCTACGGCAGACAATCAGACGGATGCAGTTGACCAGTTAAGCCAGTCTGCTGTTCGCCTAGCAGAGGAAGCAAAACGTCTGGAAAAGGCTATCCAAAGATTTCGTATTCAGTAAATAATGCCCTTTACTATTATTAAACCTAGAAAAGTAGAGAAACGCTGTTACTACATCCAGTGTTTCTCTATTTTTATCTAAAGAAATCAAAGTGCAAAAGCCTATTAGATAAAAAGTGTTAAAATAAATTATTGTTGAAAAAATAGGGTAATAAGGGTATACTTGTATGGTGGACTCTTGATTTTGAAAGAAAGCAGGCTTATAGAATTATGTATAGAATAATTGCACGGGATCATAATGCAAAGAGTGGAGAGTTTGTAACTCCACATGGAACAATACAAACTCCTGTATTCATGAATGTAGGTACGATTGCTGCAATCAAAGGTGCAGTATCTACAAAAGATCTTAACGAGATTGGAACACAGGTACAGCTTTCCAATACCTATCATCTGCATTTAAGACCAGGGGATAAGGTAGTAAAGCAACTGGGTGGACTTAATAAGTTTATGGTATGGGACAAGCCTATCCTTACAGATTCCGGGGGATTTCAAGTATTTTCCTTAGCGAAGCTTCGCAAGATCCAGGAAGAAGGGGTATATTTTAATTCCCATATCGATGGTAGGAAGATTTTCATGGGTCCTGAGGAAAGTATGCAGATACAGTCCAACCTGGCTTCCACAATTGCAATGGCATTTGATGAATGCCCACCTCACCCAGCAACAAGAGAATATTTGCAAACTTCCGTTGATCGTACTACGCGGTGGTTAAAGCGTTGTCGAACCGAACTGACTAGACTCAATCAGCTGGAGGATACAATTAATAAGGAACAGATGCTATTTGGTATTAATCAGGGTGGAACGCTAGCGGATATCCGTATCGAACATGCTAAAGTAATTTCTGAGATGGATCTAGATGGCTATGCCCTTGGAGGACTTGCTGTAGGGGAGACCCATTCAGAAATGTATCATATGATAGAAGAAACAGTTCCATATTTACCACTGGAAAAGCCGGTTTATCTCATGGGGGTTGGAACTCCCGAGAATATATTGGAAGCCGTAGATAGAGGTGTTGATTTCTTTGACTGCGTATACCCATCTCGCAATGGTAGACATGGACATGCCTATACTAATCATGGTAAAATGAATCTGATGAATGCAAGATATGAATTGGATGATCGTCCTTTGGATAGTGAGTGTAGTTGTCCAACTTGTAAGACCTATAGTAGGGCATATATAAGGCATTTATTAAAAGCAAAAGAAATGTTGGGAATGCGTCTTATGGTACTCCATAACCTACATTTTTACAATCATATGATGGAAGAAATCCGTGATGCAATTCGTGAACATCGCTATCAGGAATATAAGAAACAGAAGTTAGAAGGATTTGTTAGGAGCGAAGATTGATGCGAATAACATTGAATTATAGAAAATTATTTCTTTAGGAGGAACTTATTATGAATAATTATATATTATTAGCAGAAGGTGCAGAAGCTGCATCGGGCACCGGTTCAATGATAATGATTATAGCGCAGGTTGCAATTCTTGGACTATTGCTATACTTTATGATGATACGTCCACAGAAGAAGCAGCAAAGACAAATGGAAGCAATGTTATCTACACTGGAAGCTGGGGATAGTGTATTAACGACCAGTGGTTTCTATGGTGTGGTTATCGATGTTATGGATGAAGTGGTTATCGTTGAATTTGGTAACAATAAGAATTGTAGAATACCTATGAAGAAATCAGCAATCGTTGAACTTGAGAAAGCGAACGCAGATAAGAACGCATAAGATTACAAATGTCCGTATCTGATTTGATATTAGAAAGTGAATGTCAATCGGCTTCGGACATTTTTTATTTCAGATAGATGAATGATAGATGAATTTGATAAAATAAAAGCTATATTATAAATAGTGTACATAATAAAGGGTACATTATAATAGGAAGAAACTCATTCTATGTACTCAAACTTAACAGATGTGTTTCGGAGAATTCGGAAACTTTCCTGTAAGTTTGAGGAGTGATTAAAATCACTGTATGTGATCGGCTTATCTATGAAATTGCCGATAATCTTGTGTAGTTATTTTATTAATAATTATAAGCTAAGCACCGTATTATTTGTGATATTCAACTAGAGGTTTTTTATTATTTAAATAGGTGCTCTCGTAACCGGCTGGATCTGTCTTCCCTCTAAAGCTTCCTTAAGTGTTGGAAGGCTTAAATCAAAATGAGCAACCATAGAGTGTGGTTTTTTCTTATAATTATCTTGCCCGAATGGGACAAAGTAGATATTCTTTGTGTTGAGTAGAAGACCGATGTTCTTTAGGTTAGCACCGAGTGCATCATTGGTTGCGATGGCTAATACTACCGGTTTATTATTTCGCAGATGACCTTTCACAGTCATAAGGACTGGAGAATCAGTGATTGCATTGGCCAGCTTTGCAAGAGTGTTGCCAGTACAGGGAGCAACGAACACAATATCTAGGGTGCCTTTTGGAGTAAATTGTTCCGCTTCTACAATGCTTGTAACCGGATCCCTTCCGGTTATTTCTTTCGTTTTTTTAAGGAAGTCCTTAGCTTTTCCAAATCGGCTGTCGGTCTCTTTTGCTCGATCTGAGAAAACAGGATAAACATTTGCTCCTTCCTTAACCAGTTTCTCCATTTCTTTTAAAACATCTTCATAAGTGCAAAATGATCCGGTTAGGGCAAAGCCCACATTGACATCTTTTAGGGTCATTTAATCACTTCTTTCTTTAAATATGCAAGAATTTCAGTAACAAGAATATTGGCGGAAGCTCTGGCGGCTACTTTACCTGGAATCCCAAGGCATAGCTTGGCATTGATGCCGTGACTATTGGCATAATCAAAATCAACCCCGCCTGGAGCGGAAGCAATATCAATTATTGTAACCTGAGGATCTACAAGCTCCAAGCTATCACGGTCAAGAATCAGTGTAGGTATAGTGTTGAAAATGTAGGAAAAGGAAGGTAGAATGCATTTTAAGTTCTGTAAAAGGACGGTTCCGTGTCCGGCCGCTTCTGCATAAGCCAATGCTTCTTCATTACGGGCTGCAATGGTAACCCGTGCATCCAAACCTCTAAGTTTCTGTGCTAATACCTTTGCACATCGTCCGTATCCTAAGACCAAACAATTGCTACCATGAAGATTACGGTCACTGGAAGCTATTGCTTCCATAATAGTGCCTTCCGCTGTTGCAATCGCATTCTTAATCGTAATTTTCTCATCTGTCATCAAATCGTAATAGGAAATATGCTTCGTATTACATAGCTCAAGTAAAGGCTTGGGGATATTACCCCCAATAAGAATATGATGGCTCTTTAAGAGGTAAGCCACATGTGCAACCGTAAGATCAGTAGCGGTTTGCTTTGCAGTAATTGTAACCTGGTCCCTGGTCATTGGTATGGGCCCAATCAAGGTAATGCTATTTTCAAATAAATCATGTAAAGTCAATACAGGACTACAATTATCATGGTGAATCGCCTTGGCAAGACGAAAGACCGCAACCTTGTAGCCCTTTTCTAATAAGGATTCTGCCATGCAAACTTGGCGAAGATCACCGCCAAAAATACCGAAATCATATTGACTGGTCATATGCTTCACTCCTTTACCCCATATTATATGTATCAAAAAATAATATGTGCTTGAATTGGAGTTTGTAAAATAATTCGACATTATTTGCTGAATATATAGTGATTTTGACCATATATGCTATATTGTTACTGGCAAATTAATTAAATGAAAGAACATATGAAGCGTACAATTTATGTAAATAATGCAATGAATTAAAGCTTTAAAGGGAAATGAGTTTACCACTGCAATCTGATAAAATTTTTTGCTTTATTATATTGACTTATTAATATTTTTGGTATATTATAATACTCGTAATTTGGATATACTAAGGAAGTATAAATCAAGTACTTCCTTTTTATATAGTAGATAGCAGGACGAAATTGTTTCGCTTGTTAAATTACAAGGAGGAGAATATTTATGAAAACTAAAAAGTTGATTGCTACTCTTTTAGTTCTCGCTATGTCAGTAATGATGTTTGCTGCATGCGGTAAAAAAGAAGATGGCACAAAGAACAATGCCGACAATGGCGGCACTACTAATGAAGAAGCATCAAATAACGATGCATATCCTGGAACACCTGGTGCAAATGAGATTACAGTTAATATCCAATCTGAGCCACCAGAAATGTTTACTGTAACAACAACAGAC
>JAAYSQ010000281.1 GCA_012523925.1 Clostridiales bacterium
AAAACAGGAAGCGTATATCATAGCAGGCAGGACTGTTCCCATATCAAATTATCAGTAAGGTCAGTTAAAGGTGTACCAAGTGAATTAAGGAATGATCATGGTGCTAAATATTATCCTTGTGAAAAATGTAATACCGGTGAGGAGAATATTACAAAAACATATTATATAACCTCCCATGGAACTAGATATCATGAACGTAATGATTGTTCTAAAATAAAAAGAACTGTTTCAGAGGTACCCTTATCTGAAGTGTCCGATCGAACACCCTGTAAACGGTGTGGGTGATTGGAGTAATCATTTTTGTTTTTGTTATGAATATTGTTTAGCATTCTCTTTTGTTAGGAAGATATGGGGGAAACATGATGGAGATTTTATTAAAAACAATAATTGGAATATTACTATTTTTTTGTGGGATACAGGATATACGGAGTAAAAAAGTTTCCCTGTGGATTGTTCTAATAGGGGCAATTTTAGTAAGTATCTGTGCAGTGAATATGACTACTCTTTCCTTAATCGACCGCTTTGGTGGTCTTGGAGTTGGAGCTTTTGTAATTGGAATCAGTCTATTAACCGGGGGTAAAATTGGTATGGGGGATGGACTATTGCTTTGCGTGACTGGTATTGGCTTAGGATTTTGGCATAATCTAGAGTTATTTGCTTTAGCATTATTGATCGCTGCAATTGTTTCCATCTTTCTGCTGACATTTCGATTGGCGGACCGAAAGAAAACTATTCCTTTTGTTCCTTTTATATTTTTAAGTTTCTTAGGGATGTTCCTTATTCCTATACTATAAAGTGCATCAGATAGGTAAAGATCAATAATTATAATAAATTGAAAAACGAGGAAAAGAAGTTGTATCAAATACCAAGTAGAAGTATAAATAACTGTATACAAAAGCACATAAGAAATCGAAGAATGATTCGAGGAAGGATTCAGGGGAGCTTCACAGTGGAAGCAGCATTAATCATGCCGATAATTATCTACCTTATATTTTCCTTCTTTTATCTAACCTTTTATCTTCATGATTGCAATCGAATACAGGGATATTTGGATAAGGTACTAAACCGAGCAGCTCTAATAATCAAGCATGAATCTGATATTTCAAAAGGGGAAATTAAATATGAGGAAATTAATAATCGAGGTGTATTTTATCTTATCATAGGCAAAAAAGATAAACTGGAGGAAGACATTTATCGGTATATCGAAGATGAATTCTCAGAAGGGTTATTGATGATGCGGGTTACAGACATAGATGTAGAGGTTGGAAAATATAGTTTAGAGGTTAAAATTACGGCTGAAACTAAGATTGCTATGAGAGGTGTATTAAGGTTCTTTCAACCAAACGAGAAGAAGATAATAGAAGGTAAACAAATCATTCATAATCCAGCCGATACGATACGAATGTCAGAGGTGATTTTAGATACCGGTTCAAGGATTAAAGGAGTAGAAGAGCTGAAAGGTATTATTGAGAATATTTTAAAATAATGTAAAGATTATTTAGTGCCTCATTTCTTTTTGTGTTTACTAGAAGACATATGAAAATGTTGTAATCACATTATTGATCTAATTATTATTATCAATAAAACAGCAAGTATTAGAAAGTAAATATTAAATAACAGGGGAGAAGGATTACATGGAAGTAAACTTTAAAAGGGACTTATACCATAATTATATGGTTTTATCCGGGATAGAATATGATAAAATGAATTCTTATTGTATAAAAATGCTTGCCTATCAACAGATTGAAGGAATATTATCATTAGAGATACAGTCAATCAATAATCAGGATTTCTTTTATTATGAGATTACGGCAAAGCAATCGGTTTATAATCTATTTGATAAAACAGTTTTATCCTTTGAGCGTGTTAGAAAGATATTTCTAAGTTTGATTGATACTATAGAAAGGGCCTATGATTATCTTCTTTTACCGGATGATTTTTTATTATTGCCTGAGTATGTGTATCTTGATATTAATACCGACATGCCAAATCTATGTTACTTGCCTGGCTATCAAAAAAATATAAAAGAACAAATGAGTAGCTTTATAGAATATATCATGAATAAAGTGGATTATAATGATAAAGAAGCCGTGCTATTAGTATACCGCTTATACGCAGCAAGCAAGGAAGAAGGATATGCATTTAGTCATCTAAAGAAAATCATACAAAATAATAGCTCCAGTAGCGTAGGAAATACAAGCATTGATTATGATGTGAAGACAATAGAAAATGAAGTTATGGATAATGAAAAGCAATTAATAAACAATACTAATCGTGCTAAGAAGGAGCAAGAAAGGAGTACCCACTTTAATATACCAGTAATGATGGAGAAGGTGGTTGGGGAGCAAGAGCTATATTGTTATCCAGTTAAAACCTATCTTTACTCTGCAATTTGTATATTAGGGGGAATATTACTACTGCTTTTTTGTAATATGAAAAAAATAATCTACAACTCCTTTGGTAATCGAATTGAATATAGTAAGCTTTTTGCTCTTCTTCTCGTTCTTTTATGCCTAGAAGGTTATTTGATGAAACATATCTGGGATAAAAAGAATCGTATTACCAAGATGGTAACAAAAAGTGAATATATTGACCCTAGAGAAGATTGGAATACTACGAAGAATGATCAAAAGGATGAGAAAGAAGTAATACCTAATGAGAATCCGGGATTAGTGGGTGAAGGTTGTGGATTGATTAATAAAAATCATCAAGGTAAGTGGATAAATCATCAAGAGAAATCGAAAGAAATGAATTCTCATATTACATATTGCGATAACAATAGGGATAAGGAAGATGTGGCAAGTATAGTTGAGGAAGGTATGGATAATGAAGAGTATAATCCTACTTGCCTTTTAAGTGCAATAGAGCTAGAGCCATCTTATCGGTTAGAACCAATAGATAAAGAGCAGTACGAGACAATTCTAATCAAAGAGATTCCCTTTTTTATAGGGAAGATTAAGAAAAATGTGGATTACTGTCTTGAGAAAGATGTGGTAAGCCGATATCATGCTAAAATTACGGAGGAACAGGACCAGTTTTTTATAACTGATCTCAATTCAACGAACGGAACCTTCCTTAATGGAGAAGTTTTGCAGCCTTATAGTAGTAAAGAAGTTAATGTTGGAGATATAATTTCTTTTGCAGATATTAAGTTTATATTTAGCAAGAGCTGATATGCAAAAAATTAAGTAACAGTTCATTTTCGGAAAACAAGTAGAGCGTCAAAGCCTTAAGAGGATATTTGGCGCTCTAAATTAATGTTGTATAGAGTAAGGGGATAGTGGTACAATGTAGTTAATAATTGCCTATTTCAAGTATAAAAGCTTTGAGAGTGAAAAGGGGGATCCATAAATGAAACGATATATTATGGCTCTTGATCAGGGGACGACAAGTTCCAGATGTATTATTTTTGATAAACAGGGTAAGATGAAAAGCGTGGCACAGAAGGAGTTCACGCAGATTTATCCAAAACCAGGATGGGTTGAGCATGATCCCATGGAAATTTGGTCCTCACAGATCTCGGTTGCTACTGAAGCGATGGCAAAGCTAGGAATAACCGCCAATCAAATCGCCTCTATTGGTATTACAAATCAAAGAGAGACTACACTTGTATGGGATAAACGTACCGGCGTTCCGGTATATAATGCAATTGTTTGGCAATGCCGCAGAACCTCTGGTATGATTGATGAATTAAAGAAAAAAGGTTTGGATACCTATATTAAAAAAAGGACCGGATTAATTCCGGATGCCTATTTCTCAGGTACCAAGATTAAATGGATTTTAGATCATGTGCCTGGATCAAGGGAAGAAGCAAGAAAAGGTAATCTACTATTTGGCACAGTGGATACTTGGTTAATCTGGAATTTGACAAAAGGAAAAACTTTTGTAACTGATTATACCAATGCATCTAGGACTATGTTATTTGATATTAAGGAGCTCACCTGGGATAAGAAGCTACTACAAGAGTTGGATATTCCTTTTGAAATGTTACCTGAAGTAAAACCCTCCAGTTATGTCTATGGATACGCGGATCGATCCCTCTTTGGAGAGGAGATACCGATTGCGGGGGCAGCAGGAGACCAGCAGGCTGCTTTATTCGGACAATGCTGTTTTACGCAGGGGGAAGTTAAGAATACCTATGGTACAGGTTGTTTCCTCCTAATGAATACAGGAAATGAAGCGATTGAATCCAAAAACGGACTTCTATCTACAATTGCAGCTTCTACGGGGACGAAACCAGAGTATGCTTTAGAAGGTAGTGTGTTTGTCGCTGGAGCAGCTATCCAATGGCTACGTGATGAGTTACAGTTAATTCGTAACGCCGCAGAAAGTGAAAAGTATGCACTTAAGGTTCCAGATACCAATGGATTATACGTGGTTCCTGCATTCACCGGATTGGGAGCGCCTCACTGGGATCAGTATGCCAGAGGGGCTGTTGTGGGCATTACAAGGGGATGTAACAGGAATCATCTGATTCGCGCTACTCTGGAATCTATCGCTTATCAAGCTTATGATGTTCTTCAGGCAATGGAAGCGGATTCTGGTATTCATTTAAGGTCTTTGAAAGTGGATGGGGGAGCTTGTGCAAACCGCTTTCTTATGCAATTTCAGGCAGATATTTTAAATACAAAAGTCTACAAGCCGGAATGCATAGAAACTACCGCTTTGGGTGCGGCCTATTTAGCAGGTTTGGCTGTTGGCTTCTGGAAAGATAAAGAGGAGATCAAGAGAAACTGGGATATATCCGAAGTTTTTACACCTAAAATGTCTGCAGAAAGGCAAGCTTCTTTAATCCAAGGATGGAATAAGGCTGTGAAACGTTCCTTTGCTTGGGAAGAACAAACGTAACTATATCAAAATCAATAGAAAAGGTTAATAAAATGGTAATTTAATATGTTAGAGGATAGGCTGTCAAATCGATTTATTGATATGGGCTTTAGAAGAATAAATTCCAATGCAGAGGGGATCTATTTATTTTACCAGATAATAAATGGGGAAGCCTATATTATCTCTATTATTCATACACCCCATGGGAATGAACTTACTCAGATGCAATATGAGCACATATTAAAACAGATGAAGGACAGTTTTCTTCGTGGAGGAAACCTAAATGTTCATCTGCTAGGTCTCATTTTTACTAGAAATCCCGAGAAGGCTAAAATTCTCTGTGATGTAGGTGGAGTTAGCCATTGGATTATAGATTTAATAAAAAATCGATTAATTATTTATGAAACACAGCTTGCTGATTTTCTTGGAATCCGGGATGAAATTGAGAATTTACTTATGAATGAGAGATTATCTGAATGTCATAATAGAGTAAATGAAAATACGAATCAGGAGTCTTCGGAATGGAATCATATGCAAGCAGAAAGAAAAATAAAAAACCGATGGTTCAGTCCAATCAATACGATAATTATAGGCATCAATATTATCGTATTTATCTTAATGCAATTTACTAATGTATACGGAGGAACCGATGGAATAACGATAAAAGGCGCACTTTCATGGATATTTTTGAAAAAGGATAGGGAATATTACCGTCTTCTCACATCCATGTTTATGCATGCCGATTGGAGTCATCTATTAAATAATATGTTAGTATTGTTTATAGTAGGTGATAATTTAGAAAGGGCTGTGGGTAGATTTCGTTATCTTTTCATATATTTTGGTTCTGGGGTGATTGCAGGGATTACTTCAATCAGTTATAATATGGTAATGGATAATATTGTGTATTCGATTGGTGCGTCCGGAGCTATCTTTGGAATTGTAGGTGCGATGCTATATATTCTCATTGTTAATAAAGGTAGACTTGAAGACATTAGTAGCCGGCAAATGCTCCTATTTGCTATATTCAGTTTATATGGTGGAATATCCAATGCTAGAATTGATCTAGCTGCACATATTGGAGGATTTGTAGCTGGTTTATTATTGGCACTTATATTTTACCGTAAACCGAAGCAAGATAAGGAGATATCAAATACGAATCATATATCATAGTAAGCAAAAGTATCATTTTCAATATAGCTGGGATGGTAGATTCAACTGCTTACTACATATATAACTTTTGCCAAAGCAGAAGGAAAGGAATGTATCTATGAAAATTAATATCTACTATGGTGGAAGGGGTTTAATCGAGGATCCTACTCTATATGTAATTAGTAAATTAACATCAGTATTGAAAGAGTTAAGAGTACAAGTTACCAGATATAATCTTTATGAAGAAAAGAATGCTATAACGATGCTTCCTAAGACTCTGAAGGAGGCAGATGGCGTAATATTAGCCACTACAGTAGAGTGGCTTGGAATTGGTGGCTTGATGCAGCAGTTTCTCGATTCGTGTTGGCTCTATGCTGATAAGGATAAGCTTAGTAAATTATATATGCTTCCGGTTGTTATGACAGGAGTCTATGGGGAAAGAGAAGCGGAGCTTACCCTAATTAAATCATGGGAGTTTCTAGGAGGTACCCCCTTTCATGGGCTTACTGCATATGTTAAAGATCATGTGGAGTTTGAGACAAATCCAGATTATGCTAGAACGATTGAAAAGAAAGCGGAAGAATTTTATCGGGTAGTAAATCATAAATCGGTAATACTTCCTTCTAGTACGGTTACATTTAAGCAGAATGTACTTACCGATCATTCCATTGCATTAACGCCTCAAGAAAGTGAGCAGCTTTCCATGTATGTATCCGATGATTCCTATGTTAAAAAGCAGAAGGAAGATATCGAAGAGCTTTCCCAATTATTTAAGGAAATGCTTACTAATGGTAATGGGGAGGCTGGACAGGAGTTTATCAAAAATTTAAAGGCTAACTTTCATCCTTTAGAGAACTTTGCCGCTTCCTATGCAATCGAATTATCTGATAGTAAGAAAACACTTGTGATAGAGGTTAATAATAAGAGTCTTAAATGCTATTACGGTGAAAAACCGGATGCTGATGTTATAGCTAAAACAACTCGCGCAGTTATGAATCGTTTGGTAAATGGTAGAATTACCTTCCAAGGAGCATTTATGTCTGGTGAATTAACAGCCAAAGGAAACTTTAAGACATTACGCACCTTTGATCAAATTTTCCGTTTTAATTTATTATAAAAATCATTCTTCGTAATCCTATTACAGAGGGAGAAGGATTAGGAAGGCGGTAGATTTTTCATCTGAAGTTACGGAAATAGTACCGTAATGAAGATCTACTATCTTTTTTACAACAGCTAAACCTACACCGGTTCCACCTTTCTTATAAGTTACAAATGGGGTGAAAATGGTTTCAATCTCATCCTCCGGAATCGGAGCACCATTATTACTCACCTGTATGGACAAACTATAAGGAATATCATCATCTTCTTTTAGACAGTTGAGATTTATATGTATATAATTACCGGGAACGGTAGCTTCAAATGCATTTTTAATTAGATTGGAAAGTGCTTGCTTTATTTTGATAGGGTCGCAATTATAGGATGTAAAATAGGTTTCACAATCAGGATCAATAGATAGAGTAAAATCTATTTGCTGCTCATCTGCCTGTGATATAAAACCATAGTGAATTCCCTCTATTAACTTTATTAAGTCAGTGGGTTCCTTGGATAGATTATTTGCCATATTTAAAAGGGAAGCATCTGCCATCATAAGTTCCATGTCGTTAACTAAGTCCTGTAGTTGGTTCCAATACTTGAACCCCTTTGTCTCTGGATGCTTGGTTTCAATATATTGGATCGTGCCTTTTAATAGGGATAAAGGGTTACGAAGTTCGTGAACAAAGATTGAAGTCAACCGTTTGTTTTCTGTAGTAAGGTTTTGAATAATCGAATCCAACTCTGGAACGGCATTAGTAAAGTTGGTTGGAACATCCTTATTTCCTTTTGGTAACATAGAATCCCCCTTTTCCATACTGTACGGATTTACAGCAGCATCACAAATTATATTTGTGAAAGTAATGTTTACTTAAAATTCTATCAAATTTTGGTGTAAATCGCAATGTTAAAATTATAACAATTATCGACATAGGAGGTGTTTACATGGAGAACCAATGTGTTTTCTGCAAGATTATTGCGGCGGAAATACCGTCAGCTACTATTTATGAAGATGAAGATTTTAAAGTGATTATGGATATTGCACCAGCAGCAAAAGGGCATGCAATTATACTACCTAAGAAGCATTTTGCAAATCTATATGAGATGGATGATGATACTGCTTCGAAAGCTCTTATAGTTGCTAGGAAGGTTGCAATAGCAATCAAAGCGGAACTTGGCTGTGAGGGTATGAATTTATTACAGAATAATGGTGAGCTAGCGGGGCAAACTGTATTCCATTTTCATATGCATCTAATTCCAAGAAAGCAAGAGGATGGAGTGACCTTCACTTGGAAGCAAGGAAGTTATGAGGAGGGGGAGGCAGCTAAGGTTGCTGAAGCCATTGCAAAGAAGATAAAGTAAAAAGTGGGAATTTACCAAGACGTAAATTTGAGCATGGAAATTAAATCTCAATTTAAGAATAATACTATAATATAAAAGAAAGGGATTAGTTAATTAAAATCCCTTTCTTTTTTCACATTTATATATTATTACTTTTGATTTTCTTTAATAAGTTGAATAATGGTGTCTATTGAATTATTTAATTTACTCTTATTCATGGCATCGATATATTTATGTTTGTGTTCCATGACTTTCTGTATTGCATTAAGAAGAGAGGCTAAACTTAATTCTGCCTCTGAAAGTACGTAAGAATATCCCAAATGCTCAAACGAATCAGCATTAAGTATCTGATCTCCTCGGCTAGCTCCTTGTGGGAGTGGAATTAAAATATTAGGTTTACGAAGCGCTAGAATTTCACAAATTGCATTTGCACCAGCTCTGGATATTACTAGATCAGCAGCTGCGAATAAGTCACTTAATTCATTATTGATATATTCGAACTGAACATAACCAGGGGTGTTACTTAGGTTTTCGTCTAGATTTCCCTTTCCACAAAGATGTATAATCTGATAATCCCTTACGAGTGTTGGAAGCATACCACGAATGACTTCGTTAATGGCTTTTGAGCCAGTACTACCGCCAATAATTAATATCACCGGTTTATTTGCTGTAAATCCACAGAAATCAAGTCCCCTTATCTTATTACCAGAGAATAACTCTTTACGAATGGGAGTTCCGGTAAGGACTGCTTTGTCAGGTGGTAGATACTGAAGTGTTTCCGGAAAGTTGGCACATACTTTTTTGGCAGCAGGAATAGCTAACTTGTTTGCAAGACCAGGTGTCATATCCGATTCATGAATGATTACTGGAATTTTGTGTTTTTTAGCTGCGAAAACCACAGGAACACTTACAAAACCACCTTTGGAAAAGACTATATCTGGGTTCAACTGCTTCAAAATTTTGCTTGCTTCATAATATCCTTTTATGACACGGAATGGGTCGGAGAAGTTCTTCAAATCGAAATATCTTCTTAACTTACCAGATGAGATACCATGGTAAGGAATTTGATATTCTTCAATCAGCTTTCGCTCAATTCCGTTATAAGAACCAATATATTGTATGTCGTATCCTTCTTTTTTTAATGCGGGCAGCAATGCGATGCAAGGAGTCACATGGCCGGCAGTACCACCACCGGTTAATACAATACGCTTCATTCATCGGACCTCCATTTCTTTAACGCCTTTGCCAGTTGATCTGGGCAGGACGTTGATTTAAATCCACAAGACACACCTTCCAGACGTTTTATCACTTCATCTACTGGCATTCCAACTACTAAGCGGGATATTCCATTTGCATTACCTGAGCAGCCTCCCTTAAAGTTTACTGCTTTCACAGTATTCTTCTTCTCATCAATTTCAAAATTGATTTCGCTACTACAGACACCTGAAGTTTTGTATACCATATTAAATCCCTTTCTTTCTTATATGCTACAATAAAATTATGTATAAATATTTGAGTATTTTATAAATACCCACAATCGAATACATTGTATATCAGATATCCTTATTTTGCAAATAATTCTTTTATTTAATCTAATTGTTATTCTGCCAAGAGAGATAAGGTTTATTTATAATTTAATATGTAAATAAAGTAAATACTATTTGGTATTGTAATTACCTACAAAAATCGTATATAATTGACGACAAGGAAATTGAAGTAATATTTTCCATACTAAAAAAACAAGTCATTTATTGCAATCAGGTGAAATTTGGGCAGTGGGTACAAACTTATACTTGAAAAATCTTATATTTTTCAAGCTATACTCTTAGGAATTATATATGATACTTAAAGATATTATATTAATAATTTATACTTAAACGAATCTATACTATGCTTAGTTATGATATTGGTTGATTATAGGAGGTACAAACATTGATGAAAATAGGAATTATCGGGGCAATGGATGAAGAAGTTAGTATCCTAAAAGAACGTATGAGAGAGAAGAAAGTAAGCAACATTGCATCCATGGAATTTTGCGAGGGAATTTTCGAAGAAAAACCAGTTGTTGTTGTTCGAAGTGGTATCGGCAAGGTTAATGCTGCAATCTGTACTCAGATATTAATCGATCGATATCAAGTTGATGCGGTAATCAATACAGGAGTAGCTGGTTCTTTAAGAAATGAGATTGAAATTGCGGATATCGTACTTTCAGCGGATGCATTGCAGCATGATGTCGATGCTACTGGATTTGGATATGAGATCGGTGTAATACCACGGATGGAGACCTCGATTTTTACCGCAGATGGAAATTTAGTTAAAAATGCAAAAAAGGTTTGTGCAGAAGTTCTTCCTGAGATTGGTGTTCATACCGGGAGAATTGTAAGTGGAGATCAATTTATATCAGATAACGAGAAGAAGGAATGGTTATTACGTAATTTTGATGGCTATTGTACGGAGATGGAGGGTGCTGCAATTGCACAAGCAGCAAGCTTAAATCAAATTCCATTCCTGATTATTCGTGCGATTTCTGATAAAGCTGATCAAAGCGCAGAAATGGCATATTCCGAATTTGAAGAGATTGCGATTAAGAATACTGTCAAATTATTGACTGGATTGGTTGCAGTGTTATAGTTAAGTGACATTTATAAGTTAATGATGATTATCACATTTAAGTTTACTAAAATAGCTTGTGATTATTATCCAAATGGATGAATAATCACAAGCTATTATTATTGTACTCTTTCTTGTTAGATATTGATGTGATAAATTAAGTTCTAATCTTCATTTAATGTCATTAAAGAAGTGCCACTATAGTAATGACTTAAAATTTCAAAGTATGGATAACCCTCCTGCGCCATGGCATTGCTTCCGTACTGGCTTAAGCCAACCCCATGACCAACGCCGGTACAGATGATGCGTACATTGCCGTTATACTCCTCAATATAGAAGTGATTGGAGTTTAGCCCCAAAACTCTGGCAAATTCTTCGCCGGGAATGGTTTTGCTATTGATGCTCATTTGTGTTACATAATTGGTACTATCTCGCTCTATAACTGTTACCTGCTCAAAAAAATTCTGCTCTGAAATGCGAAGATCTGGGTATTGCTTTTCTAATAAATCGACCAGATCTTTTACATAATATTCACTTATTTTTAAATAATTGATAGATGTTACATCCTGCTTACTGGATACACTGATTAGATAAGGAATGTCAACGCCCCATGCTTCGTTAGCATTCCTTGTATATCCTGAACCGGTCTCAAAGAAAACAGGAAGGATTAAGTCGCCTTCATAGACTAAAACTTCATCCTTGGTCGCATGTACCGCATTTTCTATTTTCGCAAAGTGGTTTTTATAATCGTCAGAACCCCAATATTGCTCCATATCGGAAATGGGAATATAGGCCAAACCAAGTTCTGAGGTGGTAAAATGTGAATCTGCGTGCCCTTCTTCCATCAAAAGTGCTATGTTATACAGAGCATAAGTTCTAGCAATCACGGTCTGCGCCTTTAATGCTTCTATATGATAACCTGCTGGCATATTAGCAGCAACGACGCCCATGATATATGTATCAAAATCTACATTTTCTATCTTATTGTCTATGTTATGGCTAATCTTAAAATTCATTGCTTCTATAGAATTCTTATTCCTTGTAGAGTTCGAAAGAAAAAGAGTAAGAATAAAAGGAAAGAGCAAAACAACAACGCATACAATTGCAGTTTTTATGAATACTTGCTTCATGACTCCTCCATAAATAAGTAATTAGTATATTATATTAATGGAAGGCTTGTTTATGTGTTAATTTATATAACAAATAGTATGCCCCCACGCTTATGCGGGGACCTACTAAGTAGATTAATAGATCTAGGCTCACCAATCTACTAATCACCTAAGGTGATTTGTTATAGCAAATATTTTATCATTTTAAAAATGTGAGTCTACTTTCGGACATTATTTTTCACTATCTTGTTGAATTCGAAGTTCTAAAAAATTATAAGAATTATCTCAGTGATGTAAACAGTAAGGATAGCACCAATAGCTACAACCACAAGACTTTTTTCTCTGAAGGAAAGCCATAGAGCCATTAGGGTACCGCAAATTGCCGATACAAGATTACCGGTAGAAGTAAAGATGTCCGGGAAGGTTAGGGAACCTAGAACGGCAAAAGGTACATAATGAAGGAAGGATTTGATATAGCTAGATTTGATTTCTTTTTGGAAGATGGCAATAGGCAATACTCTTGGTATGTAGGTAACTAGTGCCATTAAGATTATGGCAAGGAATGCTCTCTCTAATTTCATGCCTCTTCTCCTTTCTGTTTGCTGTTGTCTTTTTCTTCTTTTATAGGAAATAGGTAAGCACCAATTCCTGCTCCAATTATGGTTGCGATGATTGTCCGAAAACCAGAGGACATACCATTAAAGAGAGGAACGTATTTGATAATACAGGTAATTGCTACGGAAAGAATAACTATAATCATAACTGGTTTCGAATTCTTGGCCGGAGGAAGAATAATGGCGATAAACATGGCATACAGTGCAATTCCCATGGCACTACTGAAACCTTCTGGAAGAGAGGTGCATATCAATGCGCCTAGGAAAGTACCGGTGGTCCAGCCGAATACTGGTCCAGTAATAAGTCCTAGTAGGAATGAATAGGTAAGAATTCCCCGCTCCATTGAGGCTACGGAGAAAATTTCATCAGTAATACCATATGCAATTATCATACGCTTAGATAAAGGCATTGCTTTGTCGAAACGTTGCGTCAAGGAAAGAGACATAAGCATATATCGTATATTAATGATAAAGGTGGTCAGGGTGATTTCTAGATAGCCTGCGCCACTTAGGATTAGATTCGTTCCAGCAAACTGTCCGGCAGAAGTTAAATTGGTAAAGGAAATAAAAACGGCCATCCAGACTGGTAGACCACCGGACGCAGCCATTAAGCCAAAGGTAAAGGAAACTGGGATATATCCCAAAGCAATAGGATAGCCTCGTTTTAAACCATGGAGGTATTCATTTTTGTTAAAGTTCTTTTTCATCGTGTCTCATTCTTCTCCTCTAAGTAATTCTAGTAGTAGTGCTAGTTTATGTTGATGTTTGATGCGAAATAGTAGTTATATTATAACGCAATTGCATAAATATGCAAGAACCAGGATTAAAATTTCAAGTATGAATATTTTATATGTATGGATGGTATCTTGATTTAATTAATGTTAATCATTTTATAAAGACTGGTTAACGCAAAAAATTATTGATAAGTTTATACATAAGAGTTAAAATATGGGTATTAATTAATGAAAGGAATTACGCTATGGGGCGAATAAAGACGAAATGTGAAAAACAATTTCATAAGAATAATCGAATGAATTTTATCATGACAATTTTTTCATTGATACTATGTTCAGTCATGAATATTGCCATGGCATTTATGCTACAGTTCTTCATTGAAGCAGTGGAATATAATAGTTATGAAGTTCTGAAGAAAGGATTTACGATAGGTACGACATATCTAATTATCTATGCAATGTTTAGCTTTCTACAAAGAAACTATAAGAATGCCTATATCCGTAAGGCTACTTCACAATTTAAGGATTATATCTTTGAAAAAATGCTAAGCAAATCCATTTCCCAGTTTGGTAATGGTGCATCAGCAAAGTTTATCTCTGCCTTCTCCAATGACTTGGCCTCCATTGAGACTAATTATCTTGCTGGTACTTTGAATTTAATCCTTACGGTAATGTTTTTTGTTGGAGCAGCGATTGCTTCTTTGTACATACAATGGAAGCTTGCGATTCCCATTCTTGCCGTTTCTCTTATAAGTATCGTTATCTCCTTAAAATACGGAGAAAAACTGGTTGAAAAGGAGAAAGAAACCTCTGAGGAAAACATGGATTTTGTTGCTCAGGTAAAGGATTTGCTAAATGGATTTATCGTAATTAAAAGTTTTAAAGCTGAGAAAGAAGTTTTACAAATATTCCGTAAAAAAAATACGAAGCTGGAAGCAACAAAGCAGGGGAGACGTGTAACTTCGGATACGGTTTCGATTTATAGTGACATTTCTGCGATTATTGTTAACATAATGATATTTGCATTGGGATTTTTCCTTGCCTTTAAGAATGTTATGTCCATTGGTATGGTGATTGCTTTCATACAGTTAGGTAATTTTATTTTGCATCCAGTACGGTATCTTGCGCCGCAGTTAAGTAATCGAAAAGCAGCAATTAAACTGATTGAGCGGATTTCAGATGTAATCGAGAAAGAGGAAAAGAAGAAAGAAGGAAGCCAATTAATGAATTTCGAAAAGGATATTGTCTTCCGAAACCTTAACTTCTCTTATGGCGAGGAACAGACTGTATTAGAGAATATAAATCTGTGTTTTGAAAAAGGAAAGAGTTATGCAATTGTAGGAGGCAGTGGCAGTGGTAAATCAACATTATTCAAATTATTACTTGGCCATCATACGGATTATCAGGGTGATCTACTAATCGATGGCATTCCGATTAAGGAGATTGACTTAGATAGTCTATATGATCAAATTTCCATTATTCAGCAGGATGTATTCCTATTTGATAGCTCAATTAAAGATAATATCACGATGTTTCGATCCTTTGATGAAACAAAAGTAATGAATGCGATAGAGCAGGCGGGACTAACATCCTTAATAGAAGAAAAAGGTGAGGATTATTCCTGTGGCGAGGGTGGTAAGAACTTATCCGGTGGAGAGAAACAAAGGGTATCTATCGCTCGTTGCCTTGTTCGCGGAACACCTATCCTTCTAATGGATGAAGCCACAGCATCCTTGGATAATAATATTGCACAAATGGTGGAGAACAAAATACTAAGTATGGAGAATCTAACAAGAATTATTGTAACCCATCGATTCAATGAAGCTATTATGCGAAAGTATGATGAGATCTTCGTTATGAACAGAGGATCTGTGATTGAACAGGGCACCTTTGATGAATTGATGGATAAACAGGGATATTTCTATTCATTATATAATGTGTCACAGGGGTGAGTAAACTGAACACCTATGGAGATAAACGTTCTCTTATGGATTAAAAATCATTATTTAGACTTTGTGTTAGAAGAAAAACCAAATATAGTTTAAATAATGAACTATTAATGATATAATGAACCTACTATTTATTTTTAAGGAGGTCATTATGCCAAATCCATATCTTCCAAGATGGGAGTATATTCCTGATGGAGAACCGAGAGTGTTTGGAGATCGTGTGTATGTATATGGATCCCATGACACTGCTGGTTCCGATAAATTCTGTGATTATCAACTAAAAGTATGGTCAGCGCCAATTGATAATCTAAATAACTGGACTTGCCATGGTGTAGCATTTCGCACTAGAGCAGACAGAGACCATGAAAGTGATACACCATGGACGGATGGTGAGTTATATGCTCCGGATGTGATTGAAAAGGATGGAAAGTACTATCTTTATGCTTACATATTCTATACAGTAGGCTGTGTTGCTGTTAGTGACAGACCGGAAGGACCATTTAAACTTATATCACAATATAAGGTACCTGAAAATTCTCCCAAATTACTTGCAGATCGTGTATTTGTAGATCCAGGTGTATTGGTAGATGATGATGGTAGAGTATATATTTACTGTGGTTTTGAAGGCTCTTACATGGCCGAGCTAAATCCTGAGAATATGTATGAGGTTATTGATGGAAGCTTTATTCCAGATATTATTCCAACCGATGAACCACATGGCTTTTTCGAAGCTTGTTCACCAAGGAAAATAGGTGACACCTACTATATGATTTATTCACCTAAGAACGGTAACCGACTAGACTATGCAACATCCAAATCTCCGACCGGTCCATTTGAATACCGGGGAACAATTGTTGATAATGGTGTTGACTATCCGGGAGGCAATAACCATGGTTCCATATGTAATATTAAAGGTCAGTGGTATATTTTCTATCACCGCACAACAAATGGAACAGTGATGTCAAGAAGAGGATGCGTGGAGCGAATTGAAATTCTTCCGGATGGAACCATTCCACAGGTTGAAATGACATCTCTAGGGTTTGAAGAATCACTCTCGCCATATGAAGTAACACCAGCAGATCTTGCTTGTGTACTTAAGGGTGATTGTATTATTACTGAGAAAAACATCTTTACAAGAGTTATAACGAACATTACCAGTGGAAGCATTATCGGCTATAAGTATTTTGACTTCGGGGAGGATTATGGAAGCAAGACTATGGAATTCTCCGTATTGGTAAATGGAATGGGTTGTAAGTCGAAAATCCGTATCCTTATTGATGATTATGAAAATGGTGAAGAAATCGGATGTATTGATGTTGGCCCAGACAACGGAGTTGTAAGTGGTGTAGTAAAGAATGTCACAGGTAGACATGCTGTTTACTTCGTTATTGAAGATAGCTTTGGTGGGTACTTTACCGATATGTTTAAGGGTAGACATTTGTTCGAATTAGAATCATTTGTGTTTAGTAAGTAAAGAATAATTACATTATGAATAACTATAAAAGGATCTGTGGCACTGGAAAATTGCCATAGGTCCTTTTAATGGTATATTAATCATACCGATAGCCGTAACTTCTGATAGCTCTAACATATATTATTACTAGAATAATATAAAGTTAAGAGGATCATTATGAATCATACTAATTCCGATCAGTGGGGTATGGAATATCTAAATGATACTATTATACATGTGGAAAACGCTGTTATTGAGGAAGTTGCTACAGATACCGGAAGAACGGGATATGTGTTAATTTCATTCGAAGTAAGCGGTGAAAATAATATGATTTACACACAAGAAGTTAGGCTAAATGTAGGGAATGACACTATAGTTATAGATGAAGATGGAAGACCACTTAATCTGTATGATTTACGTGAGGGGATGAGAATAGATGCAGATTTCTCTTCTGCAATGACTAGAAGTATTCCTCCTCAATCAAATGCTTACCGAATTGTAGTATTGCAAGAAGAAGTTTCTGTGATTATAACAACGGACCGTGTTGTGGGTGTGGATACGAATAATGGTTTTCTTATCACAGGAAATCCCTACGATATTAATGATCAGATGATTTTCACTATTTCTAATGAAACAGTGATTCTAGATCAAAATAATAATACCATTCCTTTAGAAGCAATCCAGCCGGGGCAGCTGGTACGGGTAGAACATGCCATATTCCAGACTCTTAGTATACCGCCTCAATCTCCTGCCTATCTTGTGCAG
>JAAYSQ010000282.1 GCA_012523925.1 Clostridiales bacterium
ATTTCGTCAGCAATAATACCAGATATGGTAGTCGCTTTAGTATCTCCTGGAATTGCAATCATATCTAAACCAACTGAACATACACAGGTCATAGCCTCTAGTTTTTCGATGGATAGGGCACCTGCTATAACTGCATTAATCATACCCTGGTCTTCACTAACTGGGATAAATGCTCCACTTAAACCTCCCACATAGGAGGAAGCCATAACGCCACCTTTTTTTACTTGATCATTGAGTAGTGCTAAAGCCGCAGTTGTTCCTGGAGCTCCGGCGTACTCGAGTCCGATTTCTTCTAAAATTTCTGCCACGCTATCTCCTACCGCAGGAGTTGGTGCTAGGGATAAGTCTACTATACCAAATGGAATATCCATTAGTCTTGATGCTTCCTGTGCCACAAGCTGACCAACACGGGTAATCTTAAATGCCGTTTTCTTAATCGTCTCACACAAGGTCTCAAAATCGGCACCACGTACATCCTCTAAGGCCTTCTTCACAACGCCTGGGCCACTGACACCAACATTAATTACTGCATCTCCTTCAGTGATACCGTGAAAAGCTCCGGCCATAAAAGGATTATCATCTGGAGCATTACAGAATACAACCAGCTTGGCACAGCCAATGGAATCCCTTTCTTTTGTCAACTCTGCCGTCTGCAGAATAATATCCCCAAGAAGCTTTACTGCATTCATATCAATACCGGTCTTAGTAGAGCCTACATTAACAGAACTACATACACGCTCTGTTTGGCTTAGTGCGCTTGGTATGGACTTTATCAAAAGTTCATCCGCATTTGTCATAGCTTTGGACACCAATGCAGTATAGCCACCGATAAAATTAACTCCGCTCGTCTC
The DNA here is from genome assembly GCA_012523925.1 of Clostridiales bacterium. Taxonomy (GTDB): domain Bacteria; phylum Bacillota; class Clostridia; order Lachnospirales; family Lachnospiraceae; genus Mobilitalea. The sequence goes on from JAAYSQ010000282.1 coordinate 852, forward strand.
TGCTGCCTTATCTAAAGTCTTAGCAATCGTAACAAAATCTTCAGGTTTACGGCAAGCTGCTGCGCCGATTAAAGCAATCGGTGTCACGGAGATTCGTTTATTCACAATTGGAATTCCAAATGCTCTCTGTATCTTATCTCCCGTACTTACTAGATCTTTGGCAATTGTAGTAATTTTATCATAGATTTTACGATTCAGCTCTGTAAGGTCCGGATCTATACAGTCCAAGAGACTAATACCAAGTGTGATTGTTCTAACATCTAGATTTTCCTGTTGTATCATCTTATTCGTTTCGATGACTTCATGTAAATTAATCATACTTAAGTCTCCCATCTATATTCTATGCATTTTATCAAAGATATCCTCGTGCTGTGCACGGATCTTAACGCCTATTTCCGCCCCAATTTGATCCAGTTCCTCAATTATTTGATCAAATTCCTTTGATGTTTTTGAAACATCTACTATCATCATCATATTAAAAAAATCTTGTACAATGGTCTGGGAAATATCTAGAATATTAATATTGTTTCCTGCAAGATAGGTACATACTTTCGCAATAATACCTACCTTATCCTTTCCTACTACTGTAATTACCGTTCGATTCATAACGAACACCATGCCTTTCCTTAGATTTCTTGACTGCTATTTAACAAGCAATATATTTGTAATAATACCGAATATAGGATTTGTATGGATTGGAACATGTCCTATTGCAAGTATACTGTAGTTATACAGTAACCAATTCGGAAGTTTTTTCTCTATGAGCAACACTAAGATTGGATTCTGAGAAATTTAAGCCTCGATTTGCTAGTTCGTAGCAAACAGTCTCATAAGCCAACTCCTCATAATTATTTTCCTTACTTAAATGGGCGAGAAAGATATGTTTTAAATTCTTCGAAAATAATTTGCTGATTAAATCTGCACAGGAATCGTTAGAAAGGTGCCCACGATCCCCTAGAATTCTCTGTTTTAAGTAATATGGATACTTGCCCACCATTAGCATATTGATATCATGATTTGCCTCTAATAGAAGCAGATCAGAATTTTCTAATTTAGATATAATATAATCATCATATTTGCCTAAGTCCGTCGCAATACCAATCTTTGTACCCCCCGATTGCACCGTATAGCAGACGGGATTACTAGCATCATGGGAAGTAGAAAATGGATCTACATGGATATCATTGATTACAAATGTTTCATCTGCTTGAATATAATGAAACAACTCATCAGGTATATCTCCGATACTTTTTTTTGATTGAATTGCTCTTACTGTCTCATAGGTTGCGTATATCGGGATGTGATATCTTCTTGCCATTACCCCTAGCCCAGATATGTGATCTGAATGTTCATGGGTGATTAGGATACCTTGTAATGTATCCGGTAAGACCTCAATCTCTTTTAGTCCCTTCTCTATCCTTTTAGCACTGATTCCTACATCCACCAGCAGATTCGTCTGATTACTGCCGACATAGATGCAATTACCACTGCTACCACTTGCAATACTGCATAATTTCATTTTAATCTTCCTTATCCTCTATTTTGCACTGCTTTGTGTCTAGTCATTATTCTACTGAGTATCCCCTATTTCACGAAATTTGTCAAGAATATTAACTCTTCTACCTGCTGCTCTATGTCATGGATATCACCGACATTTGTAATCACTTTTGAAAACCTTTTACGAAATTCTTCTTCCTTACTTTGTTTTTCAAATATAGAATCAATCTTTTGATCCGAATAATTTCGTTCTCTTTTTAAACGTTGCCTACGGATCTCCTCCGGTGCATATACATACCAGACCTCATCACAAATAAAGTCAAAGCCGGCTTCGATCATAAGTGCCGTTTCAATAATTACATATGGAAACTCTCCTGACTTACGAAGAGCTGCAAGCTCCCCCTGAACTGCCTCTAGTACCTGCGGATGGGTAAGGTCATTCAATTTTTGAAGTTTTTCCTCATCTTTAAAGACAATCTTAGATAGCTTCTCTCGATCGATTGACCCATCCTCTGCCAGTATGCTATGGCCGAAGTAATCAACCACTCCGGCATAGCTTGTACCGCCTACTTCCATCTGCTCCTTTGCAATCTGATCTGTATTTAAAAAATATGCTCCATGCATATCCATCATAATTTTCGCTACTAGGGATTTACCACTTCCAATACCCCCAGTAATCCCTATAACTTTCATTAAAATCCTCCATATCTTAATGTTATTAATTTAGGTATCATAAGTCACGCAGTCCGGCCTAAAGCGGTTGTTCATCAACACTTTTATTTCGCTTCGTACCAGTTCTTTCCTTCCTTAACCTCTGTTTCCAAAGGTACCGAAAGCTTGGCTGCATTCTGCATTTCCTCTACCATAATTTTGCTTACTTCTTCTATCTCATCCTTATGGGCTTCTACTAGTAGTTCATCGTGAATCTGTAGTAAAAGTCTAGAACGAAGTTTTCTTTTCTTCAATTCTTCGTTAACCCTAATCATTGCAATCTTAATGATATCTGCTGCAGTTCCCTGTATCGGGGAGTTCATTGCGATTCGTTCACCAAAGGATCTCTGCATAAAATTACTGGAGGTTAATTCAGGAATTGGCCTTCTACGACCAAACATGGTAATAGAATATCCTTTCTCCTTTGCTTCAGCCACAACACCATCCAAATAGGATTTGATCTTAGGATAAGTCTCAAAATATTTCTCAATGAATTGTTCTGCTTCTTTCCTACTAATATTAAGATCCTGTCCCAGACCGAAGGAACTAATGCCATACACAATACCAAAGTTAACTGC
>JAAYSQ010000283.1 GCA_012523925.1 Clostridiales bacterium
GCTATTTAGCATAGAGCAAATTATCATAGCGTAATTTGGAAAAGGGTTATTTCGTAGACATATATCTTTTGATTTTATCCAAAATTCCAATATCCGCCGGCAACCACTGAACCGTGTCCAGTTCATCCATGGATAGCCACTTTGCATCCTTGTGTTCAATGAGTGTTATTTTTCCATCGGTAACTGTGCATATAAAGCAATGCATTGTTAGATGAAAATCGGGATAATCGTAATCAACTGTACATAGTAAGTCACCAATAGAGATTTCAATATTTAATTCTTCCCTTATTTCTCTTAAAAGGGCTTCTTCCTTGGCTTCTCCGGGTTCTATCTTACCGCCGGGAAATTCCCACATATTCATAAATTCGCCGTAACCTCGTTTTGTGGCAAGAATTTTATCTTCTTTTACTAAAATAGCTGCAACAACTTCAATATTCTTCAATACTATTACCTCACATATAATAAAACATCTGCAGTTTCTGGTTATATATTAGCATGTCTTTTGAATAATCCAATTATATACATTAGAATGAATTAATTCAAGCTAGTGTTAAAATATAGATTGTTGAATTGATTCATAGTTTTACATTAAATTTCGAAAACTAATATAAACAACCATTATTTCAGGGAATATGGTAAAGAATTGATAAATAAAAGAAAAAAATGCGTATTTATTAGTCCATTAAGAGTTGGATAATAAACACGCACTTTTTATATACCTCAAATGTGATAAATATCAAAATATTAAAAGGACGCCACACAATGATAAGCTCCTTAAGCCAATCAAGCCATTTTTACTTCTGCACTCTCCTCCTGAGAAGGCTTTACTAGCGGATGGAAGCACAACACCTTCCTTGAACCATTAATGGCAGTCATATCCGGCCTTCCCTGCCTACACTCCTCCGTAGCATATTGGCAACGGGGTGCGAATTTGCAATAGGTAATGGCATATTCCTTATCCTCTAAGTCAGGCAAGGATAATCCCTCGTCCCATTTATCACCGATTACAGGTACGGCATTCATCAACAGCTCGGTGTAAGGATGTGCAGGTTCGTCCATAATTTCCTTTGCAGGTCCATATTCGATCAAACTACCACGGTATATGGTAGCAATATAGTCAGATACATAATATGCTGTAGACAGATCATGTGTAATGTAGATAAATGTTATATTATATTTATCCTTTAACTCTTTGAAAAGGTTTACGATATTCATTTTCATAGAAGCATCAATAGCAGCAACTGGCTCATCGGCAATAATCAGCTTCGGCCGCGGGATGAGAGCCCTGGCTATGGATACACGTTGGAGTTCACCACCGGAGAACTGGGTAGGGTATTTACCCTTTACCGTAGCCAGCGACAAACCAACACTTTTTAGCGCTTCGTCCACCAGTTTTTCTGCTTCGAAGGAATTTCTCGCTATACCGAGCCGGAGGGCCGTATTGAAAAGGTAAGTGTCTACAGTCTTACGGGCTGAGAAAGCTTCATATGGATTTTGAAAGATTGGTTGGACATTTAAACGAAATTGTCGTGAATCATAGTTTTTTTTATCTGCATAGGACTTACCGTCTAATATAATATCACCCAAATCCGGTTTATATAGGCGCAATAGCATCTTACAAAGTGTCGTCTTACCACAACCGGATTCACCAACGATGGATAGGATTACCGGATTAACTGCATCGATATCTAGAGAAATATCATCAACGGCAACAAGCTTTTTGCCTCGAAGCATTCCGCCAATTCGGAAGATTTTACTAACATTTTTTATTTCCAACAATTTTTTTGACACATCATTCACTATTAATCACCATGCCTTTCTTCCTGAGTGGAAAATCCATCTAGCATATGACA
>JAAYSQ010000047.1 GCA_012523925.1 Clostridiales bacterium
GATGACTTAAAGAACTTCGCTACTAAAGATGACTTGAAGAATTTCGCTACTAAAGATGACTTGAAGAATTTCGCTACTAAAGATGACTTGAAGAATTTCGCTACTAAAGATGACTTAAAGAACTTCGCTACTAAAGATGACTTAAAGAACTTCGCTACTAAGGATGACTTAAAGAACTTCGCCACTAAAGATGACTTAAAGAACTTCGCTACTAAAGATGACTTAAAGAACTTTGCTACTAAAGATGACTTAAAGAACTTCGCCACTAAAGATGACTTAAAGAATCTTGCAACTAAAGATGACATTAATATATTAGCAAATGAGCTCCATACGGAAATTCAGGCTGTATATGATGAATTGGTAGACCTTCGAAATGATTTTAATGCAATGGAGATGCTAACAACTAAAAATGCATATGATATAGCAAAAATTAAAGCTATACGATAGAGTTTGAATAAATGTAAAAACTTATTAAGCTGGGTAATATCACAAGGCTTAATAAGTTTTTTATTTTAAAAAATATTATTAAGGAGAGTCCTTATTTAAATTTCCTTTGGAAAATCTTTGTTTTTTCCTTGTTTTTAAAATCCTCAAGATTTTCAATGCCTAATTTTAATAAAAATTCATTCATAATTCTATTATTTGTAGAGATATGTACTTTAGATTCACTGCCAAATTTATTTACCATTTCTCTACCTTTTTCCTTTGGAATAATAGCCTTTGGACCTCCTACGCATCCACCATCACAGCCCATTCCTTCTAAAAAATTTGCTTTAATTTTACCTTCAAGGGCTTTTTTCAGCATTTCCTTACACTCTTTTATTCCACTAGCTTGCTCACTTGAAAACATGCCTAATTTATCAGGAAATATTTCCAATAATGCATTTTCTACAGCCTCTGATACGCCACCTGTTCTAGCGTAAATTCTACCGCCTTTTGAGGTGTATTGTGTTGACAATACTTCAGGTAGTTCTTCTAATTTTATATCAAAAACGTCAAAAATGTCTTTTAACTCATTAAAGGTTAAAACATAGTCTATTGCTTCTTTTAAGTCTTCTGTTTTTGCTTCAGCTTTTTTTGCAACACAGGGACCAATAAACACAACTTTATATTGAGGGTCTAAAGTTTTAATAACTTTGCCAGCAGCAATCATTGGAGATATGGAGGGGGAAGTGTATTTTACCAATTCATTAAATTTAGCTTTAATCATTCCAACCCATATAGGACAACAGCAGGAGGAAAGCATAAAATCTTTTTCTTTTATTACTAATCTATTAAATTCTACAGCTTCTTTAATAGTAAGCATATCTGCAAAAAAAGCTACTTCTACCATATCTGCAAAACCTATTTTTTTTAACCCTGCTCTTATTTGCCCCATAGATACATTTTCACCAAATTGCCCCACTATTGCTGGGGCCACAGCTGCTATGATTTTTTGATTATTCCTTAAATCTTTTATTAAGGGGATAAATTCTATTTTATCAATAAAGTTATTATTATCACAGGATTCTACACAAATTCCACAATGAACACAAGTATCCATATTTATCTCCATATTAAGCTTATCTTTGTCTAAAAGAATAGCATCAAAAGGACAAGCGTTTTCGCATATGGTTTTACCATCAACTTGTATACAATTTTTCACACAGGAATGAGTATTTACCACTACTCTATTGCTTTCTTTATAACTTTCTATAGCTTTTACTAAATCTTTTGAGAAATTATTAGAATAATCTACTTCCACTCCACATAGGGCAGACACAGTTTTGGCAAAGCTTTCCCTGTTTACGTCTTTATTTAAGAAAATTTCTTCTATAGTTTCTTCAAATACATCTTCATAATAAGCTTTAAGTAACTTTTTAAACAATTTTCTATATTCTTTTTCATTAATCATCTAAAAACTCCTTTCTATTAATTAAAGTATCTCCTATTTATTAATAAAAATTTCATAAAAGTAAATATCTGAACCTGGCACCAACCTTAGTGTGGTTTTTTGATAGGAGTGCCATAGGGCCAACCTTAGTGTAGGTTTTTGATAGGAGTGCCCCTAGGGCAAACTTACTAAC
>JAAYSQ010000284.1 GCA_012523925.1 Clostridiales bacterium
AAAAAGAAAATTATTGGAAATTTATTAGAAAAAGAATTGCTTAAATCCTAGCTATAAATCGTTTTCTCTAAGAAAATTATAGATTTGTTCTTAAAAAATCAAAACATCAGTTGATATTATTGATAATCGAAAGATATCATATAATAATATTTGCAATAACTATTCCAGTAATAGGGAATAGAATTAATGTTTCGAAGCAAAAAATCCTCTAAGAGATATTATTATCTTAGAGGATTTTATTCTAAATAATATTTTATAGTAATTGTAATATTATTTTATAGTAATTGTATAGCTAGCTTCAAATTGTTTGCCAACTTCTAATTCATTGCCCCATTCGCGTTCTTCCAAAGTGCCATCGAAATCACTACTATCGCAACGTCCATACCAAGGTTCAATGCAGATAAAAGGTGCATTTTTCTTGGCTGGTGACCAGAGTCCAAAGAGTGGTGCATCAAAGGATACCGTTAGATAAGCTTTCTTACTTGGATCTAATAAAGATACTTCTTGGCATTGATTATGTTCTATGATAAGAGCGTCCCTATCGAACATATGAGAATCAATTGCTAGTATACCCTTATCGGTTTCTAGGGTTTCTTGTTGTTCAAAAGGCTTCTTTACAGCCGTACCGTCCTCATTAATTAATAGATAATGTAATGGCTGATTGGTATCAAATTGCAGATAGTAATCGCTTTGCTTACCATTTCCATCTATCGGGCAAGCGAATGCAGGATGACCGCCGATAGAGAAATACATTGTTTTATTATCCTGATTAATCACTCTCCATAAAACGGTAATTGTCTTTTCTTCCAAACGGTAGCCAAGTTCCAAGCGAAATTGGAATGGATAATTTTCAAGTGTTTCCTTTGTGGCATCGAGAGATAACCAGATTTCACGATCGGATTTATTAATTACAGTGAATTCCATATCCCTTGCAAAACCATGCTGTGACATCGGATAGGTAATTCCATTATAGCGATAGGATTTGTTCTTCAGACTTCCGACGAAGGGGAAGAGGATTGGAGCGTGACGTTTCCAATAGGCAGGATCTCCATTCCATAGATATTCGGTATTGGTTTGTTTGTCTTTGATTGATATTAGTTCAGCACCAAGTTCCCTGATTTGTAAAGTCAATGCTTCGTTATATAAGATATGTGTAGTCATAGTATGCCTCCTATATGTTTCAAAAATATTTATATGCAATCTTGTATAAAGAACAATAATAGTAAGAAAATGATTTCACTAGGATATATAGATAATAGTAACATTATTAAATGAAAGGCTTTTCAGACAAGCTTTTCACAGAAGAGGAATATTCTGTAGGTGTCATTCTGCTAATTTTCTTAAATTGCCTGGAAAAGTAGTGAACTGAACTAAACCCTAGTTTCTCTGCAATCTGCGTAAAATTCATATTTGTTTCACGAATATATTGTTTGGCAGCATTAATTTTCATATGAGAGAAGTATTCAATAACACCACATTCAAATTTCTTCTGAAATAGGTTTTGTAATCGAGATCGACCAATGGAATGATCCTTACAGATTTGCTCCATCGTAAGACGGGAGTTCAAATTGGCTTCCATATAATGAAGGATACGATCGATTACTTCATCATCATAATTCATCTTCGTAGTCTTTGCATGCTTTATAGCATCCTTTGATTGTTTCTCTTCATTTATATGATATCTACGTATTAAATCAATCAGTAAGTATTCAAGATTAATTTTGATAATCTGTTCACTTCCAAATAGAATTTCAGAATTTCGTTCTAATTTTTTTAAATGGGGATCGTCCAAGGGAGAACTGAAAGCATTTTTTGCTTCTCGAATAATCTGCCCAAGTAGATTGCGTTCTAATTCATTAATCTGTAAAATCTGATCTT
>JAAYSQ010000285.1 GCA_012523925.1 Clostridiales bacterium
ATTTATTTTGGATAAATAATAATTAGAAAACCGTTTATCGTTTGATAAATCCTTGCCAAACCATTCCGGAGGGATAAATTCATCCGCTGCTTTCTCATCGGGAAATTCTACTTCCGCAAATATCAGTCCGGTAAGTACTCCCTCAAATACATCAAGTTCTACTGTAAGTCCATCCTGTATAGGAATAAGGTAACGTGTTTTATAAATCATATTACCTTCCGTTTTCTCTTTTAATGTTAGAAATGCTTCTTTTGTTAAGGGAAGCTCCGTTTCATTATTAATAATCGCCTGGCCTTCTTTTTGCTCTTTTATACCCTCCTTTGATTTATAAGTCAAAAAATAATTTTCGTTACTTTTACGTATCCTAAGTATTGGATTGTAGCAAAGATATCCCTGCTCAATTTGCTTCTTATTATATTGTTCCAAACTTTCGGGCATTTTACGAATAGCAAATTTACGTTCTATTTCCATTACATACCTACCTTCTATACTATTAATACTCTATAAATATTTACTCATATCACCTGTCAAATCAAAGATTATATAAATAATTGCGAAACTGTATAGTCATAATAAATTTTCATACAACAGATATAAATCCTTCGCTCCGCGGCGTGTTTCCACGCAAGCTGCGATCAGGAAGATGTATCTGTTGTATGATAATTAGATGCAGTTACTAGTTTTAGTAATTCCAATAATAATTCATATTCTCTCATATCGCATAAGAATTTACAATCTGCAGATAATAAGAACATGAAGAAAGGATTTTTTAACAATTTTATACTCTGTGGATTAAGTGGCTGGTGTATGGAATGCTTATGGACTGGATTAAGCTCTATCCGAGACCACCGTAAGGATAAAACTTTACTATGCCGTACCTCTGTCTGGATGTTTCCTATCTATGGTATGGCAGCCTGTCTATCACCCATAAGTAAAAAGCTGAAAAAGAGGAATGCCCTATTTCGAGGAGGGATTTATGCTACTCTAATCTATTTAGCGGAATACATCTCTGGTGTAATTCTAAAAAAATTCGGAGCATGTCCTTGGGATTACAGCAAAGCAAAATATAATTATAAAGGAGTGATACGTCTTGATTATGCACCGGCTTGGATTTTAGCTGGACTCTTTTTTGAAAAACTTTTAAATCGAAATTAGCGGAAAGTTTGATTACTTCCGCTTTTTTATTTTAGAACGGCTCATTTCTATAGCCTTCTATAATCATACTGGAGGTGGGGTTGAAAGGTAATCGAAAAAGAAGTATACTAAACCTAAAATGTTTTAACAAGTTATCAATCATGTTGAATAGAATTATAGCAGCCCAAGAATAATTCTGATATGAAATTAGCTATATAATTTGAAACAATCACTTGAAATAGGTTATGGACACAGTGCTAGTAAGGAGTCTGTATGGAGAACCAAAGAAACACTAAACAAAAAAAATTTATATTATCTATATTGAAAGAAGCAGATCGCCCGATTTCAGCTAATGAAATCTATGCTAAAATTATTACCGATCTTCCTAAAATAGCAAAATCTACAATATATCGAAATCTAGATGCCTTATTGAAACAAGACATAATTGATAAATACAATTTTAATGACAATGAGACATTCTATCTTATCAAACCTGATAATGATGAACATAGGCATTTTATCATATGCGATGATTGCAAGAAAGTATTCGATCTTCCTTCTTGTCCTTTGCATGAAATCGAAAGTTCAATTGAAGAAGAAGGATTTATCATTAAAGAGCATCAGATCCAAATTAATGGTACTTGTAAAGATTGTGCACAAAGTCTAAAAAAGCAGGGTTAACCCTGCTTTTATGTTATAGAGACGTTACTGAGTACCTCCATTGGTTCCATTCGTCCCATTGGTAGTTCCTCCGTTGGTTCCATTAGTACCATTGGTTCCATTGGTTCCATTGGTTCCATTCGTTGTTCCGCCATTGGTATTACCGTTGGTCGTTCCACCATTGGTGGTACCATTCGTTGTACCATTGATCGCTCCATTATTAGTTCCATTAGTTGTTCCGTTATTAGTTCCGTTTGTAGTTCCGTTATTACCGTCAGTATCGCCAGCATTATCTTCTTCAGTTGCTGAATTATTTAAGCCATCATCCGCAGCACAAGCGTTAAATGCAAATAAGGCCATACAGCATATAGCTAGCAAAATACTTAATTTCTTTTTCATGGATACTCCTCCTATTTAATTATTTCATTTTACTTGGTTAGTATCCCTCAGATCTAGTGATTTATACATGAACACAAGGAGCATATATACATCCATATTAATAATTTTTAGTAAAATAAAAGATATAAAATACGTAAATATATGGGATAATATTGTTTGCGTAATCTATAGTTTATCTTGTACGAAAGAATATCTATATAAATTCTGTCATATCATTTCGATAACGTAACGGAAGATTATTTCTTTGAAGTTTATAATTTGATCGTTCTTTGATTGCGATACTGCTAAAGAAGGCTTTCCACAAATCCTGATATTTGCTTTCTTTGACAGAATAATCATTCTTAATATCCCTTGTAATACCATCAGTTTCTATGATAAACCATTCCTTACCAGGTGCATGTAAAGCCGCTAAACTACGACTTTCATCAATAATAATAAATCTCTCCTGTGGCAAACGATCTGCAAAATGAGGAACCACAAGAGCAAGTACATTATTCTGAGGATGTATTACCGCTATCAGAACATTATTCTCCTGCTCAATAAATCTTATAAATCCTAGCAAATTATGAACTTCATTATTCACCTTTCTGCTCAATTGAAACATCTTTCCTACAACTTCATTACCTAAGTGTTGAACCACTTTTGCTCCCATAGCAAAACCCAATATTAGAAATCGATATATTAAATCGGCTTTTTCTTGATAATTTGAAAGTGCCACACTGCATATCATATGGTAGGCATCTTCAGATATTTTTGTTTTGATTGATTTCGCTACTTTCATAGATATGGAATAATCGGTCTCAACAGAAATATATTTTGAAAAAAGTTCGATATTTGTATAATTTCCTGTCTCACATTTTGTTTCGATTTTATTATTAGCATGTCCGTTTCTGGAAGCCCAAGCCTGGTATATTGCTGTAAAAATTCCATCGATACTATTTTCACACACATAGATATGCTGAAGTACCATTTATCCACAAATCCTTTCAATAAATCAATTAATCATAAACACCATAGAAATTACACTTTTATGAGATTACACTTTTATTGTTAATAAATAAAAAACAAATAACTTCTAAATTGACACTAATCTAATTGCTTGCAAGCATTCCATTCGAAAGATTATAATCATCAAACAGGGATAATTGCTTATAGGTGATATTATGATCAACACCAGCCGGTAATTTCCCCTTATCAGATAATAACTGTCTCGTAATAAAATCTTCATTTATATTGATCGGATACATCATTTTGCCATTGCAAGTAATAAAATATACAGCTCTCTTTAGTACAACCCCTAGACGTTTTAAATCCTTAAAATCCAGTGTCGCAGTTTTTCTTGCCATAATGATTCGCTTAACAGACCTGGTTCCAATTCCAGGTACTTTTAATAAGGTAAAGTAGTCTGCTTTGTTCACTTCTACTGGAAACATCTCTAGGTGCCGAAGTGCCCAATCACATTTGGGATCTAATAATACATTAAAATTTGGATTTTTCTCACTTAATAACTCCTGAATCTGAAAGCCATAAAATCGAATTAACCAATCTGCCTGATACAGTCGGTGCTCCCGTAATAATGGAGGGCCTTCGGTAGTTGCTGGCAATCTGCTGTCCTGATTTACATTTACAAATGCGGAATAGAACACTCTCTTTAGATTAAAGTTCTGATATAAAGCCTCCGATACACTCATAATCTGATAATCTGTTTCATTTGTGGCACCTATAATCATCTGCGTGCTTTGACCCGCCGGAACAAAACGTCGGTCCATATTCGGTCTCTTAGTAAACGCAGTAAGACCGGATTGTTGCTTAATAATTTCATTAAAATCCTTATTAACTCCTGCCCCCTGATTGAAGGAGGTAATTCGGTTCCGGATACGTTGTTTATCCGCTAATCCGAGAAATTCCCGTTCACGTTCCCTTCTAAGCTGAATTTGGCGGATTGGCTTTAAGATATTCTTACG
>JAAYSQ010000009.1 GCA_012523925.1 Clostridiales bacterium
CTTCTCCAGGAGGAACAAATTCTTTCTGTGCAAAAATTAGCAGTTGAAATTAAAGTTAGCAAGCGGACTGTTCAACGGGAGCTGGAGAATATCGACGCTTCATTAAATGAACACAAGCTTTCCTTGCAGTCAAAGCCGGGTATGGGGATATGGCTTTCCGGGGAGAATGAAGACAAGAAAAAACTCTTAGAGCGCTTACAGGAAGAAGATATTATTGATTCTGGTGATATTGACGAGAGAAGAAAATTATTAATCTTAGAAATTCTAAAAGATCTCTCTCCTAAGAAACTATACTATTATAGCAATATATTTGGTGTTAGTGAGGCGACTATCAGTAATGATATGGAAGCGATTGAAGGCTGGTTTGAACAATTCAATCTGAAAATCATTCGTAAACCAGGCTATGGAGTCGAGTTAGAAGGTAGTGAGAAGAATTACCGTATAGCTTTACGAAAATTTATTGATGAAAATATGGACGGTAAAATACTTCGGAAGCTAACAGAGGATAAAAATCGAACCGTTTACGATGTCATTAGAGGTAGTGAAGGACGAAATATCTATAACCTCTTGGATGATGAGATATTAAAAAGATGCGTCTTATGCTTTTTAAGTATAAGAGATAAGCGAATACTTAGGTTAACAGAGAACTCATACATCGGTTTATTACTGCATATTACGATTGCTGTTAGTAGAATTCTGAAGCATGAAATTATTGAACCAAATGAGGAATTGGTGGACAGATTACATAAGGATGAGGATTACGATTTGGCATGTTGTATAGCGAACTCGCTTGAAGAAGAGTTCCAGATTGAAATCCCTGATATCGAAATTGCATATATCTTCCTTCATATTAAAGGTTCTAAATTGCAATATATAGATGATGAAGGAATTGAAAGTAAATCAGAAAAGGAAGAACTAATTAGTTTCATACATCGTTTAATTGAAGCATATGACGAGAATCTGGCTTATGAACTTAAGCAAGATGAAGAATTTATTGCTGGACTTTTAGCTCATTTACAGCCAACTTTTGTAAGGTTAAAGAACAATATGATAATCTCAAATCCATTGCTACCTCAGATAAAAGAAACATATCCTGATATATTTGAAAAATGTATTGCCATAGGCAAGTTAATTGAAGATAAATTGGGCTACAAGGTTCCCGATACGGAAATTGGATACCTTGCAATGCATTTTGGAGCGGCTATTGTTCGGCTGGAGAATCAGAAGGAGAGTAAGCGCAAGGTTACGATTGGAATCGTCTGTGCTAGTGGTATAGGAATCTCAAGGTTGATGTATGCAAAGTTAGATCATCTCTTAAAAGAGCAAGCATACATAACAACTTATGGAAAAGAAGACCTAAGTCCAAGCGTCTTAAGTAAGTTGGATTTTCTCATATCAAGTATCCCCTTGGAGGATATGGGTATCGATATTATAAGAGTTAACTGTGCCATGACCTTTTGTCGTATAATACAGTGAATACTGACCCGATTAAATATATTAAGTGGGCGATTGTTCTATCTCTATAATATAAAACATGGTAGAATAAAATAATATATTGCAATCTACAGATATTCTATATAAA
>JAAYSQ010000286.1 GCA_012523925.1 Clostridiales bacterium
AACATATCAATGACTACTGGACCTCAACTAACGGAAACTGTAATTGAATTGAAAACCCATCCCCATACTCAGACTCTACTTCTATTTCAATCTGTAACTCATCACATAATTTCTTTACAAGATACAATCCTATCCCAGTTGACTGTTTTTTACTAGGATTATCTCCTGTAAATCCTTTATCAAAAATGAATGGAAGATCCGATTTAAGCACCCCAATTCCATTATCAGATATTCTTAAATAATGCCGTTTCATAATGCTGTCAAAACCAGTTTTTAACCATATAAATCTATCAATTTCTTCATTAGAATATTTAATTGCATTTACAAATATTTGCGTAAAAATGAACTGAAGTGCTTTTTTATCTGACACAATTGGGACATCTTTCATTTGAGAAACAATACTAACTTCTTTTTCATCCAGTAATGCCTGAAGTTCAAACAGTGCTTCTTCACAGCAGTTACTGAGCGAAATTCTCTCTAAGCGATAATCAACATGGTCTGCCTGTAATCTTGCGTAAAATAATATTTGTTCAACATTATCACTGATGTTAATTCTTGCATGCTCAATTCTCTGATATACCAATTCAGACATTTCTTCCTTACGGTTTTCCAAAATCAAGGTTACTAAAGAAATCGGAGCCTTTATCTCATGAACCCAACTTTCAATAAATTCTTCATAATCTATGGTTTGCAGCTTGGCTTTATCTAATTGGTCATTTAATCTACGTAATGTATTACCTAAATAGTTCACCTTTTCTTTATGCAATTTACCAATTGATTTAATCAATTCGCTCTCATGCTCCTGCGAGGGTTCTCTAAAAAAATCATAGAAGGCTCTGTCTTGTTTTTCTTGCCTTTTCCAAGCAAGAATCATACCAAGCACAATAACAGTAAAAGAAAAAGTAATCATGATACCAACAAGAAGTCTAAATGTTTCTGGATACGCTACCCATGCAAGAAATATAAAAAAGGCATCACTTATACAAAGGAGTATTATCCAAGGTTGTGATTCCTTTAGAATATTTAGCCAATCAGTTGGCTTCATAAGGAATCATCTCCTATTAGCTGGTAGCCAACTCCTCTGATAGTCTTGATTCGATTAGACAATCCTACCCCATCAAGAGTTTTGCGCAACCTAGTCATATTCACTTGTAGTATGTTCTCATCTACATAGTCACTGCTTCCCCATAGCAGATGAAAAAGCTCTTCCTTTTTTACTACTGAGGGGGAAGCTTTTACCAAAGCCTTTATAATAATCCCTTCATTCTCCGATAATGAAATAGAATCTTTACCAACATACAATATATTTGCAAGCTCATCTATCTGGAAATCACCAGCATCTAATAGAACATGCATATTTTTATATAAGTGAAGCAACTTTTGAACCCTTGCAATCAGTCGCTTAGGATGGCAGGGTTTGGTTAAATAATCATCTGCACCTAAATCTAATGCATGCAGCTCGTCACTAAGTTGATTACGTGAAGTCAGCACTAAAATGGGGCCAATTCCCTTAGTCTTTAATGCACGGCAAATATCAAATCCAGATAGATTAGGTAAATTTAGATCTAATAAAATTAACGAAGGAGAAGCTGAAATAATATCTTTCACGGGGGTATCGAAAGAAGAGATACACTCTACAGAGTATCCCTCTTTCTCTAAAATATTTTGCAGCTCTTCAC
>JAAYSQ010000287.1 GCA_012523925.1 Clostridiales bacterium
GCAAATCAAAGTGGTGGTTCGACGCGATCAAACTTCTATGGAATTGCAGCTTAATCCAGAACATTTGGGTAAAGTAAATCTATCCCTGCAATCGAAGGATGGTGCTATGACGGCACAGTTTGTTGTACAGAATGAGCTGACAAAAGAGGCAATTGAAAGCCAGATATTCACATTAAAAGAAACCTTAGAACATCAAGGGATTAAGGTTGAAACTATTGAGGTGACGGTTGCTAATTATGGATTTGATCAGAACAGTCATACAGGTGCTAATAAGGAGCAAACTAAGCAGAACAATTCTCCAGGAAGAAAGATAACTATGGAAGAAGCTGTTTCGATGAGCGAGTTACCCCAGGAAGAAACAATAACAGAAAATATCACTGGGTTGCGAGGAAGTCAGATTGACTATCAAGCATAAAGGGAAAGGTACCTACAGTCGAGGTTTTGCAGGATCAAAAAACAAGGAATAGGATGATTTAAGAAAGGAGGAGAAAGATGGGCGATTTAATACAATCTGTGACCAATGGTATTATAGAGCAAACGAAAACTTCATCTGCTACAAAGGAAGCTTCCGGTAATAGTGCACTTGGTAAGGATGCATTTCTACAATTATTAGTAACCCAGATGAAATATCAGGATCCATTGAATCCTAATACAGATACAGAATTCATTGCTCAATTAGCTACCTTTTCGCAGTTAGAACAGTTACAGAATTTAAGTGCTCTTACAACTAGTTCTCAGGCATTTAATCTAGTTGGCAAGCATGTGCTTATAAAAACTAAGAATACCAACGGTGAAATAGGTACTGTTAGTGGAAGAGTTGATTTCGTTAATATGAATAAGGGAAATGCTTATCTCTCGGTCAATGGTAACCTTTATAATGTGGATCAGTTGGATAGTGTTATCTCAGACGAATACATTATCGAAAAAGGTCTTCCAGGTATTGAAGAAAAGGTTGATTTGGAATATAACGCTGAGAAACCACAAGATATTTCCTTTGAAGCTAATTTTGGTGAAGGAGATACGGTTGCCAATCAAGTAGCAATCTTAATTAATGGAAAATTATTAGACTCCAGTATGGTTTCTGTTAGTGGTCAAAAGGTTACAATTGATAAGGAAGCTCTAAGTAACTATGGTAACGGTGATTATCAAGTAGCGGTAATCTTTAATGATCCTTATCTCACAACAGTAACGGATAAAGTAACTCTAAAGATTATAAACTCTAGTGTTACCGAGACACCTGAAGATGAAGAAGAGATTCCGGAGATGGTTTAGTAATTATTATTTAACATTTTATAGGATAGTGAAGGTGGTACATATATGAATATCCCGGTAAATCAATTTCCTTCAATCGAACAGATGACGAGAAGCTTACATACCGGTAATAGAACTAGCACAAGCCGTAATCCTAAAAACATTTCGCCAAATAAATCCTTTCAAGAAATATTAGATAAGGAAAGGGTTGCATTAAAATTTTCCAAGCATGCCAATGAAAGGTTGGCAAGTCGTAATATAGATTTGACAAAGGAACAATTGAGGCGTTTGGAAACGGGGACAAAGAAAGCTTCTGAGAAGGGAATTAACGAATCACTTGTAATGGTGGACAATTTAGCCTTCATCGTAAATGTCAAGAACAATACCGTAATTACAGCGGTAAACGATGGAGAAGATAAAGTTTTTACTAATATTGATGGAGCAGTAGTTATATAACGCCGGACCTTAGGGAGGTGTTGATATCCATGACTGATAGATTGGATATCTAACTACATAAAACATTTAGGAGGTCATTTCGCTATGATGAGATCATTATTCTCTGGTGTTTCAGGTTTGAAAGCTCACCAGACAAAGATGGATGTAATAGGTAACAATATTTCTAATGTGAATACCATTGGATTTAAATCAAGTTCAGTTAATTTCTCTGACGTTTTCTATCAAACTACGCAGAGTGCATCCGGCCCCAACTTCACAACTGGTACAACAGGACGTAATGCAATGCAAATTGGTCTTGGTGCTAATGTAGCATCAATAACGCAAGCAATTTCCACACAAGGTGCTTCCCAAAGAACGGATAATCCATTCGATATCATGATTGAAGGAGACGCATTTTTTATCGTTAATAGTGGTGGTACCAATTACTTTACAAAAGCAGGTTCCTTTAATGTAGATGCTTATGGTACCTTATGTACTTCTTCTGGAGCCGCGGTTATGGGATGGCAGGTAGACAAGGATGATCCTACGGCCATAATACGGGATGCTGTTTCTCCGTTAAATATCATGTCACCGGACAACCTATACTCAGAACCAGCTGCGACTGAAGCGGCTTATATCTCTGGTAATATTGATAGCTTGGATACACAGCTAACTAGCGCTACTGGAAAAATCGTTAATGTATCCTTCTATGATATGACAGGCCATAGTTATACTGCAGATTTAAAAATATCTCGTTTGGAAACAGATGATGAAGGATCATACAATGTTGAACTAACCGATATCATTGATGAAAGTGGTCAATCAATTTTAGTAAGACTGAATGATAATGGTGAATACGAAAGTACCGGTCTAGAGTTCCAATTAGGTGGTATTACATATGAGCCAAAGGTAAATGCAGCCGATGGTACAATTACCTATGAAAGTGCGCCAGTTAAGCTTAATTTCAACCCAGCAACAGGTGAGTTCTTAGGTGTTGATGGTAATGAAACAGACGCTGATGATTCCAAGGATAGCATAGGATTTTTTATAAATCATAATGAACCGATAGCCAACAATAAATTCACTAATATTGACATTGATTTCTCCAAACTTACCCATTATGCAACCAACGGGGCATCCAACCTTACAGCCGTTAAGGGTGGTCTGGATGGCAAGGGAGCTGGAAAGCAATTTGGTAATATGACAGGTGTTAGTGTTGATACCTCTGGTAAGATCTATGGTAGATATGATAATGGTGATAGTGTTCTTCTTGGACAGATTGCCGTTGCAA
>JAAYSQ010000288.1 GCA_012523925.1 Clostridiales bacterium
GTTGCTAGGTCTTGGATTGTGTCTTATCGTTATAGGGATATTGCCTGAAAAGGCTTATTCAAAGATAAAACAATTAAAGAAGACTGCCACTAAATCAATGTGATTAATGAACAATATTTATATTATGCGTCGCTGGATAGCTTATAATTTTGAAAGTGCCAGCTTGTCTTAATGCTAATTGAGTAAAATTCAGATATAGTAGAAATTGATAAAATGGGGGAATATATATGGAATTAGAGTTTGAGTTAACAGAAGAGGATTACATCAATTACAATATTTCACATGCAGGAAGATCACCTTCTATGAAAAAAAGTATATTCATTCAACGGATTATGGGGCCAGCAATCTTTGTATTCATGCCATTTATTGTCATGCGATTTACGGATATCCCTTTGTGGTATTGGCTGTTAGTATTTGGGGGGGCGAGTATTATTTGGTTCGCCTATTATCCGAAATATGCTAGCTGGGAAATCACACGAAGAGTGAAAAAAATGCTCGAAGAGGGAGACAATGAAAACTTGTTCAACCAAAGAACTTTGGTGCTAACGGATGAAGGCATAACTGAAACAAGTTCAATAGGCGAAAGTCATATTCGTTGGGATAAGATCAATCACTTGGAAGAAACAGAAGACTATCTTTATATTTATGTTTCTTCGGTATCAGCTCATATAGTACCTAAAAGAGTGTTTAAAAATTCAAACGAGCAAAAAGAGTTTATAAATAAAATATCTGAACAAATAAGTAGTTGATATTATTCAGATTAGATGAGTGTTAATTATAAAATATAACACTGAATAAATTTAGAAATAAATCCTTTAATCTTGATATATAAAAGGAGTGATTTTATCGAAAAAGAATTTGAAATTGAAGGAAGTGTATCTGTGCCACAGGAATTATCTTATAATGAATTTTGGCATACATTCATAAGGTTTATCGAATCAAATGATTGGTCATTTGGTGGTGGGATAAATGAAATAATAGATGCTTATTATATTTATCCCGACGGATCAAAAGGAAAACATGTTTCCGAAGAGATAAAATAAAAAACAATGTTTAAGTAGTCTTTTTTACAAAACTTGGGTTTGTCAGAATAAGAATTGAGTAAAACTCAGATAACAAATAAAAAATATTGGAGGAACACTTATGTGGTTAATATTGGGCGGGATTGCTATAGTAGCAACTTTTATAAATCTTTATATGTATAAAACAGGAAAGGATTATAGATTTGCTATGGCAATGGGATTATCGTTTACTGCTTTAACACTTGTTGCAGAATACAGATTAGTTTCTGATTGGGTAAAGGTTGAAGATTGGTCGGCTTTATTAGATGTTGTACCTGGTATGGAAAGAGCGTTATGGTTTCTTACAATTGTTTCGATTTTACTAAATATAGCACCTATAATTTTAGAACTAAGAACTAAGAACTAAGAAATAAAAAATAATTATTTATGAGTTTGTCAAAATGCTAATTAAGTAAAACTCAAATAAAGGAGAAAGAATATGAATAATATAAAATCTTATTTTAGCTTTCAAAATGAATCTAATTTAGAAGGCGAAGAAATTTATACTTTATTGACAGAAGTTTCTATATTAGAAGCTGAAGAATTGTTATCCGAACAAAATA
>JAAYSQ010000289.1 GCA_012523925.1 Clostridiales bacterium
AAGTAGACAGATAAGGGCAAGGCGCGGACATAATCCAGATATGTTTGAAGCATTGCAAGGCAATTATATTAAACTGAGGTAAGATATAAAGAAAAACGAATAAAAATGATAGCGGAACCTCAAGCTTTAGAAGTTAAGAAAGATATTTCTCTCATCATGAACCTTACAACAACTGTAAGTGTTAATTAGTAATTTTATATTTTATAATAGTATTAATGAAAAAAGGTTCTGGGAGGATATGGTATGAAAATTTCAGATAAACTACTTCAAGTTCAGGGACTGCATAAAACATATGGTAAAGGACAAAATGAAACCTCTGCATTAAAGGGAATTACCTTTGATGTTCTTCCGGGGGAGTTTCTAGGAATTATGGGTGCTAGTGGGTCAGGAAAGACCACCTTGCTTAATTGTATTGCAACTATGCTTAGACCCACATCTGGACAAATATTATTGGATGGTCAGAACATTTCCTCATTTAAAGGATCCCAACTTGCAAAATATAGAGGGAGTAAAATTGGATACCTATTTCAAAACTTTGAGTTGTTGGATAACTTAACTGCTAGAGAAAATATTATTTTACCCTTGTCTATACATGGGGATAATCCTAAAAAACAAGCTGCTCAGCTTCAAAGATTAGCGAAGCAATTGGACATTGAGGATGTATTGAATAAATTTCCATATCAAATGTCAGGAGGTCAGAAGCAGAGAGTCGCAGCGGCAAGAGCATTAATTTCTAACCCAAGCATTGTATTAGCAGATGAGCCAACAGGTGCTTTGGATACGAAAAATGCGAAAGTCTTGATGGAGAAACTCTCTTCAATTAATCATACAGATGGGGCAACCATTTTAATGGTTACTCATGATGCCAATGCAGCAAGCTTTTGCTCAAGAATCTTATTTATTCGAGATGGTGTGATATTCCATGAGCTTCGCAAGAAAGTGCCGGGAGAATCTCAAAATACCTTCTATGAACGTATATTAACTGTCTTGGCACAGTTGGGTGGAGGTAGCAGCAATGTTCTTTGATTTTATCAAGCGAAATAGTCGGAAGACCAGAAAAGAGAATGGAGTATATTTTGCTTCACTTATTATTTCAATTATAGCTTTTTATGTCATCCTTTCCCTTGGTGAGCAAGACGTTATGATATATCTAAAGACGATTGAAAGTGATGCGGTAGCTAGGCTTTTGTTAATGCTTCCGATGCTCTATGGAGTTTCGCTGTTCTTTGTATTTTTCTTGGTTTATTTTGCAAATAAATACCAATTACAACTTCGTAATCATGAATTTGGTTTATATTTAATGATGGGTATGAAGCGAAGCAAGCTGTTTGCAATGATAATGGGTGAAACATTGTGGAATGGCTTAATTGCTTTGATTATTGGAATTCCAGTTTCTTTATTTTTAACTGAGATAATAAGTCTAGCGACATCTAGACTTATAGGAATGGGAATTATAGGTCATCAATTTCGTATCTCTTGGGTTGGACTTGGTTTAACGGTAGTTGGCTTTATTTTAGTTCAACTAGTAGCAATGTTTATACTTAGCTTCAAAATGAGTAGGAAAGAACCTGTGGATTTAATAAATGACCAAAAAGAAGAAATGAAAAGGGTCATTTCACCTGTGTGGAGCATGGTTAGTTTACTGACTGGAGTAGTATTTCTCCTTGGTGCGATTTTTCTATGTATAGCTTATGGTTTGGCAATACTATATTTACGGAGCCTTGATTATAAGATATTTGCATTAATACTCATTGTAGGAATCGCTGGAACTTTCATGCTGTTTCGCGGATTGGGAAGTTTAATTGGCGCATGGATAAAACATAAAAGTAGCTCTTCTACCGGATTATTTGTGTTTACAGGAAGACAACTTCAAGAGAATGTTTTAAACCAATGGGGTTCACTTGCTATATCATCATTGTTAATTCTTATGGCCATGGTAAGTTTTACATATGGAATCTCTACTGCTCTAAATAATAGTGATGCTTCTAGCAAGACTGCAGATTTTACTTTTAGAGGATCGGAAAAAGAAATTGTTTCTGTCCTGAAATCGGATAAACTGGAGCCTTATGTAAAAGAGTTTTATGCTATGAAATTGGGACATTTTCGACCCGCAGATACGGAGGATTCCGAAAATGAAGCTTCAGGTACTTTTTCTTGGTCAGGATTATTAGAATCTGTCTCCAGTGAAGTAAATTCACAAGAAAAAGAAAGTTTATTAAGTAATTTATCCGTACAAGATAGGCCTTATTTAATTTCTCTTTCTAGTTATAATAAATTGCTGAATTCAATCGACCATTCTCCTATTATATTAGGAAATGATGAAATTGCATTGTATTCTGATGAAGAATGGTCACACTCACACGATCTGTTAAGGAGGGTATTGCAGTCTAATCCTATAGTTAGCTTAGGAGATAAGCAATATAAATTAACATCAAAACTATATACAAGTAATGTTGTTGCAGATAGAGCTATTACTCTTTCATACGCATTAATTGTACCGGATGATATCTATGATAACTTTACCGTGAGTTCACAGGATTCATACCTCTGGAATTTGGTTTTAAATTTTGATTTTGTTCAAGAAAAAGGTTTAATGCAAGCCATGTATGAAGTAGATGAATTGCTCAATACCTCTGGTTTAGAATATGAAAGTTATCTATCAAGTATGGGGAGACAGCTATTTTACACAGTCGCAGGAAGTTATACAACATTCTATCTAGGTATAATGTTCCT
The DNA here is from genome assembly GCA_012523925.1 of Clostridiales bacterium. GTDB lineage: Bacteria > Bacillota > Clostridia > Lachnospirales > Lachnospiraceae > Mobilitalea. The sequence goes on from JAAYSQ010000289.1 coordinate 2,734, forward strand.
AATCATTGCAAATACGGTGTTAGGATTAAAGTTTCTTATGCAGCAAAAAAGTACGAGACATAGATATTCCACAGTCGCTATGCTAGGAGCAAGTGTTGAATCTCTATGTTCATCAGCAAGGATACAAATTTGGTTATATTTTGGTTTAGTCATCTCCGTAGCATTGATCAGTTCTATTTTTGGTATTTGGTCTTTGTTGGAAACTTTCCCGAATTCAATAAACATAAATCATGGTACTAGTACAATAGTGATTTCTCTAATTGTATTTGTGGTTTTTGAATTTTGTTATATTTGGATGATTCAGCGAAAGAGTGATGAAGAAATTAAAAAAATAAAAGAGATAGGGTAGGGGGGATGAATGCGTGGAAAGGATAGTCATTGTTGAGGACGATGTTTTTCTACGTGAAGAGCTGCAAAATATTTTAGAGAAAGAGGGATACTCTGTAGAGTGTATCTCTTCTTTCGATACCCCCGTGAAAGATATTATTTCAGCTTCT
>JAAYSQ010000290.1 GCA_012523925.1 Clostridiales bacterium
ATTTGTGAAGAACCGCTTATATAAATTTTAGAATAAATACAATTAACGATTGGAGAATAAGGTATGAAAGCTTTATTAGAAATTTTAGAAGGATTACATCCAGAAGTGGATTTTGATAGCTGTGATACATTGATTGATGATAAGATCATCGATTCTTTTGATATAGTAACTTTAATAGCCGATATCAGTGATGAGTATGATATTACGATACCGGTAGAAGAGATAACACCGGAAAACTTCAATTCTGCCAAGGCAATCTATGCCATGATAGAACGCATTATTGAAGAGGAATAATAGGGGGATATCATGCTATTTACGTCGTATGAGTTTTTAGCATTTCTTGCGATATTAATCGTTATATATTATTTAATACCGAAGAAATACCAATGGATACTGTTACTTGTAGCGAGTTATCTATTTTATGCTGTGGCAGGGATCGGCTACCTGTTTTATATTATTGCAACAACCCTATCGACTTATTTGGCTAGCTATAAGCTAAATCAGCTACAAGAAGAACAAGTGCAATATTTAAAAGATAATAAGCAAACCCTTTCTAGGGAGGAGCGTAAAGCTTATAAAGTGATAATGAAGAAGAAGCAGAGGACTTGGTTTGTTTTTTGCCTTCTTTTTAACTTTGGAATTCTTGCAGTGTTAAAGTATACGGATTTTGCCATAGCCAATATAAATTCGCTACTTGATCTGTTTCATGTGGAGACGGAGATTGGCTTCTTCCGATTTGCACTGCCTCTTGGAATTTCTTTTTATACATTTCAGACCATGGGGTATATCATTGATATCTATCGAGAAAAATATTCTTATGAGAAAAATATATTCCGACTGGCATTGTTTGTATCCTTTTTCCCGCAATTAATTCAAGGACCTATTAGCCGTTTCGATGATTTGAAACAAACATTATTTGCAGAACATACTTACGATGCTAGGAACATTTCTTTTGGACTTCAGAGGATTCTTTGGGGATATTTTAAGAAGCTGGTTATAGCGGACCGTTTATTGATTGCTGTAAATACTATTGTTAGAAATCCGCAGGATTACCAGGGAGTATATATACTAATAGGTATGTTCTTCTATGCAATTGAACTATATTGCGATTTTACCGGTGGAATTGATATTGTTATCGGTATTGCCCAGGTACTAGGAATTAATATTAAAGAAAACTTCATAAGACCATATTTTTCAAAATCCATAACAGAATATTGGAGAAGATGGCACATTTCCTTGGGGACTTGGTTTAGAGAGTATATGTTCTATCCCATATCCGTTAGCAAATCCATGTTGAAACTTTCTAAGAAATGTAGGAATTGGTTTGGTGATGGCTTTGGAAAACGTATACCGGTATATATTGCTTCAGTTATCGTTTGGTTTACTACGGGAGTTTGGCATGGTGCAGCTTGGAACTTTATAGTGTGGGGGTTATTAAACTGCTTGGTAATCTTAGTGTCCCAGGAATGTACACCATTATATCTTAAGTTTCATAATCGATTCCATGTAGCGGATAAAGTATGGTATCGAATATTCCAAATTGCTAGAACCTTCTGGCTTATGAGTTTTTTGCGTACCCTGGACTGTTATCGAGATGTCAGTACAACATTTCGTATGTATGGCACTATTGTAACAAAACATAACTATCTAGAGTTATTCCAAGGAGGTCTCATGAATCTTGGCCTTACATTCGCAGACTACATCGTACTTATCCTGTGTGTAACCCTAATTCTTATAGTAAGTTTACTTCAAAGATCTGGTAGTGTCCGAAAAAAGCTGGCAGCGAGACCGATATGGGTTCGTTATGCAACTTACTTCGCCATTTTCCTAGCAGTGCTACTCTTTGGTGCTTATGGTGTGGGTTATGATTCAAGCCAATTTATATATAGCCAGTTCTAGGGTTATATTAATATTTAGATTATTCACAATGTAAATTTATATTTCGATGGGAGTATTATTCCTTGTTAAAAATTGATATTCCAAATATAAATTAATATTTCCAATGTGAGTATTAAGCATATGGAGTTTGTGAAGAAAGGCATGGTTATTCCTATGAAGAAAAAGATACTGATTAATATCCTTGTTCTTTGTATTGCTGTCTTAATACTGGGGGTGATACAAAGAGTATTGAGACCAAAATATATGAACGAAATTCCGGAAGGTAATTTAGTAGAAGAGTATTATGATGAAGTTAAAAATCATGATGTGATATTCATTGGTGATTGCGAGGTCTTCTCCAACGTATCTCCGATTACTTTGTGGGAGAATTATGGGATTACCAGTTATATTCGTGGAAGCGCACAACAACTAATCTGGCAATCCTATTATCTATTGGAAGAAACCCTTTCCTATGAGAAACCAAAAGCGGTTGTCTATAATGTACTAGCAATGAAATATAATGAACCCCAGAAAGAAGCCTATAATCGTCTAACTTTGGATGGAATGAAGCTTTCTAAGTCCAAAATGGGAGCAGTAAAAGCTTCTATGATGGAAGACGAAGATTTTATTACTTATCTATTTCCAATTCTCAGGTATCATTCTAGGTGGAGTGACCTGTCCTTGGAGGATTTCAAATATGCATTTAAAAAGGATACCCTATCCCATAACGGGTACCTAATGCGTATTGACACCAGACCGGTAAATGTCATTCCCAAGGGAAGAAAACTTCCTGATTATCAGTTTGGGGATAATGGTTATGCTTACTTGGATAGAATAACTAAGCTATGCAAAGAAAATGATATAGAACTTATATTAATCAAATCCCCCAGCGTATATCCATATTGGTATGAGGAATGGGATGAGCAGATGGTTACCTATGCCGAAGAAAATGGCATAACCTATATTAACTTTCTTGATCTTGTAGATGAAATAGGAATCGATTACAGCAAGGACACCTTCGATGGAGGCTTGCATCTAAATCTATCTGGAGCAGAAAAATTCAGCATTTACCTTGGAAAAATTCTAAGTGAAACCGATGGAGTCGTAGATCAAAGGGGAAACCCTGAGGTTAAGAACATATGGGATGAAAAGGTTGATTTCTATTATACCATGAAGGCTGATCAGGAAAGAGAGATGGAGGTATACGGCTATCTCAAAAGCTATGGGGCGCAGGCGCAGCAGTTGGAAGTGGAGTAAGCCATTAATAGATTGTAGAATTACGCAATATAAGTATAGAAAAATAATAATTGTAGTACAAAATATTGGGTACATGAGGAGGAGAGATATGAAAAAGTTTTGTTTATTGATATTGGTTATGATGCTGGTACTCACAGGTTGTGGAGGGCAGGAAGAAGAGCCGGACAATTCAAATCAATCAGGGGAAACTAGTGAAAATATTACAAGCAGTGATAATTCCGATAATAATCAGGAGGTAGATGCCAAGGGATTTGAATTCGAGTTCAATGATGTAATTATTCCAATGAATGTGGATGCTACACCGATACTTGAAGAACTGGGAGAGTCCATTGATTATTTTGAAGCTCCGAGTTGTGCATTCCAAGGACTAGATAAAATTTATTACTATAGTGGATTTGAATTAAACACCTTTCCTCAAGGAGAGAAAGACTATATTTCCTCCGTTAATATACTAGATGATACGGTAACGACCAGAGAAGGACTTTATCTTGGAGCCAAATTGGAGGATGTGATAGCAGAATACGGTGAAGATTATATAATGGAAAATGGTTTCTATACCTATACTTTAGGAGGAAGTAAGTTAACATTTGTTGTGGAAGATGATGTTGTTGAAGCTATAACATACACAGCGCTTATCGATGGGGTAAATGAATAATTAAATATAAAAATGATGTGGGGCCAACCGATATTATTACTCATAAACTTTCTCTTACCGATGGGGAA
>JAAYSQ010000010.1 GCA_012523925.1 Clostridiales bacterium
AAAGGAAAATTCTATATCCATCTCCTGATATTCTTTATCAAGGCAGACCGTGTAGGATATTTGGCCAACAAATCCTTTGTTTAAGCTTCCACAAACTTCATAAATTTTTTTCATCAACATCCTCCCTTTGTTTACTACTTTAATCACTATACAATGCAAGTTTATTAAGTGCAAGGGTGAAAAAGCAAGTCATAAAAATGTCTACTGTTTTACGTAGAATGTTCCATTGTTAAATTAATATGAGTTTAGTAAGCTAACGATATGAAATAAATATCGAAAATAAATAATCAATTAGAGGAGAGTGAAAAATGAATAAAAAACTGAGTTTTAACAGTAATGGAAAACTTAAAATATTACAATTTACGGACATTCATTATACTGAAGATAATGAGACGGATCACCGCACAACGGATCTTATGAGGCGGATTATTGAACAGGAGAAGCCTGATTTTATCATTGCCACTGGTGATACTGTATATGGTCCTGATAATGTAAAAAACATAGAGAAAGCTTTGGCACCAATTACAGAAGCAGGCGTTCCCTGGAGTTATACCTTTGGTAATCATGATACAGAAGAAGGCCATGGAAAAGATGTTTTATTCCCAATTATCACAAGCTTGCCAAATTGTGTTGCTTATAATGCGGACGATACCATAAATGGAATGGGAAATCATTATCTGGAAGTAAAAAACAAGCAAGGTGAGACCAAATGGGTTCTATTTGGTATAGATAGCGGTATGTATAACGAAAACCCGAAAGTAGGCGGATATGATTACGTTAAAGATGACCAAATACGTTGGTATAAAAACACAATAAAAAATATCGAAGAAAATTATAAGGATTTCTCAGCTTTAATATTTATGCATATTGCATTACCGGAATACCATGAAGTTTGGTCAATGGAAACATGTTATGGTGAAAAACTTGAAGGTATCTGTAGCCCAAATGTTAACTCTGGTTTCTACTCTGGCCTACAGGAAGCTGGTCACACTAAAGGTGTATTCGTTGGTCATGATCATATTAACGATTTCATAGGTGAACTATATGGAATAACCCTTGGCTATGGAAGAGCTACAGGATATAACACATATAGTCAAGAGGGTTACAAAAGAGGAGCTAGGGTTATTGAAATTAGTGAGAATAATATAGAATCCTTTGAAACTTATATATGCTTAGAGGATGGAAGTTTGATCACAAACCCAGTAAAACATGAGCCTGAAAGTGTAAGAGACAATGATTAAAAAAGACCGGAATGGAGGAGTAACATGAAATTAGTAACCTTTAATATTCGTTGCGATTATGATCAGGATGGGATAAATAGCTTCAAATACAGAAAACCGCTGATTGTTAAGAAGATAAAAGAAGAAGATCCGGATATTATTTGTTTTCAGGAAGTTTTACCTCATGTGGCAGTATGGCTGAAGGAGACCTTACAGGATTATTATGTGATTGGATGCGGACGAGATGAAAATCTAGAAGATGAACAAAATAGCATTGCTTATAAGAAAACAAAATTCAATCTAATGGGAATGGAAGTATTTTGGTTATCTGAGACACCTACTGTTCCGGGATCCCGTTATGAAAATCAGAGTGTGTGCCCAAGAATCTGTACGCAAGCCTTATTTCAAGATATGGGGACGAAGGAAATTTTCAGAATCTATAATACGCACCTTGACCATATCGGAAGTAAAGCAAGGAAATTAGGACTGGGTCAAATTTTAGAAGATTATGAACAAATGGAAGCCTTAACCCGTATACCTACCATTATTACTGGTGATTTCAATGCCTTCCCAGATTCTCCAGAAATGGAACTATTAGCTAAATACCCAAGGCTTATTGATTTAACGACTACAATTGATGGAACATTTCATGATTACGGACAATTAGATGTACTAGAAAAAATAGATTATATCATTGCTAGTGATAATTATCATTGTTCCTCTGTTAAGGTGTGGGATGATTGTGAAAATGGTATATATTTATCCGATCATTACCCAGTTAGTGTAGAAATATCCACTAGATAAAGGGGTTTTGTCCATTGTTAGAAACCACGGATATTTCCTATAATTATGTTAGAGAATAGAGGAGGAATTGTATGAGCACTGTAGCCGTAAATCAGGGACAAGTAAGGGACAGAAAGAAAAAAACCTTAGGCAAAAGGCTTTTAAAGTACTGGCCTTTGTATCTTATGTTGTTGCCTGCAATCATTTATTACATCTTAATATGTTACGTACCAATGGCAGGTGTTACGCTTGCTTTTAAGGATTACTCCTTCCGAAAAGGGATTTGGGGAAGTCCATGGGTAGGTTTGCGCTATTTCAAAGCTTTTTTCCAAAGTTATGATAGTATGCGCCTAATACGAAACACTTTAACCGTAGGTTTTATAAAGACGATCTTAGAGTTCCCATTTGCAATTATTCTAGCATTAATGCTAAACGAAGTAAAAAACATGAAGTTTAAGAGGATAAGCCAGACGATCACATATCTTCCACATTTTTTATCTTCAGTTATTATTGTTACTATGTTGCAGAGAGTCCTAGCACCAAACACAGGATTTCTTAATGAAATTATAGGTAAGTTTGGTGGAGATCCAAGTACATTTTTCTTGATGGAGGCAGAGTACTTCCATGAAATACTATTTTCCATGGACTTATGGAGAAACATTGGTTGGGATTCGATTTTATACCTAGCAGCAATCAGTGGTGTTGATCCAGCTTTATATGAGGCGGCAGAAATCGATGGTTGTAACAAGCTTAAGAAAATATGGTACATTACACTACCAGGAATTCGTGGAACAATCGGACTTCTCTTTATTATGGGTATTGGAGGATTATTATCCTCTGGATTTGAACAAATCTACCTATTAAGAACTCCAGGAAATATGTCCGTAGCAGATACCTTAGATACCTTTGTTGTACGAGTGGGTCTGCAGGGCGGTCAGTTTGGTTATGCGACGGCCATTGGACTTATTCAGGGTATTGTAGGATTAATCCTCGTAGTTGTATGTAATAAGATTAGTAAAAAGATGACAGAAGTGTCTCTTTGGTAAATGGATTCTCTCTTTGTAAAACAAAGAATTATATATAAGAGAATTATTATTAAAAACAGGAGGGTATTTTATGAAAAAAGCATTAAAACGCTTTATGGTCATTGGACTAGCAATGACATTAACTGCAGCGACATTTGTTGGCTGTGGAAAATCTGATAAAAAATCAGATACAAATAATAACACTGGAACAGAAAATGTAGATTCTACAAAACCAGATACCTGGATTGCAGACAGAACAATTGTCGTACAGGCCTATGTAGATGATATTGGTTATACTATCCCAGAGGATATTAATAACACACCAGTTATGAAAGAACTTACTAAACGTACTGGTATCAAGTTAGACATCCGTTACACACCTGGTGATAGCGATGAAGCGGTATTGGCTTCTCAACTTGCATCTGGAACAATTCCTGATGTTATTGTAACCTACTTAAACAACTCAACAAGACCAGAATTCTCCATTCTTTTAAAAGCAGCACAGGAAGGTATGTTCGCTGACGTGGCTCCTTTCATGGAAAACTCTGAAGTTTACAAAAACTATCTTGTTGATGGATATCTACCAAACGATGCAAAAGAGAATATTACATTCCGTGAAGAATTCGACGGAGCTGCATATATTATGCAGTTATATATTCCTAGGGTTGATAGATCCACAGAGTATATTCCTGAAGATGAATATGTAGGTGGTTTATACATTCAAAAATCAATCGCTGATGATTTAGGAATTGATCCTACTGAAATCAAAACACAGGAACAATTTTATAATCTATTAGTTGCTATCAAGAATGGTGGTTATACTGATGAAAATGGCAACCCAGTTTACCCTGTTGGACCTAAATACTGGGGTGGATCTCCTGATGCTCTTCAATACATCACCAAGAATTTTGCCTGGGGTGTAAGTGATAATTACAATATCACAAAAGATGGAGAAATCCTTCATGAAGTAGAAACTGACTATGTTTATGAGAAAATTAATTTTGTTAGAAAACTTCTTGCAGAAGGTTTAATCAACCCTGAGTTCTTTACAATGGACTCTACCCGTGCAGAGGAAGTATCTAAAACAAAGAATTCTGCTATTATTGCAGACGTTCATAACTACGAAGAAATTGTTTATGGAAGTGAAGATTGGATTCCATTAGGACCATTAAATGACTTTACAGGAAACAATGCAGAAATTGTACATGGTAAGAATGGATACGGCGCATGGGCTATTTCCGCTGATGCAGAGAATCCAGAAGAAATCTTTAAGTTCTTCGATTACCTTGCAACCTACGAAGGTCAACTTCTTGCAGAGTATGGTATTGAAGGTGAACATTATGATATGGTAGATGGTTTCCCTGTAATTAAAGAAGAAGTATTAGAAAGATTAAATGCTGGTGA
>JAAYSQ010000048.1 GCA_012523925.1 Clostridiales bacterium
ATACGAAAAAATAAGAATAATACGGGTAAAATCGAAATAGACTATTATTCAATTGAGGAATTAGAAAGATTAATGGATTTATTTCAAACACTTGCTGAGTAATTAACTTATTGAATTAGTAGTTATAATTGCAAGATACGTATGGAGGAAAGTGCAATGAATATCATTGAGCTAATAAATAATAATCTTTTTTATATTATACTAGGGATGTCTGGAACAATTCTACTACTTTATATAATTATAGTTATATTATTGATTAAGCATAGTAGACTGAATAAAAAATATAAAAAATTTATGGCTGGAGCCAATGGATCTTCTTTAGAAGATCAAATTATATCAAGATTCCAAGAAATAGATCATTTAAAATTAGATTCTGAAAAAATACAAATGGAAATAGATAAGATAATGGAAAATCTTGACATAACATATCAAAAAATTGGAGTAGTAAAATACGATGCTTTTAAAGAAATGGGCGGTAAACTCAGCTTTGTACTGGCATTATTAGATAAGAATAATGATGGCATTATTCTAAATTCGGTACATAGTAGTAGAGAAGGTTGCTATACCTATTTGAAAGAAATTATCAAAGGAGAATCTTTTTTGGAGTTATCCGGTGATGAGAAAAAAGCCTTGGATCAAGCAATCAATAGTACCAATTATATGTTTTAGATATGGAATTCAAAAATGTATAGGTAAAAAGGTCTGTAGACAATTCTACAGGCCATTTTAATTGAATAGGAAAGTTCGTCCTATTCAATTAAAATGCTCCGCTAAGATGCACACTCGCGCGTAATGTATTATATCGGCCATGCCGATCGCGCTCGGCGCGAGAGTTTCGCAATCTAAACTCTTTCTTGTTTATAATAATTGTTCGCTGCAAATCCTATTAAATAAAAATGCTATGCATATTAAACGAAGTTTACAATAGGTTGCTGTACTTCCAACTAATATATTATGCCGCAATGCCAAACATGATCATCATGTGATTTTTTCGAGTGTAACTTCATCTTGGGATAAGTATATATTGGTATAAGTCCACCTTAGGGTGACTCTATTTTGTAGTTGGTTTAGAATCGCTGTAAAACGGCGCCCATAGATTGTATTATATTACTAAATATAGGGGAAAGTCTCAAGCAGTTCATGTTAAAATTTTAACATATGAATATTATGCACTATTTTGATTTATAGATTATATACAAACATATGAAATAATGATAAAATATAATTAGAAAAATACAAGCGATTTGTAAATATAAAATATGACTATTGTTCCATATAAAACATATATTAAGAAAATTTAAAATAGATAATATGATTTATTGAATTTTATGAAAAGGTCATCAGTTTTATGTAGGGGGAATGATAATGCGCATTATTTCATTAGATTCAATTAAAGGAAACGAACGATTAGCTAAAGACATTGTTAATGAAAATGAGACGATCCTAATGACAGCAGGAACCATTGTTAGAAAAGAATATATTGATCGTTTAAAAGATTTAAATATTGAATATATTTATGTAGACGATGAAATAGGTCGAGGAATCAATTTAATGGATAGTTTAGAATTCCAAATCAAGGAACAATGCCAGAAAGCAGTCCAAGATATTTTGCAGAAATATTCCTATCACAAAAAATCTGAATTAGAAGAAATAACTTTAGTTGCAGATGAGATTATTTATGATATAATGCGGGAACCAGAAGTTATATATAACCTTTCCTGTATTCGGTCTAAAAGTGAAAGTACCTATTCTCATTCTTTAAATGTCTGTGCGCTCTCAGTAATTATAGCATTTCGACTAAAAATACCACAAAAAAGAATTCGAGAAATTGCTATTGGGGCACTTCTGCATGACATTGGTTTCTCATATATAAGCTTGGATTATAAAAATATTAATATGGAAAAATGTTCTGATAAGGAACGTAAAGAAATAAAGAAACATATTATTTACGGATATTCGACTATAGAGAAAATGAGTTGGCTTTCTCCAATCTCTAAAGATATTATAATTAGTCATCATGAACGTCTTGATGGTACGGGATATCCCTTTCACTTAAAAGCGGATAAAATTAAAATTGGTAGTAAGATTGTTGCGGTATGCGATGAGTTTGATAGTTTAGTATATGGTAACTTAACATGCAAAATGAAAGTACATGATGCCATTGATTACATAGTAAGCCAAGCAGAAGTAAAGTTTGATTTGGATGTAGTGAAAGCTTTCGTTGCTTCCGTGGCTGCATATCCTACGGGTGCTCTTGTGATGACTAATGAAGATGAAATTGGTATTGTATTAAGGCAGAATCCCAAATGCCCTACTAGACCAGTTATTAGAATTATTCGTGATAAATATGGAAAGAAACCAAAGGAATGGGTGGAAAAGGATTTGACTAAAGAGTTGGTTTTATTTATTAAGGGAACAATTGTTGATTAATTAGAGAATATCATACAATTGTAATGAATTGAATTTTATATGTTCAATCAAAAGAAGATTGTAGCAAATTTCTAAATGATGTGCATATTATTAGATAAAATAAAATTTATGTGGATATGAAATAATTATAGGCTAGTAGATAACGAGAAAATATGGAAATTTTCGTTTTGTACTGGCTTTTTTTATCTAATACTTTTTATTATTGAACTCTTGTCAGTATGTATAAAATATGATATAAATAATTAGCACATGAATTCAAGGAAATAAGCGTAATATATAATACACATTTTAATATGTAAATTAAAAGTTGTAATAGAAATAGAATATTATATGCAATTACAGAAAAAATTGATTCATATAGGCATAAAAAGTTTATGAGATTGGTAGGTGAATTATATGCATAGCTATTTAAGAGCGATAGGTTTTAGTGATATTAATCATAGATTAGATCTAAACCAACTAGTTGATAAGATTTTAGAAAATTCTAAGAAAAAGCGAATAGTGAAAATTAATGATAAAGTTTCAATTGTTGAGATTTCTATGGAATTTGCTGAAGGATTAGGAATTACTCTTCGTGGAGAACAGGATATATATGGAGATTTTTATATGGAGCATTATTTCCCATATCTTCAAAATCAAATTGTTAGTACAAGAGAGGAAGTAAGTATTAACAAGAGAGTTGATACAGAGGCCTATACCGGAATGTGTGATGACTATCGTTTAGGAGTGTCTTTGATTTTTTATCTTCAGAATGTTGTTGAATATTTAGAAAAGAAGAAACAAGGTATATCCCTTAAGACTTCGTTTCCGATATCTCTTGCCGCACTATCCTTGGAAGGACGTATCTTACTTCCTATTGCAATGGATGAAGTACAAGTAAGAAATATTAGTGCAGAGACAAAGCATAGGAATAATTTGATTGCGGAAGCTAAAAAGGGGAATCAGGATGCAATTGATAGTTTGACAATTGATGATATTGATTTATATGCTACTGTTTCAAGAAGATCTAAAAAGGAAGATATCTATTCCATAGTAGATACTTGCTTTATCCCTTATGGATCTGAATCCGATAATTATAGTATTATTGCAACAATTAAGGAATGCAATCAAATTATAAATTCATATACAAGTGAGGAAATGTATGACATGCAATTATCTTGTAATGATATAGATTTTCGTTTGTGTATTAATAAGGAGGATTTATTGGGAGAGCCACTTGTGGGACGAAGATTCAAAGGTAACATATGGATGCAGGGAAATATGGGATTTAATGAAAGTGTAAAATAATAGTCTTAGAATCTAGAATCTATAAATTGTTTTAAGATATTGACGAATCAAGCAAGAAATAGTAATATAGATATGTTACTTTTGTGCTTGTAGCTCAGCTGGATAGAGCGTCCGCCTCCTAAGCGGAAGGCCGTGGGTTCGAATCCCGCCAGGCACGTTTAAAGTAAATAACGAGACAAATAATAAATTGCGCATTATTATAGTAAATAAGATGCTGAATGTAATCTTTTTAATAGAGATACTTCAGCATCTTTTTTATTTTTATAGACAAGAAAGTAAAGAATCAATCTTCCCTTTGTATAGAATATAGGAAATACCAAACAATATTCTTAGAGGAATTAAGAATACCACTTTACACAAACTTTACAAAAAATGAACTATTTCATGCTTTCACGGAAATAATATAAATGATAAATTGTTATTGTAGCCGGAAAGAGGAAAAAGAAATGAAAAGAAAAAG
>JAAYSQ010000291.1 GCA_012523925.1 Clostridiales bacterium
ATGGAAAAAGCAATATATGTAATTACTGGTGTTATGGCTTCAGGTAAATCTACTGTTACTGAAATCTTGGCAAGAAGTTTAGATAAATGTGTTCATCTACGAGGAGATGTCTTTAGGAAGATGATTGTTACTGGTAGAGAGGAAATGTCCCAGTGGCCAAGTAAAGAAGCTTTACATCAATTGGATATGAGATATGATATTATCGCAAAAGTCGCCAAAGAATATTATAATAATGGATTTTCTGTTGTTGTACAGGACAATTTCATTGGAGAAAAACTCTTATATTTTATACAACTTTTAAAGCGGTATCCGATTTATGTCATTGTATTAAATCCAGACATTAAATCTATTAGGGAACGTGAACAAAAGAGGGATAAAAAAGGATATGTTGGCTTTACGGTGGAAAGTTTACACAAAACTTTCATTGAAGAAACACCTAGAATTGGCCTTTGGATAGACACTACGAATATGTCTGCTGAAGAAACGGTTAATGAGATTTTAACAAGGGCTGATGAAGCCAAATTTAAATGAATTATCCTTAACTGCTACATCATATCATTTATATAGTGAATAAATAAAATATGATGAATTCTATGGAGCTTAGGAACAGGAGTTATGAAATGTTACGCAACAAATGGTTTAGTCTTTAGGCAAATGGGCATGATAAATCAGATTAAATAAGGGCTGAAAGTGATCAATAACATTTTAAAGATGTATTTAGCTAAAGAATTATGGAGGTATATTATGTCCAAACATAAAATTTATACAATGAGTTTCGCAAAAGTTTACCCCCTTTATATTTCTAAAGCAGAAAAAAAGGGCGTACTAAATCAGAAGTCGATGAGATTATCCATTGGTTAACGGGGTATACCCAGGAAGAGTTAGAAATACAACTGGAAAAGCAAATAGACTTTGAGACCTTCTTTACAGAAGCTCCCCAATTGAATCCTTCACGTTCTTTAATAAAGGGAGTAGTCTGCGGTGTTCGAGTGGAAGATATCAAAGAACCAATCATGCAGGAAATTCGCTATTTGGATAAGTTAATTGATTAATTAGCAAAGGGAAAAGCGATGGAAAGGATCTTGCGGAAGTAGTAATCAATAACAAAGCGAGTGTGATATTCTCGAGAAATTTGATTTATGCAGTTTTATTTTAAGAAACTGATTTGTATATTAGGATAGCTGGCTTTGAAGGGTGTATTTCTTAGTAAAAGTTCTAGAAATTGATCTTCAGAATTAAAGAGGAAAGATAGCCCGTGTTTGTTAATGATTATGTATATTGGTAGCTGAACAATAAAAATAGAATAAAAGAAATTTCCTAATTACGTTGACAAACTAACGACAGTTAGCTATAATAATACTAACGTTAGTTAGTGTTGGGGGACTATTTTTATATGAAAACAAAAGATTTGATACTTATTACAGCATTGAACCTTTTTTCCGAACGGGGCTATGATGGTGTTTCGATGCGTGAGCTGGCAGCCGCAGTCGGCATTAAAGCAGCATCGATATATAATCATTTTTCAAGCAAAGAGGAGATTTTTAATAGCTTACTTGCTGAAATGCAAAATCGCTATGAGAAAATAGTGCACACGGTTAGTATCCCTACTGGAACTTCCAAGGAAGCAGCTATACAATATGTTGGCATATCGGAAGAACGACTACAGCAAATTGCAGGAGAGCTATTTTTGTACTTTGCAAAAGATGAATTTGCTGCACCATTTCGTAAGATGATTACTTCAGAACAGTATCGTAATTCGGATGCAGGCGATATTTTCAGTCAAATGTTTATTAACGGAGCATTGGAATATCAAACAGAACTTTTTAAGAATCTTATAGAGCAAGGTGAATTCATTGATGCCGATCCGGAAATCATTGCATTGCATTTTTATTCACCTATCTTTTTATTACTTGCCAAATATGACGAAACTCGAGAGCAAAACATAATGGAAAAATTATACAAGCATGTTAGCCAGTTTTCAAAACTATATGTAAAGAGATGCGGTTGATAGCTTTATAACATATTTTCTAATAATGTTGAATTCAACAAAGTGATAATGACAGAGAAGTTCCAGGAAAAAACCATAAAAATAAAATGGAGGGATTGTAGTGAAGATATTACGTTGGCTACTATTAGTTTTGCATGGTTTTGTTGGTATAGGTGCTTTAGCTGGTGGTTTGGCTGCAATAACTAATCCTAATGAACCTCTTGGGGTAACAGTAGAGGCACTTAAGAACTCCCCTTTTAGCAGTTTTCTTATTCCAGGCATCATATTATTTACAATAATCGGTATAGGAAATATCGTTAGTGCCATAACCCTAGGGTATGGCTATAAGTTTCAAGGATATATAAGCAGTACATTTAGTTGGGCGCTAGTCATTTGGATTGTTGTACAGTGTATAATGCTTCAGGAAATTGTGCCCTTACATATCATATTTTTTGTCATCGGAATAATAGAAGCCATTCTATCAGCTATCATATTATTTAAGCAGCGCCTATTCCCGGCAGGCTTAATTCTAAACTTCTTGGAGAAGCAGGAAATATAATAAGGTAGAGGTAATCCCCAGCCTATTTTATCAGAATGATCAACAAACATTCTCTTGTTTGATCTCTCTACAGACGTTGAGAATTATAAGGTATTTATAATTCATCGAGCTAGAAGGGGTAATTATGCATGGATTGTTGTTAGTCCCAAGGTGCGAGCTGTTCATGCAATATAACACGAACTTATGACCTCCCCTGCTATACTGGTAAAGGGAAGGGTTATACAAATGAAAATAAAGTTCTGTTAAGGAATAAGGGTAAGAGAAAGGACCTAAGGGAAGCGAAGATATAAAAAAGAATTTTGGGGATAGGTATGGAGTATACTAGGGTAATGGTATATAATGGTTTATGTAAGCACACTGGATTTTTTATGGCCTACCTGTATATAAATGTTTAGAAAAGATTATATAAATTGACGGATGATTTTGGGAATAGAATCTGTAGAATTCACTTTAAAACTTATTAATAACACATCATTTATTAAGGATGGTTAACATGACTGAAAGCAAACAATCTTTAAAGGAAATTAGAATATTCTTGATGTATACATTCTCTATATCATGGTTATTTTGGCTAATAATTATTATAGCTAATCGAGTTTTTGAAGCACTCTGGTATGGAGAACTATTAACTTGGATACCTATGCTAATTGGTTCTCTTGGACCTCCTATTGGAGCCTACATGATTTATAGACAGTCTAATAAAAACATTTCATTAAAGTCTTTTATTAAGCTTGTTTTCAACAGAGATATAGACAAGAAAGCATGGTTAATCTTTGGGCTATTTACTTGTTGGCGTTTTCTAATGGTTTGGATTGCATTTGGTATTCAAGAGCCTATTTCTATTCTATATATGTTTCTTAATCTACCTCTTTTCATTATTGGAGGTGGACTTGAGGAAATAGGTTGGCGTGGGTACCTACAACCCAAATTAGAGAAAGTGACGAATTATTTAGTCTCTATACTTATAGTGGGTGTTATTTGGAGCATATGGCATTTACCTTTATGGCTGATAAGTGGAACAGTACAAAGTGCATTGCCTTTTACAGCGTATACAATTCTAGCAATAATTATAAGTTTCAGTTTCACAACTTTTTATAAATATACTAAAAATATATTCTTATGTGTATTAAGTCATGCATGGTTTAATGGCTGTATAGGACTAGCAGTATATATAGGCAGTGAAGGATATCTACAGTTGAATCTTAATTGGAAAGTTTATATGGTTTTTATTCTAGAATTAATTGTATCTATCATTTTAGGAATGAAATACAAAATTAAAGAGCCGAAGCAAAGCAAATCTTCTTATGTTGCAAGATAAGAAGAATCAATCTTCTAAATAGTCGTGCAAGTTATGGGCGGAAGGATATAAAATGTCTATATATGATATAAAGTATTTAAAATAAAAAGGAAAGGGGCCGGACATATGTTTAAAATAAGAAATTTTCAAGATAATGATAATGTGAAAATTGTGGAAGAGTTAGGAGCTTTTCAGGTATTAGAATATAAGAGCGACCTAAGTGTAGACCATTCGACAGCTCAAAATGCTTATTATGCTTCTCTAATGAATGTTCGAAGAAGACAATTAGTTTGCGATGTAAGCCGTTCTGATATTACAGTTCAGGCAGGAGCTATGCAGTGGATGGTTGGCGATGTTAAAGCTACTACAGGACTCAAAGGGGTAGGGGACTTTATAAAGAAATCTGTTAGAGGCTCTGTTACAAAAGAGTCTGCCATTAAACCGGAATACACGGGGACTGGTATGCTCGTATTAGAGCCAACTTATAAGCATATTTTGCTGATTGGCGTTGACGAATGGAATGGTTCGATAGTTATTGAAGATGGTTTGTTTTTAGCTTGTGATTCAGAATTACAGCATAAAATCGTTATGAGGTCTAATCTTTCCTCTGCTGCATTAGGTGGAGAGGGCCTTTTCAATCTTGGACTTTCTGGTGGGGGAGTTGTTGCACTTGAATCTTATGTGCCGAGAGAGGAATTAATAGAAATAGAATTGGATAATGATGAGTTAAAAATTGATGGGAATATGGCAATTGCTTGGTCTGGTAGTTTGAAATTTACAGTAGAAAGATCGGGAAAAACTCTTTTAGGATCAGCCGCTTCAGGAGAAGGGCTTGTTAATGTATATCGTGGAACAGGAAAGGTTTTAATGGCTCCGGTGCTTCAATAAAGGAGATAGTCTAGTTTTTGAGGTTAGCAACTTGCAATGAGCTTTTTGCTCCTAATCAATCAATTACTTGATTTAAAATAACGGATCTGTCCTTTAGGTTGTAGGTAACTAATGGGCTCTTCTACCTTTTGAGGCTTTGAATTTTTTAGAATTATTGCATCAGTAGATCTTAGCCAAACAGGAATTATTTATAGAATGAAGGTGAGTACTGTGAAGGAAAATGATAACGACAATATACAATGCAGACATATGTATATGGTAGGTTATTCATTCAGAATGCCCCAACCGTTTTTTCGCAATTTGTTGTGTGACAACTGTGGCCACAGAATAAAATTGAGTTTACCTTGGCGAGTTGCTTTTTGGTTTGTAAATATTATCGGCTTCATATTCGCTGTTGGCATGTCAACATCTGTTCATATAGAATTATTTGGAACCACATTTTTAGTTCAGATTTTTGTTTTTTTACTGCTAATTTCAATTGTACAGTTATTTGCTAGGCTTGTCTTGAAGTATGGTAAATGGATTGAAGTGTGAAAAGCTGCTAATCATCATAGCAGATAATCTCGGATTCTCGGGGATTTATGTTTATATCAATACATAAAATGGGGCTGTTTCTCCACTAAAATAATAATTAGTTTGAAACAGCCCCCTACCTAAATTGAAAATGTACTAAACCAGGTTAATCTTGACACCAGACAATTAATTAGATCTTAAATTGCATACTATATAAATGTGCATAGGTGCCATTCAACGCCAACAATTCTTCATGTGTTCCCTGTTCGCCAATTCCTTGGTCTGTCAATACAACAATCCTTTTAGCATGTCTAATTGTCGATAAACGATGAGCTATGACAAAGGTTGTACGGTTTTTGGATAATCTGTCTAATGACTCTCGAACAACCTTCTCACTTTCTGTTTTTATTATATAGCAGTTTATACTGTGGTATAAGCAATGCTATATTCCATTGATGATTTTATCATATAATAGCTGTTTCAAGCAA
>JAAYSQ010000049.1 GCA_012523925.1 Clostridiales bacterium
TCTTTTCTTCTAAAACCTCAAATTTAGGCTGTTCGTTCATTTTGTTTCCTCCATCTTAGGATTTAAAAAAGCTATACTACATTATATCATAGAAGTATAAGGAATTAAATAGTTAAAAAGAAATCGAATTATGTAGAGTAGAATCGAGTAAAGGGATGTTTTGTAAATGCGGAATGGATTATTACTTATTATAATGTAGTGAAAAGTCATTTATAATATTAGGAAGGAAAGACAATAAATAACTTTATAATTTATAACATGTTTTTCATGAGTTTAATAAATTTGTGCATAATAATCAGGAGCGAATAAAAAAACTCTTGACAATTTCCAGGATTAAAAGTATAATCATTTAGCGTGTAAATCTATACACGCAAGTATTTGAATGCGCAATTTGTAGATGTTGCAAAATACATCCAAAATCGCAGTGAAAGCCACAGATTTCGTTTTTAATAATATTCAGGAGGTGAAAAATTAATGCCAACATTTAATCAGCTAGTAAGAAAAGGTAGACAGACCGTAAAGTATAAATCCAATTCACCTGCTTTGCAGAAAGGATTTAACTCATTACACAAGAAAACAACTAATGTCTCTTCTCCACAAAAGAGAGGCGTTTGTACTGCGGTTAGAACTGCTACCCCTAAGAAACCTAACTCAGCACTTCGTAAGATTGCCAGAGTTCGTCTGTCAAATGGTATCGAAGTAACAAGCTATATTCCAGGTGAAGGTCACAATCTTCAGGAGCATAGCGTTGTATTGATCAGAGGTGGTAGGGTAAAAGACTTACCTGGTACAAGATATCATATCGTTCGTGGTACCTTGGATACCGCTGGCGTTGCCAACAGAAAACAGGCACGTTCCAAATACGGTGCTAAGAAGCCAAAAGATTCTAAGTAATAAAGATATAATAATATTATGATACTATAATACAAATACAAGACGAATTGGCAAAGCCATTTCGCTTGTTATGTATAAGGAATTTATTAGTTGAGTGCCGGATTAATTTTTTGCTTCCATTTGATTTGTATTTCTGTGGTTACAGGCGGATTGGAATTAAAGTTAAACTGAGCACGAACACAAAGAATAAATTGTGAGTACCGTAGATTTAATTGACTAACGAATAAAAATATTCGTTAAGAATTGTTAAGGAGGGAAGAAACGTGCCAAGAAAAGGACATATACAGAAAAGAGATGTATTGATAGATCCAGTATACAACAATAAGGTTGTAACAAAGCTTATCAATAGCATCATGATAGATGGCAAGAAGGGTATTGCCCAGAAAATCGTATACGGAGCTTTTGAAAGAGTGGCTGAAAAGACTGGTAAGGATGCTGTTGAAGTATTCGAAGAGGCTATGAACAATATTATGCCAGTGCTAGAAGTAAAAGCTAGACGTGTCGGTGGTGCAACTTACCAGGTGCCGATAGAGGTTAGACCAGATAGAAGACAAGCACTTGCACTGCGTTGGTTGACTTTATACTCTCGTAAAAGAGGAGAAAAGACCATGCAGGAGAGGCTTGCAAATGAAATTATGGATGCTGCGAATAATACCGGTGCATCTGTTAAGAAAAAAGAAGATATGCATAAGATGGCAGAATCTAATAAAGCATTTGCACACTATAGATGGTAAGATTTATTATCTAAGATTTATTATATAGTATGATTTTCTTACCTGAAACTAAGTTTATAAAGAATTGATATTGTATCATTCTTTGACAAATACAAGTGAATTACAAAAGCAATTCGTTTGTCTAGAATTAAGGAGGAATTATCCTTGGCAGGAAGAGAATATCCGTTAGAGAGGACTAGAAATATCGGCATAATGGCTCATATCGATGCGGGTAAGACAACACTTACAGAACGTATCTTATTTTATACCGGTGTTAACTACAAAGTCGGTAATACTCACGAAGGAACTGCTACCATGGACTGGATGGAGCAGGAACAGGAAAGAGGTATTACCATCACATCAGCGGCTACAACATGCCATTGGACGCAAGAATTTGAGCATAAGAAAAAGCCAGGTGCATTAGAGCATCGTGTTAATATTATCGATACTCCTGGGCACGTGGACTTTACCGTTGAAGTTGAACGTTCTTTACGTGTACTTGACGGTGCAGTTGGTGTATTCTGTGCCAAAGGTGGTGTAGAGCCACAGTCCGAGACAGTTTGGCGTCAGGCTGACAAATATAATGTACCAAGAATGGCATTCGTCAATAAGATGGACATTTCTGGTGCAGACTTTTTCAACGTTATAAAAATGATTGAAGATCGATTAGGTAAGAATCCAGTTGCTTTGACATTACCAATCGGTAAAGAAGATTCCTTTGTAGGACTTGTAGATTTATTTGAAATGAAGGCTTACTACTATCTTAATGATATGGGTACCGACATTGAAATTAAAGAAATTCCAGAAGATATGAAGGATCTTGCAGAAGAATATAAATCTAAATTGATTGAATCTATCTGTGAAACAGATGATGATTTAATTGAGAAATTCTTAGAAGGTGAAGAGCCTACTACAGAAGAATTAAAAGCAGCTTTAAGAAAAGCTACCATTAGTGGTGAGATTATCCCAGTTCTTTGCGGTTCTGCATACAAGAACAAGGGTGTTCAGAAACTTTTGGATGCAATTATCGAATACATGCCTGCACCTGTTGATGTACCAGATATTAAAGGTACTGATTTGGAAGGCAATGAAATTACCAAGAAATCATCCGATGAAGAACCATTCTCTGCTTTAGCGTTTAAGATTATGGCGGATCCTTTCGTAGGTAAATTAGCATTTATCCGTGTGTATTCTGGCGTAATGAAATCCGGTTCCTATATCTTGAATTCAACAAAGAATAAGAAGGAACGTGTTGGTCGTATTCTTCAGATGCATGCGAATAAGAGACAGGAACTAGAAAAGGTATATGCTGGAGATATTGCAGCAGCTGTTGGTTTGAAAATCACAACTACTGGTGATACCATTTGTGATGAAAAACATCCAGTTATTCTAGAATCCATGGAATTCCCTGAACCAGTTATCAATGTGGCAATTGAGCCTAAGACAAAAGCAGGTCAGGATAAGATGGGTGAAGCTTTAGCGAAACTTGCAGAAGAAGATCCTACATTCCGTGCTTATACAGATGAAGAAACTGGCCAAACAATTATTGCTGGTATGGGTGAGTTACACCTTGAAGTTATTGTTGACCGTCTCCTTCGCGAGTTTAAAGTAGAGGCTAATGTTGGTGCACCTCAGGTTGCATACAAAGAGACCTTTACTAAGACAGTTGAAGTTGATTCTAAGTATGCTAAGCAGTCCGGTGGACGTGGACAATACGGTCATTGTAAAGTTCGCTTTGAGCCTATGGATGCCAACGCAGAACAGACTTACGAGTTTGTTAACCAGGTTACTGGTGGTGCTATTCCTAAGGAATACATCCCTGCTGTTGATAATGGTATTCAGGAAGCTTCAAAAGCTGGTATCTTAGGTGGTTATCCAGTACTTGGTATTAGAGCAATCTGTTATGATGGTTCCTACCATGAAGTTGACTCTAGTGAAATGGCATTTAAGATTGCTGGTTCCATGGCATTTAAAGATGCTATGCATAAAGCAGGTGCAGTACTCCTTGAGCCTATCATGAGAGTTGAGGTTACTGTTCCAGAAGAATATATGGGTGATGTTATCGGTGATATCAGCTCCCGCCGTGGTCGTATTGAAGGTACAGAGGATGTTAGTGGCTCCAAATTAATCAGAGGTTTCGTACCGCTATCTGAAATGTTTGGTTATGCAACGTCCCTACGTTCTAGAACTCAGGGACGTGGTGCTTACTCCATGTTCTTCGCTCAATATGAGCCTGTTCCAAAGAGCGTTCAGGAGAATATATTATCTTCATCGGCAGGAAAATAATCAATTTTTATCGTAAAAGTATATTACGTAAGAAAAAAGTGAATATAACGCTTTTTAAGC
Organism: Clostridiales bacterium; assembly: GCA_012523925.1. Classification (GTDB taxonomy): domain Bacteria; phylum Bacillota; class Clostridia; order Lachnospirales; family Lachnospiraceae; genus Mobilitalea. The sequence continues at coordinate 3,954 of JAAYSQ010000049.1, forward strand.
TTGAAAATATTTCTATATTGAAATATAATTATGCTTATGAGGCAGTATAGGAACAAGCCCTTAATGGGGAATTGTCCGGGAGGCAGTATGCCTCCTGGAGTATACTCTCTATTGAGAGAGAGTCCTAATAAGGACCAAAAATCATATTTGCTTAAAAGCAATTATTTAAAGGAGGACGTTATAAAATGGCAAAAGCTAAGTTTGAAAGAAACAAACCACATGCTAATATTGGTACTATTGGTCACGTTGACCATGGTAAGACAACACTAACAGCTGCAATTACTAAGACTCTTCATGAAAGACTAGGTACTGGTGAAGCAGTAGCATTTGATAAGATTGACAAGGCTCCAGAAGAGAAGGAAAGAGGTATTACTATTTCCACATCTCACGTTGAGTATGAGTCTAATAAGAGACACTATGCTCACGTTGACTGCCCAGGACACGCGGACTACGTTAAGAACATGATCACTGGTGCTGCACAGATGGATGGTGCTATCCTTGTTTGTGCTGCTACTGATGGTGTTATGGCTCAGACTAAAGAGCATATCTTACTTTCCCGTCAGGTTGGTGTTCCTTACATCGTAGTATTCATGAACAAATGTGATATGGTTGACGATGAAGAACTTCTTGAATTAGTTGAGATGGAAATCAGAGAACTTCTAAATGAATACGAATTCCCTGGTGATGATACACCAATTATTCGTGGTTCAGCTCTTAAGGCTCTTGAAGATCCTCAAAGCGAATGGGGCGATAAGATTCTTGAATTATTCGAGGCTGTTGATAGCTGGATTCCTGATCCAGAAAGAGATACTGATAAGCCTTTCTTAATGCCAGTAGAGGACGTATTCACTATTACAGGTCGTGGTACTGTTGCAACAGGCCGTGTTGAGCGTGGTGTTCTTCATTTATCTGATGAAGTTGAAATTGTTGGTATTAGAGAAGAAAATCAGAAGACAGTTATTACTGGTATCGAGATGTTTAGAAAGCTTCTTGATGAGGCTCAAGCTGGTGATAACATTGGTGCTCTTCTTCGTGGTATTCAGAGAACTGATATCGAAAGAGGACAGGTTCTTTGTAAACCAGGCACAATCAAGTGCTACAAGAAATTCACAGCTCAAGTTTACGTATTAACAAAGGATGAAGGTGGACGTCATACTCCTTTCTTTAACAACTATAGACCTCAGTTCTACTTCAGAACAACTGACGTAACTGGTGTTATTAATCTTCCAGAAGGTACAGAAATGTGCATGCCTGGTGATAACGTTGAGATGACAATCGAATTAATTCATCCAATCGCTATGGAACAAGGTTTAAGCTTTGCTATCCGTGAGGGTGGTAGAACTGTTGGTTCTGGTAGAGTAGCTAGCATTATTGAATAATTGAATTTATATAAGTACGTAATATTAATTTCATTCGTATTATATGAATAAATGAAAAGGGCTATGGCACTAAAATTTAGTGTCATAGCCCTTTTTCGAATTTTAGAAAACATAAGGCATTGATTCTATTGAATAAATTACTTATATTCTATTATGTGTTAGATCATGAGGCAGTTTCCAATAGTAGAATAAAGTGCCTAGAATACGAATTAGAATACTGCTAATGAGAATTGCTGTTGGAAGGTAAGTAAAATTTGCTTGTATACCACCCTTTATAGTATAATTATATTGCCATAGAAGAAGTAGGAATAAGGTAACAAAATAAGATATCTGTTTGGTAATAAATTTGAGCTTGGTATAACGGTATTTTCTTTTTAAATTGCTTAATATAAAAGGTGTTTCTATTAGTATTTTTTTAAGAAAATGATTCTTGCCTTGTCCTGCTATATCTTTTATGATATGTGTAAGGATAGCAGGCATAAGATTTAGAATCAGGAATATATAAAGTGCTGATTCGGTAAATCCAACAAAGGAGAATAATAAGAAGGATATGGCAAGGCATATCGACATATAAAAGCTACTGATTATTAAAGCGTGGTAATTGGAGATCCTTGCTATTTCTCGTCTCATTTTTTTGTATTTATTTCTTTCGACCGTTTGTTTATCCATCAAAATTACCTTTCGTAATCTAAAATAAAAAAATATGTTTACGTAATGATATATTTCTATTATAATACATTCAGCGATATCTCTCAACAGGTCGAAGATTGCTAAGAGAAATTAGAAAATTATTGGAATATATCTTAGGTTATCTGAGAAAGTTGGCGAATATTAAACTTATTTAAAAATTCCTTTGAAAAATACGGAAAAAACGTTTATAATATAGGCGAGTATGTTTAAGTTGCGGAAGATTGGAAGAAAATATAATTATATGTATTTTAATAGCAAGAATTTGATCATAGATATACATGAAAGTATATAAACCATTATAGGATACAATGGAAAGGAGATACATTTATGTTGGGCAGCAATATTGGAATTGATTTGGGGACAGCTAGTGTGTTAGTTTATATAAAAGGCAAAGGAGTCGTACTAAAGGAACCATCTGTGGTTGCTTTTGATAGAGATACCAATAAGATTAAAGCGATTGGTGAAGAAGCAAGATTAATGCTTGGTAGAACACCTGGTAATATAATAGCAGTTCGTCCGCTTAGACAAGGTGTAATTTCTGATTATACAGTTACTGAGAAAATGTTAAAGTACTTTATTCAAAAATCGGTTGGTAAGCAAAGATTTCGTAAGCCACGAATTAGTGTCTGTGTGCCAAGTGGCGTAACCGAAGTTGAGAAGAAGGCAGTTGAAGACGCTACCTATCAAGCAGGGGCAAGGGAGGTTGCTATTATCGAAGAGCCAATTGCAGCTGCAATTGGAGCGGGTATTGATATCTCTAGACCATGTGGTAATATGATTGTAGATATCGGTGGTGGTACAACAGACATTGCAGTTATCTCCCTTGGTGGTACTGTAGTAAGTACTTCTGTAAAAATTGCCGGCGATGATTTTGATGATGCAATCGTTCGTTATATGAGAAAGAAACATAATCTTTTGATTGGTGAAAGAACATCTGAAGATATTAAAATAAAAATTGGATCTGCTTATCGTAGACCAGAAACGATTTCTATGGAAGTAAGAGGACGTAACCTAGTTACTGGACTTCCTAAGACAATTGAAGTTAGCTCTGAGGAAACGGAAGAAGCATTAAAGGAAACCACTTCACAAATTGTAGAAGCCGTACACAGTGTATTAGAGAAAACTCCTCCTGAACTAGCGGCAGATATTGCTGATCGCGGAATTGTATTAACCGGAGGTGGATGCTTACTCTATGGATTAGAAGAGCTAATCGAAGAGAAAACCGGGATAACTACAATGACTGCAGAAGATCCTTTAACTGCGGTTGCAATTGGAACAGGTAAATTTGTTGAGTTTTTAAGTGGTAAAAGAGATAAGTAGCAATATAGGTAAGTAATGAAATAGATAAGGAACGAAAGAGGAGAGGTATCAATGGTTAGAGGTTTATTTACCGCTTATACCGGCATGGCTAATGAACAAAAGCGACTAGATGTAGTTGCTAACAATCTAGCGAATGCTGCCACTATAGGTTATAAAAAAGAAAGTGTTACGAACCAATCCTTTGATGATGTATTGACTATTAAAATAAGGGATGAGTCTGAAGCTTATAATGATAGGCCCATAGGAACAATGAATCTTGGTGTTAAACTGGGCGAAGCATATACCGATTATAACCAAGGATCTTTACGACAGACGACCAATACCTATGACTTGGCTTTGGATGGTAAAGGTTTCTTTGCTATATCTGTTTTGGACAAGTCTGGTAATAGTAGTACAAAGTATACACGTAATGGTTCTTTTACAATGACAAAGGATGGATATGTTGTTGATAAGGATGGGAATCATTTACTAGGTGAAGCTGGTGAAATACTGATACCAACTGATGTAGTAGATGTTATCATTGACGAGAATGGTGATATTTATGGAGATGGTAATTATATTGACACCATTCTACTAACCGATTTTGAAAATTATGATTACCTCATAAAATTTGGAGATACCATGTATGAGCTTGTAGACGGTGGTGTAGAAATACCATCGAACGCAGCCATACGTCAAGGATACACGGAACAATCTAATGTAAATGTTGTTAAGGAAATGGTGGATTTAATCGCGATCACGCGTACCTATGAAGCTAATCAGAAGGTAATACAATCCATTGATAAGACACTGGATTTGGCCGCAAACTCGATAGGGAAAATATAGGGGGGGTAATGGATTATGATGAGATCTTTATGGACAGCAGCGACTGGAATGATGACACAGCAGACTAATGTGGATACTATTTCTCAGAATCTTGCAAATGTTAACACTACTGCTTATAAAAAAGAAACTGCTGAGTTTAAATCTTTACTATATCAAACGATTCAGGAGCAATCCTATGATGCGAATGGTGATCCGAAACCTGTAGGAATTCAGGTGGGATTAGGTGTTCGCAATTCCGCAATAACATCGCAGTATACCCAGGGAAATCTAAGGGAAACTGGCAATGATTATGACTTTGCAATTGAAGGTAAAGGTTTCTTTATGGTGCAGACCCGTGATGGTGGCATAGCTTATACAAGAAATGGTTCTTTACAATTAGCAACAGGAGTAAATGGTGTCACCTTAGCAACATCAGAAGGAAATGCTCTTCTTGATACGACCGGAACACCAATTGTTTTGGATGATTACTACAATCCAGCCAATATTACTATTAATGATGCTGGAGAGTTGTGCTATCCGGATGAGAATAATAATGCAAATCCGATAGGTATTCAGATTGGTTTGGTACAGTTTAATAATCCAAGTGGTTTAGAAAAGATGTCTCATAGTTTACTACGTGCAACTGAAGCCTCTGGTGAGGCACGTCTTGAATCAGAAGATACAAGCTTAGAACAGAGTAAGATACATCAAGGATTCCTAGAAAGTTCTAATGTACAAGCTGTGGATGAGATTGTCAATCTAATTGTTGCCCAAAGAGCGTATGAAATGAACTCCAAGATTATTACGGCCACAGATGAAATGCTTCAGCAGGCAAATAATTTGAGATAATGAAATTCTTAAGTATCAATGGAATATGGTGTCAATGACCCCATGATTTTATGATTGGTTAAGGGGATCAATGATTACAAAAGTTAAAAGGAGAAAACGATGAGTATTTCAATAGGTTCCGGAGCTATGTACCCGATAACTGCAGGTATCTCCAATGAAAAGGTAAAAGCGGAGGAGCTGCAGGAAAAACTACAGATGGAGAATGCTTCTGATGAAGAACTTAAGGAAGTGTGTCAAAGCTTTGAAGCTTACCTTTTGACGCAGGTGATGAAAGAAATGGAAAAAACAATACCGGGAAGTGATGACAAGGATCCCTACCTTGAGCAATTTGGTGATATTCTTTATGAAGAATATGCAAAAATGGCTACACAAGGGGAGGGGCTCGGTATAGCGCAGATGCTCTATGAATCCATGAAACGAAACTCTTAAGTTGTTCATGATATATTTCACGATAAGCAGATTTGTCAAATCGAGTAGGAGTATTTACCAAGCTTACTTGAGTAAAGACTCATTCGAGAATTGATAAGTACAAGGTGAACATGATAGTGAAGCTATCGAGTTGCTAATCTGCGTATTTATATCTTACTTATGATTTACTATAACATAGAATGTCATTTCGAATAGAAATCCCTGCTTTATGAGATTTTTATTCGAAATGACATTTTTGCAATATATGAACGATATTTTAAGGTGAAAAAGAGTCTACTTAATGACAAAGCACGCGAGTGTGCGAATTTTGATCACTGATTTAAGATGCCTATAGCAGTATGGAGGTTAAAATGGCGGAAGAGATTGAAGGATATGTATCAAAAATTGTATTCCATAATGATGAAAATGGTTATACCGTATTGAGTTTACTGGCTGATGAAGAAGAGGTAACCTGCGTTGGAAACTTTCCATTTATTGCTGAAGGTGAGTATCTTACTGCCAATGGTAGCTATACTGATCATCCAATCTATGGGATTCAATTTTTAGTAGAGAGCTATGATATGATTGAGCCAAAGGATCTTTTTTCTATAGAGCGCTATTTAGGTTCTGGAGCGATAAAAGGAATTGGGGCTACACTTGCAAAACGTATTGTTAAAAAGTTCAAAGAGGACACCTTCCGCATTATTGAAGAAGAGCCAGAACGACTTGCCGAGGTAAAAGGCATAAGTGAACGGATGGCTAGGAATATAAGCGTTCAGTTTGAAGAGAAAAAGGATATGCGCAATGCCATGCTATTTTTGCAGAAGTATAACATCAGTGGCAATTTGGCAGTAAAGATATTTCAAGAGTATGGTCAGAAAATGTATGATGTGCTTCGAGAAAATCCATATCGTTTAGCAGAGGATATTACAGGAGTCGGTTTTAAAACTGCGGATGAAATTGCAAGAAGTGCAGGAATTAGAAGTGATTCGGATTACCGAATTAAAGCGGGAATACTCTATACGCTTCTGCAGGCTGCTAATGATGGACATGTTTATCTTCCAGAGAAGGAACTAATGCATAGGGCGAAAACTTTACTAAATGCCATGGAAGACAATATTATCAGACAACTGACAGCCCTTTCTATCGAAAAAAAGATCATAATTTATGAAAGTAAAGAAGGCAAAGTAATTTATGCATCCATGTATTATTACATGGAGTTAAATGTATCCAGAATGCTTCATGACTTGAATATACGTTACGAATTAGAATATGAATATGTAAAGAAACGCCTAGCTGTGATTGAAGAGCATTTTGAGTTTGCACTGGATGAGCAACAAAGAACTGCAGTTATAGAGGCTGCAGCTAATGGCCTTTTGGTGATAACGGGAGGGCCGGGTACCGGCAAGACGACGACAATAAATGCTATTATAAAATTATTTGAAGCAGAAGGACTTGATATTCTTCTTGCCGCACCTACTGGAAGAGCCGCGAAGAGAATGTCAGAAACCACAGGATATGAAGCAAAGACCATCCATAGACTTCTGGAGTTATCTAGGTTATCTCCGGAAGGGGAAAGTAACTATTTATTTGAACGTAATGAACTTAATCCTCTTGAGACTGATGTTTTAATTATTGATGAAATGTCGATGGTTGATATCGGTTTAATGCATGCCCTGCTTAAGGCATTATCTGTTGGGACTAGACTCATTCTCGTTGGGGATGTGAATCAGTTGCCAAGCGTGGGACCGGGAAATGTTTTAAAAGACATTATTGAGTCCCACTGTTTCAATGTAGTTAAGTTAACAAAAATCTTTCGTCAGGCAGCTGACAGTGATATTATTGTAAATGCTCATAAAATCAATGCAGGTGAGCATATACGCCTCGATAATAAGAGCCGAGACTTCTTCTTTCTAAAAAGAATGGAAGCCAATGTCATAATAGCTGTTATGATTAATTTAATAAAAAATAAGCTTCCAAAGTATGTGAATGCTACATCCTTTGACATACAAGTTCTAACACCGATGAGGAAAGGGGAACTAGGTGTAGAACGCTTGAACCAAGTTCTGCAGCAGGCATTAAATCCTCCAGCACCTGATAAAAAAGAGAAAGAGTATCATCAGGGAATCTACCGAGAAGGGGATAAGGTGATGCAGATAAAAAATAACTACCAACTCGCCTGGGAGATTAAAAACAAGTTAGGGATTACAGTTCAATCCGGTACAGGTGTTTTTAACGGTGATGCGGGAGTTATCAAAGAGATTAATTTGTTCTCAGAACATTTGCTAGTTGAGTTTGATGATAATCGAGTGGTAGATTATGCATTTAATCAGTTGGATGAATTGGATCTTGCCTATGCAATAACAATTCACAAATCACAAGGTAGTGAATATCCTGCAGTCGTTCTACCAATATTGGACGGTCCACGTCTTTTGTTTAATCGTAATCTTTTATATACCGCTGTTACAAGGGCCAAAAATTGTGTCACTATTGTTGGTAGTGATCAGATGCTTCAGTTTATGATTGATAACAAAAGTGAGCATAGTAGGTATTCGGGACTCGGTGAAAGGATTAAGGAATTAAAGTATTAATATTACTAGCAAAAAATTCAAATATTTATAACAAATTGGTTAGAAATGGCGAAGTTTTTAATTTTATAGTGCATTTTATAGAAATATACGTTATAATGTTAAAAAGCTTACATTACATTAAATATTCACTATCGCAAGTTATCTTTAGTGAATAAAATTATTATGAGTGCTTAAACACATCTACCGCCATGAAGCGGAGGTATGATATTGCAATAGTATCCTATTGTAATAAATATAAATTAATTAGGGGGATTTGACATGTCTACTACATCGTTGGTTATTATGGCAGCAGGAATGGGAAGTCGCTTTGGTGGCATTAAACAGTTGGAACCGGTAGGTCCTAGTGGTGAAATTATTATGGACTATTCGGTATATGATGCGATTGAAGCGGGTTTTAACAAGATTGTATTTATTATTCGAAGAGATTTGGAAAAGGACTTTAAAGAAGTCATCGGAAATCGAATTGAGAAGTTAGTACAGGTTGAATATGTATTTCAAGAACTGGACGATTTGCCAGCAGGATATAGAAAACCGGAAGGTAGAACAAAACCTTGGGGAACTGGACAGGCGATCTTAAGTTGTAGGGATGTAGTAAAAGAACCATTCGCTGTAATCAATGCAGATGATTACTATGGTAAGGAAGCATTTCATAAGATTTATCAGTTTTTAAACAATCCATCCTATAAGGAAAATCAATATTGTATGGCAGGATTTATCTTAGGTAATACCCTTAGTGACAACGGAACCGTTACCCGAGGAGTATGCAAGGGTGAAAGGGGTATTCTAAAGCATATTGTTGAGACCTCAGATATTAAGCAAGAGGGAGATCATGCAGTTGCTAAAGATGACGCAGGAAATGATATCACATTAGATCTTAATGGTTTGGTATCCATGAACATGTGGGGTTTTAAACCAGGATTATTTAGTGAACTGGAAAAGGGTTTTATTCACTTTCAATCAACTCTTACTGATGAGGATAAAATGAAGAAGGAATACCTGTTGCCTGATGTTATAGGTGATTTGATTGAACAACATCAAGTTGAGGTTTCCATTCTTAAGACATCCGATCGCTGGTTTGGAGTTACCTATAGAGAAGATAAGGAAATTGTCGTTAAATCATTTCAGGATTTAGTAAATAGAGGAGTTTATCCTTCAAAGCTTTTTGCATAATAGGAGAATATATTGTTTCAGACAATTCTTGATATTATCTATCCGGTTAGATGTCCAATCTGTGGAGAAATTGTAATTCCAAAAGGCAACAAGATTTGTAAGCCATGCAAAGATAAACTGCAGTATATTACAGAGCCCCGATGTAAAAAATGCAGCAAGCCAATTGCACAAGAAGAAGAGGAATATTGTAGCGATTGTGAACGTAAGAATTTTCATTTTACTAAAGGATACGCTATATGGGTTTATGATGAAGCCATGAGGCGTTCCATTGCGAATTTTAAATATCACAATAAGCGTGAATATGCTAAATTCTATATTGAGGAAATGCTGCTAGCTTACGGAGATGAAATTAAAAAGATGGCACCGGATGTGATTGTTCCAATTCCGCTTCATAGAAGCAAGTATCGGGAGAGGGGATATAATCAAGCAGAAGTTCTTGCATGTGGACTAGGAAAAAGACTAACCATTCCAGTACTATCACATTTGCTTGTACGGAATAAAAAAACACTGCCACAAAAACAATTAAGTGATAAGGAACGCCTGCGCAATTTACAGGAAGCTTTCATGTTTAATCAAACTGTGGCAGGTCGTTATCGTAGAGAAATCAATAAGGTATTGCTAGTTGATGATATCTTTACCACAGGCAGCACTATCGAAGCATGTACCAATGAACTAATCGTAAATGGAATCAAAGATATCAATTTTATAACCTTATGCATAGGAAAAGGCTATTAGGAGGGTAAAAATGGATGTAAGAAATTGTAAGGTATGCGGAAAATTGTTTAATTATTTATCAGGACCTCCCTTATGCCCTAGCTGTATGAAAGCCTTGGATGAGAAATTTGAGCAAGTAAAGGATTATATCTATGATCATCCAAGGGTAGATATGCAGGAGGTATCGGAGGTGTTTGATGTTCCGATTCCGCAGATAAAGCAGTGGATTAGGGAAGAACGATTGGCTTTTGCTGAGGACTCCATGATAGGGCTAGAATGTGAGAGGTGTGGAGTAACGATTCGGACAGGACGTTTCTGTAAGTCTTGTAAAGATAAATTGGCAAAGGGCTTAACAGATTTATATCCGGAAAAAAAGCCTATAGAGAAACAAAAAGATCCTAGAGAAAATCCAAGGATGCGTTTTTTAAATTATGATCAATAATGTAAGGCAGGTGCCCTACACTAACCGAATTCCTTTATCGGTTATGGTAATGGTACCTGCCTTATATAATCTTCCAATGGCTCTTTTAAAAGCATTTTTACTCATGTTGAATTCTAATTTAATCTGATTAGGATCTGATTTATCATGATAGGGGAGAAATCCTCCTGCCTCCTTCAATTTCTCTTCAATAATCATAGCGTCGGCATCCATCTGTACATGGGATTTTTCTCGAAGGCTAAGGGTTAATTTGCCATCATCCCGGACATTTTTTACACGGGCATGAATAATATCCCCAACTTTAATTGGAGTGAAGATTTCGTTCTTAGGTATCATTGCAGAATATTGATTATCCACTGCAACGAAAGCGCCGAAAGAATCAATAATCTCATATACGACACCAGTAACGGCATCGTCTTTATGATAAGGAGAATCTGTAGATAGCAAATCATATACTTTCATTGTTGCGCATAGACGATTGCTTTTATCTAAGTATAATGTAACTAGAACACGATCACCTTCTTTAACCTGAGTCGTCTGCTCTTTATAAGGTAGCAGAAGGTCTTTCATCAGACCCCAGTCCAAAAAAGCACCAACATGATTTACTTCTTTGACTTCCAGCACAGCTAATTTTCCAATGGTAATGGGAACTGTATTTGTTGTTGCAATTTCGCGATCCTCTGAATCACGGTATAAAAATACAGTGAGTTGATCACCGATATTGGTTCCTTCAGGAACTTCCTTACGTGGCAGTAATATACTATGTTTTCCGTCACTGCCTACTTCACTTAAATATAGACCAAAATCCGATTTTCTTGTCACCTCAAGGGTTTGATATTTTCCTAATTCTATCATATGGTATCCTTTCTATGGGAGTAATTATTTATGTGTAGTTTGCTTTAATTCTACTTACATGCTGGATTCGCTTACACCTGACGATAGAAGTGAGAGAATTCTTACTATCTGTTGAATTCAATGATGGCATAAGGGTTCTCGTCCACATTGCAAAGAGCAACAACATAACGGCTTTCTTCCAGCGCTGTCATGGGTAGTATAATATCACCGAGTACAGCTTGCTTTTTGTATTCTACGCGCATACTTGTAACCTTATATTCCTCTGGCAAAAACTCCTCTGCCATTTTAATGTATTGCCCATTGTTTACATGATTATACGAGTCAATATTTGATTTTATTACTGGAAAAGTAGGGAGAGAATTTAAATCCTTAGGAAGTGCTATCTTGCGATCCGCATATTCCATGGGATATGCAGGCTCTAATTTATAGCCTGTATTTTCTTCGGTAGCTTTTGTCGGTCTACCTGTTAATGTGTCCATATAAACCCATATAGAATTTGCTGCAACTAGGACTTCGTCATTCTTATTTTTTATAATAAAATTACGATATCCGTAGCAACCTTTAAAGCCGTATGGCCAGGTTCCGATAGTAATATATTCTCCAAGAGGGATTGCTTTATTAAACTGAACCTGCCAACTGTTTAATATCCATGCACGATTCCTACTTTGCAAATAATCTAGACCAATATTCAAATCCTTGGATTGAAAGGTACTGCAGTCTTGAAAATAATTGATAATGGATGAGATATCCAATACTCCTTTTTGATAATTTATTTCACTATAACGTACTCTACTGTCAAAAGTATACATAAATGTTTCCTTTCTAATGCGCTCCTACCGTAGTATTATAACATTATTTCTATATTTTACATAGTTATTTTAAGAATTGAATACCTAACTTTCACAGTAGTATATCTCCTTGTATATCCTTTTATATATGCGCTTCTATAGAGCTGGAATTATACTAGAATAATAGTTTATAGTTTGCTATAATGGGTTTGTCTTGAAGGGAGGTATATCGTTGGATTCAATAGAGTATTATAATAGGCACGCAGCAGAGTTTTATCAAAATACAGTAGATATCGACATGCAGGAATACAGGGATCGTTTCACTGCCTTATTGCCTGAAGGGGGCTGCATATTGGATCTAGGCTGTGGATCCGGAAGGGATAGTGCTTATTTTCATTCTCAAGGATTTGATGTCACTGCTATGGACGGTTCGAAAGAAATGTGTAGTTTAGCTAGTATCCATATAGGGCAAGAAGTACTTCAGCTTAAATTTTCAGAGATGGATTTTGAGGAGGTCTTTGATGGAATATGGGCGAATGCCTCCTTACTTCATGTTCCTAAAAGTGAGATGAATGAAATTCTTTCGAAGATTATACGTGCATTAAAAAAAGCAGGGATATTATATATGTCCTTCCATTATGGAGATGAGGAAATAGAATCGGATGGTAGACATTATACGAATTATCGTACTAAGACCCTGAAAGAACTGATTACTTCATATAAAGAGTTGGAATTAATTGAAATAAAGAAAAGCCAGGATGTATTGCCTGAAAAGGATAGATTATGGATTTATGCACTGGCAAGAAAGGTGACTTAGATACAGATAAATTGATTCGTTGATAATATACTTAATATAGACGCAAGGAAATCTTTTGATATAAGTGAAAATGTAATCAAATGTATATTAAGCGATAAGCAAAGGAGATATTAATAAAAACATTTGAAATATTAGATGTGACATATACTATCCATAAAGTATAAAAGTATAGAAACTTTATTTATTTGAAAATATAAAATCTTTATTTGCTTGATTAAAGGAGGAATTATAGTGAAAAATATTTATGATGTTATTATTATAGGTTCTGGCCCGGCAGGATTAGCAGCAGCAATCTATGCAAAACGGGCGGAGCTAAATATGCTTGTTATTGAGAAATCGGCCATTAGTGGCGGACAGATTATAAATACCTATGAAGTAGATAACTATCCCGGGTTCATGGAGATAAGTGGATTTGATTTAAGTATGAAGTTTAGGGAACATGCAGATAAATTAGGTACTGAGTTTATTACAGGTGAAGTAACAAGTTTTCATTTAGATGGTGAAATCAAAGTGATTACTCTTGATGATGGTACAGAGTATCGATCTAAAGCAGTTATTATCGCTACTGGTGGTGTCCCTAGACATCTGAATGTTGAAGGGGAAGAAAAACTATCTGGTATGGGAGTCTCTTATTGTGCTACTTGCGATGGTGCCTTTTTCAAAAACAAAACTGTTGCAGTAGTTGGCGGTGGCGATGTAGCGGTTGAAGACGCAATCTTTTTAGCTCGCATCTGCGAACGGGTATATGTAATTCATAGACGGGATGAATTCAGAGCAAAGAAAAGCCTTGCCACAAAACTTCTTTCCCTTGAGAATGTTACCGTATTATGGGATAGCGTTGTTGAGAAAATAAATGGGGAAGAAATGACAAAATCAATTCAGGTTAAGAATGTTAAGAGTGGTGAAAGTAAAGATTTGGATGTGTCTGGAGTCTTTATTGCTGTTGGATATATTCCGAATTCTGACCTGTTTAAGAATGTTGTTGCTACCGATGAGGCGGGTTACATTATTGCCGGTGAAAATTGTGAGACAAATGTGCCAGGAATTTTTGCTGCAGGGGATGTAAGAACCAAGGGACTTAGACAAATTATTACAGCTGCTTCTGATGGTGCCATTGCAGTTACAGCAGTAGAAAAATATTTAAATGACAATTAAACTGTAAAATCTTTAAAAAACACCTTTATAAGCCTTATTCTTTATTGACACAAGATGTCAGTTTTGCTATAATTATCTCAATATATTTAATAAATTTGTAACATTTAAAAGATTTTTGTATTGGAACATAATTATAGGAACGGATGAAAAGTAATTTCGATTACTTAAAATACTTGGGAGGCAATATAATGCGGAAAGATAAGGCTTTAAAGGCAGCAGTATGCCTGGCTTCACTGGGATTATTATTATCAATAAATTCACAAACAGCCCGTGCCGAGGGTAGATATTCCGCAGAGCAGGGCGTCGCTGGGATAACATATTCACTTGATAACTATTATACTTCTGTTCCTATGGAGGAAGCGGAAGCGGCTGAAAAAGCTTTATCCGCAATTTTGAATGAAGAGATTCTATCTCCCTATAAGAACTTAGGAGTATCGAAGGCAGACAATTATGTTAATATCCGAAAGGAACCAACAACAGAAAGTGAAGTGGTTGGTAAACTTTATCGAGGAGCCGCAACTGATATACTGGAATGGTTAGATGGTGATTGGGTTAAAATACAGTCCGGAGATGTGGAAGGATATATCGCTTCCAATTATCTTGCAATTGGGAAAGATGCAGAAGCGATGTTTGATGAATATGCAACAAAATATGCTACGGTATTAACGACAACTTTGAATGTAAGGAAAGAACAATCGACTGAATCAAAGATAATAACTCAGATACCGGATGGCGAAACTTATGTTGTTGTTAAAGAATATGAAGAATGGGTAGAAATTCTCCTTGGTAGTGGAGAGAATTCGAATGATAATTATACTGGTTTTGTTAAGAAGGAAGATGGTTCAACACCACTTGTCAAAATAGATATAGAATTCAATTTTGCGATTTCCATTGAAGAAGAAAAAGCTAGAGAGAAAGCAGAAAGAGAGCGTAAGGAAAAATTAGAAGAGGAAGAAAGAAGAAAAGCAGAAGAGGCTGCAAGAAAGGCTGAAGAAGAAAGAAAGGCTGAAGAAGAAAGAAAAGCTGCAGCTAAAAAGCAAAACGCCTCCAAGAAGGAAACTTCCTCCTCCTCCTCATCATCAGAATCGAAACCTACAAAATCCTCTTCGGATGTAGCATCATTACAACAAGAAATAGTTACATATGCACTAAAATTCATTGGAAACCCTTATGTTTGGGGTGGCGAGAGCCTGACAAAAGGTGCCGACTGCTCTGGATTTGTACAGAGCATCTATAGGGACTTTGGATATAAAATAGATAGAACTTCCAGAGAACAGGCAGTAGGCGCAGGAAGAAAAGTCAGCATTAATGAACGTCAGCCAGGAGATCTCATCTTCTATACCAATGGTTCAGGTACGGTTAACCATGTAGCACTGTATATTGGTAACGATCGCATCGTACATGCTGCGAATAAACGTCAAGGTATCATTACTTCAAGATATAATTATCGAAATGTTTATAGAGTACGAAGGGTTGTGAATTAAATCCTTAAATTGCACTGCTGAAGTTTATCTTCAGCAGTGTTTTTTATTGATCTATATTGACCATTAAATTAAACACTCTAAACTCTATTGTATTACCATATACTGAAATTAATATAAAAATAAATATATTATTGGAAAAATAAGGGAGTTGTGCTACAATTATATTAGCTAGTAAATAATAATTTTCTATAATGATACTATTAAGTAGTGATATGAATTTAATTAATGTTTAGGATGAATTTACCAAGTTCATTTATTTCAAAAGCAAATCATAATAATTACCAAGTGATGCTCCTTAAAGCACGCTCATAGTTAATAATATCTAAAGAAAGGTATGGTTTTTATTATGCAGGAGAAGGATAGAAAGGAAAGAAGAAAATTTAAAAGATTTCCAATCGAATTAAGCCTGGAAGTAAAGGAAGTTTTTAAGCAAGATAATATTGTAATAAAAGATGTTAATGCTTCTGTTAATGCAATAAACATTTCAAAAAGCGGTATTGGTTTTACCAGTGAATCAGAACTACCTATTGGATATTATTTTAAAGCGTTAATTCAATTGGGAGAGGGGGACTTCTTCCATACGGTGATTCGTATCGTTAGGGTTCTACAAAAGAATCATGATCAAAAGGAGTATGGTGCAGAGTTTGTTGGCTTAGCACCATTCCTAGCTGATAAATTGAGCAAGTACGAGAAGAACCTGAATAAAGTTACATAAAAACTTAATAAAATACAAACTGCTATTGCTGTTTTCTTATGTCGGACTATTTCAAGAATATAATCTTTCCCTAAAATATATTCTTGATAATAGTCTTTTTACTTGTAAATAAATGTATATTAGTCTATCTCCCATAAGGGAGCACAAGATGTGGTGGTAGCTTGTAATTGTTGAAATTTAGTCAAAATTCAAAAAAGTTAGAAAATTGAATTAATTTGAAATATTATTTTGTAATCATTAATAAATTATGAGTTATCGGAAAGTCCTATTGACAAATACCAACTTGTACACTTTGCACAAAAGAGCTTTTGTAATTTACAATAAATGTATATACATGCATTTTAACCTACATATTATCAAAAAGTTATCCACAATGAATTACCCCCTATTTTGAATAAAATAAAGTTATACACGGGTTTATCCACATTATCCACAGTTATCAACTACCTTTGTCGCATGGATAACTTAGTGTCAATATCGAAAATGCGTTTTGTTACTTCTGATAAATTGACATAAAAAGCGAGAAAATAATATTTTATTATTGACTCTTTAATTGTCGGATGATAGATGGAAAAGATAATAAATTTAAGGTATGAAATAAGAATTTGACGAAAAATAATATTCGATGTAATAATTGAATGGGATAAAATGTAAAATATTAATATTTTATGCGTATCATTTCGAAAGGGAATGTTGCTTGTCACTTCTTTGGCGCTATGATATAATATTCATATAAACAGGTTAGAAGAACCTAGTAAGAGTAATGACCTTATTTGCCCGAGTTGATACTCATACAAGGTAGAAAGTGTATACCTGCATTCTAATCTGTGACTTACAAAAATGTATAAAGGAGTTGATCATTATGCGTTATATCATCAGCGGTAAGAATATTGACGTTACAGAAGGCTTGAAGACAGCTGTTTATGAGAAGATTGGAAAACTTGAAAGATATTTCACTCCCGATACGGAAGTGCATGTTACACTTAGTACTGAAAAGCATAGGCATAAAATTGAAGTTACTATACCGGTAAAGGGAAGTATAATCAGAGCAGAGCAGGTTAGCAGTGATTTGTATGTTTCTATTGATTTGGTAGAAGAGATAATTGAACGCCAGTTAAGAAAATATAAAAGTAAGTTGGTAAATAATAAGCAGGCAGCTTTCAACTTTAATAAAAGTTATATGGAAGATGAATATGAGGAAGACAATCCAATTAAGATTGTGAGAACGAAGAAATTTGCAATTAAGCCAATGGATCCAGAAGAAGCTTGCGTTCAGATGGAACTTTTGGGTCATAGTTTCTTTGTATTTCGTAATTCCGAAACCGATGAAGTAAATGTAGTTTATAAAAGAAAAGGCAACACTTATGGCATTATCGAACCAGAATACTAAACACTTTTTACAAATGGCTTAACTAACAAGTAGATATACGCTAAGTATTCGATAATTTTAACGATGAGTAATACATGATTAGTGATGTGTTAACCGTCTCCGGTTTAAAGTGCACCTCCAAGTATTAGATTTATGTCTATCATTTGGTGTGTACTTCATGCCGGAGGCGGTTTTTATTTAGAAGAATGGTCTTCAATGTTACCTTTGTTATCCTATCCAGCAGAATAAAAACAAGTTGATTATAATCAACGCAAATGTTACAATATTGAGTAAATGATTGCTAAAAATACATGTAATAGTACAGGAGTGAATAGTAATGGGATTAATAGAGAAGCTATTTGGGACGCGTAGCGAGCGTGAAATAAAGCGGATCCTGCCGATTGTTGATAGAATAGAGGCACTAGAGCCAGATATGGAAAAGCTATCAGATGAAGCTTTAAGAAATAAAACAGATGAGTTTAAGAATAGACGTAACAATGGAGAAAGCTTAGATGATTTATTGCCTGAGGCTTATGCAGTTGTTCGTGAAGCAGCTAAGAGAGTCCTTGGCATGAGACACTATCGAGTTCAATTGATAGGCGGAATTATATTACATCAAGGAAGAATTACAGAGATGCGCACCGGTGAAGGAAAGACTTTGGTTTCTACTTTGCCGGCTTATTTAAATGCTTTAGAAGGCAAGGGCGTTCATATTGTAACGGTCAATGATTATCTAGCAAAGCGTGATGCTGAATGGATGGGACAAATTCATGAGTTTTTGGGATTAAAAGTTGGTGTTGTTCTCAATAGTATGGACAAAGATGAGCGTAGGGAAGCTTATGCTTGTGATATAACCTATGCTACGAATAATGAATTGGGATTTGATTATCTAAGGGATAATATGGTTATTTATAAAGAGCAATTAGTACAACGTGACCTCCATTATGCAATTATTGATGAGGTTGACTCTGTTTTAATTGATGAAGCCAGAACTCCTCTAATTATATCAGGACAGAGTGGCAAATCCACGGAATTATATCGTGTCTGTGATATCCTTGCAAGGCAGATGGTAAAAGGTAAAGAAAGTGCTGAACTTACCAAGATGGCTGCTCTTATGAAAGAAGAAATTGAAGAAGAAGGCGACTTCATTGTTAATGAAAAAGAAAAGAATGTTCATTTAACTGCAGAAGGTGTTACCAAGGTTGAGGAATTCTTTCATATTGAGAATTTGGCTGATCCAGAGAACCTTGAAATACAGCATAATATTATCCTAGCTTTACGAGCGCATAACTTGATGTTCCGTGACAAGGATTATGTAGTAAAGGATGATGAGGTTCTAATCGTAGACGAATTCACCGGGCGTATTATGCCGGGGAGACGTTATAGCGATGGCTTACATCAAGCAATCGAAGCTAAAGAAAATGTGAAAGTGAAAAGAGAGAGTAAGACTCTTGCTACGATTACATTCCAGAACTTCTTTAATAAATATACTAAGAAGTGTGGTATGACGGGTACTGCTTTAACAGAAGAACAAGAATTTAGAGAAATTTATGGTATGGACGTAGTTGAGGTTCCAACGAATAAGCCTATTGTCCGTATCGATCATCAGGATGCTGTTTACAAAACCCAGAAGGAAAAACTGGATGCAATTATTAATGATATCATTGTATCCCATAAAAAGGGGCAACCCGTATTGGTCGGAACAATAACCATTGAATCGTCCGAAGAAATAAGTGCTATCCTTAGAAAACGGAATATCCCGCATAAGGTTTTAAATGCAAAATTCCACGAGATGGAAGCAGAAATTGTAGCAGATGCCGGTCAGCTAGGAGCGGTAACAATTGCAACAAATATGGCTGGACGTGGTACTGATATTAAACTAGGTGAAGGTGTCATCGAAGTCGGGGGTCTTAAAATTATTGGTACCGAGCGGCATGAGGCCAGACGTATCGATAATCAGTTACGTGGACGTGCCGGAAGACAAGGTGATCCAGGCGAATCCCGTTTCTATATATCACTAGAAGATGATTTAATGCGCCTATTCGGATCCGAGCGACTAATGAATATGTTTAATTCTTTGGGTATACCGGATGGTGAACAAATTGAGCATAAGATGCTTTCCAATGCGATTGAGAAAGCACAGAAGAGAATTGAGAGCAATAACTTTGGAATTCGTAAGAATTTGCTTGAATATGATCAGGTGAACAATGAGCAAAGAGAAGTAATTTATGCGGAACGCAGAAAAGTATTAGATGGCGAAAGTATGCGAGATACAATTTATCGGATGATTACCGATACTGTTGAAGGATATGTTAATGCCATTATTGGTGACGATCAATCACCGGAAGATTGGGATCTTGCAGAACTGAATAATCTGCTATTGCCGATTATTCCTATATCCAGAATTAGCTTATCTGAAGATCAGATGAAAAATGCCAAGAAGAATGATCTACTTCAGCAACTTAAGGAGGAAGCTGTTAAACTTTATGAAGCAAAGGAAGCAGAATTCCCTGAGAATGAGCAAATTCGAGAGCTAGAACGTGTCATACTTTTGAAAGTAATCGACCGTAAATGGATGGATCATATTGATGACATGGATCAACTACGCCAAGGTATTGGACTTCAGGCTTATGGACAACGACAACCTATTGTTGAATATAAATTCCAAGGTTATGAAATGTTTGAGGCCATGACATCAGCTATCAGAGAAGATACGGTAAAAGCACTAATGCATGTTCGTGTAGAGCAAAAGGTTGAAAGGGAACAGGTTGCAAAGGTTACAGGTACGAACCGCGATGATAGTGCAGGGGGTACTACAGTAAGAAGAACAGGTAAAAAGATTTTACCAAATGATCCATGCCCGTGTGAAAGCGGACGTAAATATAAGCATTGCTGTGGAAGAAATGCATAAATAATGATTAGCAACAAGTGAATTCATGACTCTTTCGTCATCAATTCACTTGTTTAATGAAAAGATGAATTGGTTATCCTACCAGATGTAGATGTTTTGGTTTATCGAGAGGTCTTAAGCTTTTATACAATGAATGTATTTTTATAATTAGGTATTGCATTTTTATTAAATGCAATGTATAATATATCGAAAGAGGTGGTATAGTGGTAGAGTTGGATCAGTATAAATATACACTAAGCACATATGAGCAACCATTAAAGGAAGTGGGGGATTCACTTTGACCTTGCCGGCAAAAATGATCGGATTAAGGAAATAGAACGAACCATGGAGGAACCCGGATTTTGGGATGATGCGGAAAATGCGCAGAGTCTGATGAAGGAATTGAAAAATTTAAAAGATGCTGCTCAGGCTTTTTATGAACTTCAAACGAAGTATGAAGATGTTGAGACACTAATTCAAATGGCTTATGAAGAAAATGACTCATCATTAATTCCCGAAATAGACGAAGCCTTAGAAATGTTTATTCATGGAATGGAAGAGTTGACATTAAAAGCACTATTATTTGAGGAATATGATAGTTACAATGCAATTCTAACTCTGCATGCAGGTGCGGGTGGAACTGAAAGTTGTGATTGGGCTAGTATGCTTAGCCGTATGTATCAGAGATGGGCTGATAAAAAAGGCTTTAATATTGAAGTCCTAGATTTTCTTGACGGTGATGAAGCAGGATTAAAATCGATAACCTTACAGATTAATGGTTTTAATGCATATGGTTATTTAAAATCAGAACGAGGAGTGCATCGCTTAGTACGTATTTCCCCATTTAATGCGGCGGGGAAAAGACAAACCTCCTTTGTCTCCTGTGATGTTATGCCGGATATCGAAGATGATATAGATATTGAGATTGATGAAAAGGACTTAAGGATTGATACCTATCATGCCAGCGGAGCAGGTGGCCAACATGTTAATAAGACATCTTCAGCAGTTCGAATCACCCATATTCCCACAAATATTGTTGTTCAGTGTCAAAATGAACGTTCTCAGCTGCAGAACAAAGATAAGGCAATGAAGATGTTAAAAGCCAAACTGTATTTGTTGAAACAGCAGGAAAACCAAGAGAAGATTTCTGATATCCGTGGGGAAGTAAAAGAAATAGGATGGGGAAATCAAATTCGTTCCTATGTAATGCAACCTTATACCTTAGTTAAGGATCATAGAACGGACGAAGAGGTTGGGAATGTAAGTAGTGTATTAGACGGTAATATTGACCCATTTATTAATGCATACCTTAAATGGAACGCACAGAAGAAAAACGAAGTAATTTCATAGGAGGGGTTACAATGGAAAATACGAAGCAAGCAATATTTAAGCTAGGTGAAGAAGCATATGGAATGGATATTATGGCGATTAATTCAGTGGAAAAGCCACTTCCTGTTGAAAAGGTAGCTAATTCACCAGTAAATATGAAAGGTGTCATTAATTTGCGTGATGAAAAGATACCTGTATATAGTCTTCGGAAAAAGTTTGGATTAGATGAGAAAGAAGTAGATGAGGATACTAGACTCATAATAACCAGCTCCAATGGAATATCGATTGCCTATGAAGTGGATAAGATGGATGAAATTATCACACTCGAAAGTGAACATATACTTGATGCACCTCCACTAGTTATGAATACGGACACCTCTTATATAAAAGCGATAGTAAAGAATAATGACTGCTTAGTAATCCTTATGGATATTGATGGGATTTTAACGAAAGAAGAGCAAAATACAATTAAAGCAATTATTAAGAAGTAAATTTAACCGAAATGTCGTAAATAACTGGAGGAGAGCTATATGAAAAAAAAGATAATTGGATTGCTCATTGTAGCAACAATGATGATCGGGATATTAGCCGCCTGTGGAACAAAGAGTGGTACAGGTGAAAAAGAGCAAGAAAATATGACAGAGACCAAGGAAGAGCAGACTGCACAAGAACAGCAGAAAGACACAGTGGAAGATGATAATACCATTATTGTAGGTACAGAAGCTGGATTTGCGCCTTATGAATATATGGAAGGTAATGAAGTGGTTGGTATCGATATGGATATCGCCCAGGCAATTGCTGATTCCATGGGTAAAGAACTGATTATAAAGAATATGGATTTTGACGGAGCTTTAATGGCAGTACAAAATGGCAACGTGGATTTTGTTGCGGCAGGTGTTTCTGTAAACGAAGAACGTAAGAAGGTCATGGATTTTTCAATTGATTATGTTGACTCAACAGAAGTAGTCGTTGTAAATAAAGAGAACCCTACCGTATCGAGTGTAGATGATTTGGACGGTAAAATAATTGGTGTACAGCAGGGAAATATTGCTGACTTCTATGTAGAAGAAAATATAGAAGCAAAAGATATTAAAAGATATACTAAATTTGCTCAGGCAGCACAGGATCTGATGAATGGTAAAATAGATTGTATCGTTATGGACCTATATCCTGCTCAAGAATTGACATCATCCAATGAACAACTGACAATTCTTGATGGAGAATTATTTGAAGATCGTTATGCAATCGCAGTGCAGAAGGGAAATCAAGAATTATTGGATCAAATTAATAAAGTAATTGAGCAGTTGAAAGAGGAAGGCAAGATTGAAGAGTTTACAGCTAAGCATACTAGTAAGTAGATAGCAGATGGGATTCAGCTTGCAAAAGTAAGGAATTAGTAAGTCAACAAGCGCTTCGCTTGTTATTAATGAAGTAGGGGCTGTTAAATGTATAAGGCAGCTCCTCTTTTAACTTTGAATAAGATACCAACGCTAAACATTAGATACGGAGATGGTTTAAGAAATAAATGTTGGTGTATCAGGAGGGAAAGAGTTTGAACTGGGCTAATAGGTTATATCAATCCTTTTATAATGCCACTGTGCCAGACCAGCGTTATTTGGCGTATATTGACGGTTTGAAAGCGACGCTATTAATATCTTTGTTAGCAATTATCATAGGAATTGTAATAGGTATTGTAGTTGCGGTATTGAAAGCAACAGCCATGAATTATGGAATGAAGTGGCTGCATACAATATGTAATGTATATATCAATGTCATTCGGGGAACTCCCCTGATGGTACAATTATTAATTATATATAATCTTGTTTTCACATCGAGAAATACAAATGAACTGATAGTAGGAGCCGTATGCTTTGGCATTAATTCGGGTGCTTATGTATCAGAGATTATTCGGGCTGGGATTGAATCAATTGATCGTGGCCAGATGGAGGCAGGGCGCTCATTGGGCTTTGATTATTTACAAACGATGAGATTAATCATTCTGCCACAGGCTGTGAAAAACATATTACCGGCACTTGGCAATGAGTTTATTACTCTTATTAAAGAGACTTCGGTTGCAGGTATTATTGCAGTTACCGATTTAACAAAAGCTGCGCAATATATTGGCTCCAGGACATGGGATATCTTACCCCCACTCATTATTGCAGCTGCTTGCTATCTTGTAATAGTAATGGGACTTTCTAAGCTGTTAACCGTATTTGAGAGGAGGTTATCAAAAGGTGATCGTCACTAAGAATTTAAAAAAATCCTTTGGAGACCATATGGTATTAAACGGTATCAATGAAACTATAAAAAAGGGTGAAAAAGTTGTTGTCATAGGTCCATCTGGGTCTGGTAAATCTACCTTTTTACGTTGCCTCAATCTATTGGAACAGCCTACCGAAGGTGAAATCTGGTTTGAAGATACTAATATTACCGATAAAAAAGCGAACATAAATGTACTTCGTAGAAAAATGGGTATGGTGTTTCAGCAATTCAATCTATTTCCCCATTTAACTGTAAAGGAGAATATTACTCTGGCTCCGGTTAAACTTGGTCTTATGTCTAAAGAAGAAGCAGGCAAAAAGGCAATCGAACTTTTAAAACGGATAGGCCTTGTGGAGAAGGCAGAGGCTTATCCAAATCAGTTATCCGGTGGTCAAAAGCAAAGAATTGCTATTATTCGTGCGCTTGCTATGAATCCGGAAGTGATGCTTTTTGATGAACCGACTTCTGCTTTGGATCCGGAGATGGTTGGAGAGGTGTTGGACCTTATGACACAGCTAGCAGAAGAGGGAATGACTATGGTTGTAGTTACCCACGAAATGCAATTTGCAAGGAAGGTAGCTAATCGTGTTTTATTTATGGATGAAGGAAGAATTGTAGAACAGAGCTCACCAAAGGAGTTTTTTGAGAATCCATCCAACCCAAGGTTGAGGGAGTTTCTATCCAAAGTACTCTAATTCAATATCGAATAGAAATTATACCCCTTCTGGACTTGGTCAGAGGTGGGATTTAGAAAATAACGAAGCTGTTACAAAATATAGTTTGATTTTATTGAGGATTGTATCCTTTATGATCAGTTTCTGTATTTTGTAACAGCTTTTTATATTTTCCTAAGAAAGTAATTACTATTTATTCAAAATAGTGGTTGCAAAATGAATAAATATATGATAATATATCTTCCTATGAAAGACAATTGTATTTAGCGTGCATACATGCGGTGGGGTTAAAGCGTTTGGAGGTCGCAAATATGGATGGAGATAAGTATTTTATCGTTAAAAAGAAAGCAGTTCCTGAAGTGCTTCTAAAGGTAGTAGAGGCGAAGAGGCTTTTGGCTTCAGAACGAGCTTTAACAGTACAGGAAGCAACAGAGGCGGTTGAAATCAGCCGAAGCTCATTTTATAAATATCGTGATGATATTTTCCCGTTTTATGAAAATACAAGAGGTAAAACTATTACAATTATGCTTCAGATGGATGATTTTCCAGGATTATTATCTAGAGTCCTAGGCGAGGTAGCGCAAAATGCTGCCAATATTCTTACCATACATCAAAGTATACCGGTTAATGGAATTGCACTAGTAACATTAAGTATGGAAATTCACCCTGAATATGGAAGTACGACAATGATTGAAGAACTGGAGTCCACGGAAGGAATTCATTTTGTTAAGATTGTTTCTAGAGAGTAAATGAGAATATAGCAAATTAATGATGCCGCATTTTATATAACTATAAAGAATGTATAATTATAAATTTATAGCTAGATGGTAAGGCGAGGAATGGAGGAGCTACAATGATAAATATTGCAGTCTTAGGATATGGTACGATTGGTAGTGGTGTTATTGAGGTATTAAAGACCAATGGCGATAGTATTGCCAAAAAGGCTGGCAAACAAATAAATGTGAAATATATTCTAGATAGAAAAGAGTTTCCAGGGGATCCGATTATGGAAAAACTGGTTAAGGATTTCGAAATCATATTAAATGACCCTGAGGTCAAGATTGTAGTAGAAGTTATGGGCGGTGTTGAACCGGCTTATTCTTATGTAAAAGCAGCGCTTTTAAATGGAAAGAGTGTGGTTACCTCCAATAAAGAGTTGGTTGCAAAACACGGTGCCGAGCTTCTGGATATCGCCAAGGAGAAGGAATTGAACTTCCTTTTTGAAGCCAGCGTAGGTGGTGGAATTCCAATTATTCGTCCTTTAAATCAATCCCTAACGGCAGATGAAATTGTCGAGATTACAGGTATTTTAAATGGAACCACAAATTTCATTTTATCAAAAATGAGTGAAGAAGAATCGGATTTTGATACTGTATTAAAGAATGCACAGGATATGGGATATGCGGAACGTAACCCGGCTGCGGATATCGAAGGCCATGACGCTTGCAGGAAGATTGCAATCTTATCTTCACTAGCTTATGGAATGCAAGTAGATTATGAAGATATTTATACGGAAGGTATTACCCATATCACAGATACTGATATTAAATATGCTCGGGCTATGGGTGCAAGGATAAAATTATTTGCAACTAGCGTTCGTGATAATGATGAGCAAGTATATGCAATGGTAGCTCCAATGATGATTAAGGCTGATCATCCATTATATATTGTGAATGATGTATTTAATGGAATCTTTGTTCGTGGAAATGTAATCGGTGATGTAATGTTCTATGGAAGTGGTGCCGGTAAACTTCCTACAGCCAGTGCTGTTGTTGCTGACGTTGTTGATGTAGCGAAACACCTAAGTAAGAATATCTGGACGATATGGAGTAGCAAGAAGTTAGAATTAAAGGATATTAGCCAGGTGAAACATAGATTTTTTATCCGTGTTGAAGGAACTGCAGATACTAGCTTAAAAAATAAAATTAAAGATTTGTTTGGAGAGGTAGAAGAAGTAACGGCAGATGGTGTAGATGGAGAATATGCATTTCTTACATCTTTAATAAAGGAACAGGATATTACAAAGATAAGAGAAAATCTTCCTGGAATTCTTAATGTTATCCGGGTAAGATTTTAAAGAAAGGACCTGATAGAATGAAATATATCGTAATTCTCGGGGATGGCATGGCGGATGAGCCGATTGAAGAGTTGGGAAATAGAACACCGCTGATGGTTGCAGATACACCATGCCTGGATTGGCTTGCGTCCAAATCCGAGCTAGGCCTTGCTCATACGATTCCGGAGGGAATGAAGCCAGGAAGTGATACGGCTAACCTGGCTGTTTTAGGATATAATCCTAAGCAATATTATTCTGGACGCTCGCCACTGGAAGCACTTAGTATCGGAGTGAATATGAAAGCAACCGACATCGCTCTTCGCTGTAATATTGTCACCTTATCTGAAGAGGATGTTACATATGAAGAAAGAACTATCCTAGATCACAGTTCCGGTGAAATAGGGACAGATGAATCTGCTGTTTTGATGGATGCAATCAAGAAAGAATTGGATAATGATATCTATAAGTTCTATGTTGGAACCAGTTATCGTCATTTGACTATATGGGATCAAGGACGTGTCGTAGAGCTTACGCAACCCCATGATATTCTTGGTAGAGTCGTAGGAGAATATCTACCGAAAGAAGCTGCCTTACTAGAAATGATGAAGAAAAGCTACGACATTTTAAACAATCACCCGATTAATATACAACGAAAGGCAAAGGGTCTAAATAAAGCGAATTCCTTATGGTTCTGGGGAGCAGGTACAAAGCCAGCCTTAGATTCTTTTGAAGAAAAGAATAAGAAATCTGGTGCCATGATTTCTGCCGTTGATTTGCTAAAAGGTATTGCTATAGGTGCAGGGATGAAGGTTATCGAGGTGCCGGGAGCCAATGGAACCCTTCATACCAATTATGAAGGTAAGGCTATGGCAGCCGTTAAGGCCCTTCTAGAAGATCAGTATGATTTTGTATATGTTCATGTTGAAGCGCCAGATGAGATGGGGCATCAAGGGAATGTTCAGAATAAGATTACTTCCATAGAAAATCTGGACAAAAAAGTTATCTCAATAATAACGAAAGAAATGCAAAATGCTGGAGCGGATTATCGGATGTTAATTATGCCTGATCATCCTACACCTATCCGATGTAGAACGCATACCAGTGACCCGGTTCCATACTTGCTTTACGATAGTACGAAAAGTCAAAAGAACTCTTTTAAATATAATGAAGCTGATGTAAAATTAAGTGGCAATGTCGTAAGCGAAGGATATACTATTATTAATAAGTTATTTAATCGATAACTAGGTTTTCTTATTCTTTTTTTACAAACAAAGTGGCATATGATTGAATGCTAAAGGTTATGATGTCGATTGACTTTTAGCATTTAAATCGAGTTTAAAATAAGCGATGAACAGCTTACTCTTACTAAAGAAGTTAAGTTGGTATGCACATAATCTAAAGTATTAGGAGGCAGCTATGTTAATAGTAAAGAAATTTGGTGGCACATCCGTTGCCAACAAAGAGAGAATTTTTAATGTTGCCAAACGAATTGTTGAAGACTATAAAAAGGGCAACGAAGTAGTTGTGGTTTTATCAGCTATGGGGAAACAAACGGATATATTATTAGATATGGTTAAAGACATTAATCCGAAAGCATCTAAGAGAGAAATTGATATGCTTTTGACGACTGGCGAGCAGACTTCCGTTGCTCTAATGGCTATGGCGCTAGACGCATTGGGCGTGCCTGCAATTTCCTTAAATGCATTTCAAGTCGCAATGCATACAACTTCAACGTATGGGAATTCGCGATTAAAACGTATTGATACAGAAAGAATTTTGAATGAATTAGAAAATAAACGGGTTGTTGTAGTAACCGGTTTTCAAGGTGTTAATAAATTGGATGATTATACAACGCTTGGGCGAGGTGGTTCCGATACAACAGCAGTTGCACTAGCTGCAGCTTTACATGCAGATGCCTGTGAGATTTACACGGATGTCGATGGTGTATATACAGGAGACCCAAGATTGGTAAATAATGCGAGGAAACTTAAAGAAATCACCTATGATGAGATGCTTGAGATGGCATCGCTTGGTGCAGGAGTTTTGCATAATCGTTCAGTAGAGATGGCTAAAAAATATAGTGTACCGCTTGTCGTTCGTTCAAGTCTAAATAATTCGGAAGGTACTATGGTTAAGGAGGAAATAAAAATGGAGAAAATGCTTGTAAGTGGTGTAGCATCAGATGCAAATGCTGCCCGTATCTCAGTAATTGGTTTGGAAGATCAGCCAGGAGTAGCTTTTAAGTTGTTTCATCATTTGGCAAGACATGATGTAAATGTTGATATTATCTTGCAGTCTATAGGAAGAGACGGCACAAAGGATATCAGTTTCACCGTGAATAAAGATGATTTAGAGGAGGCGGTAGCAACCCTAGAAAGGCATCGCCAAGGAAGTTTAAAATGCCAAAAAATCGATGTGGAAAGGAACGTTGCTAAAGTTTCCATCGTTGGTGCTGGGATGATGTCCAATGCTGGTATTGCTGCAAAGATGTTTGAAGCATTATATGATGTTGGTGTTAATATTAAAATGATTTCAACCTCCGAAATCAGAGTTACCGTATTAATTGATGACGAACATTTGAATAAGGCAATCAATGCCGTTCATGATAAATTCTTTACCTCTAGGTTATAGCAATAACAAGTTTATAGGTTGATTTTAAGGGATGTTTTCTTAGGAACATCCCTTCTTTTGTACTAGATAACTAACCTCCTACATTACCAGAAACGTTGATTTTTGACATTTTAAATGGTATGATTAGGATATTCTTAGAAAGAATTTAATTCGATAAAGGAGTTAAAGAATGGATATATTAAAGCAAATAAAAGAAGAGCTAGGGATACGGCTGGAACAAGTAGAGGCAGCTGTAAAACTAATCGATGAAGGAAATACCATACCATTTATTGCGAGATATCGAAAGGAAGTAACGGGATCCTTAGATGATGAACAATTAAGGAACCTATCGGAACGTCTGCAATATCTGAGGAATCTGGAAGATAAAAAAGCCCAGGTCATGAGCACTATAGAGGAACAAGGAAAGCTGACAGAAGAATTAAAGGCTCAGATTATAGCGGCAGGGACCTTGGTTGAAGTAGAAGATCTATATCGACCATATCGTCCAAAGAGAAGAACCAGAGCAACCATCGCAAAGGAAAAGGGATTGGATGGATTAGCACAGATTATCCGTGCACAGGAAGTTGACCAACCCATAGATGTGCTGGCAGAGAATTATCTATCTGAGGAGAAAGAGGTTAAGACAGTAGAGAAGGCAATCGCTGGTGCGATGGATATTATTGCTGAGGAAATCTCAGATGAAGCTGAATATCGTAGCTATATCCGTGAAGCAACCATGCGGGAAGGAATGCTTATTGTTGCAGCCAAAGATCCGGAGTTGAAGTCTGTCTATGAGATGTACTATGATTTTCAAGAGAGTGTGGAAAAAATAGCTGGACACAGAATTCTAGCAATAAACCGAGGTGAGAAGGAAAAGTTCTTAACCGTGAAAGTATCTGCACCAGAAGAGCGAATAATAAGATTTATTGAGAAAAAGGTCATTATTAATGACAACCCGAACACCAATGATATCTTGAAAGCAACAATAGAAGATAGCTACAAACGATTGATTGCGCCTGCAATAGAAAGAGAAATCCGTACCAGTTTAACCGAACGGGCAGAAGATGGGGCTATTAAAGTATTTGCTAAAAACTTAGAGCAGTTACTAATGCAGCCTCCGATTACAGGACAAGTTGTACTTGGATGGGACCCGGCATTCCGTACTGGTTGCAAGCTGGCAGTGGTAGATAGTACCGGCAAGGTGCTTGACACGGTTGTAATCTATCCTACAGCTCCGCAGAATAAGGTTGAAGAAGCAAAGCGGATACTAAAGAAACTGATAGATAAATATAATATAACCTTAATCTCAGTTGGAAATGGTACAGCTTCCCGGGAATCTGAGCTTGTCATTGTTGAACTTTTAAAAGAAATTAAAAAACCAATTTCCTATGTTATTGTTAATGAGGCAGGAGCATCCGTTTATTCTGCAAGCAAATTAGCAACGGAAGAATTCCCCAATTTTGATGTAGGGGAGCGAAGTGCAGCTTCAATTGCAAGAAGACTACAGGATCCATTGGCAGAGCTTGTTAAAATTGAACCGCAATCCATTGGGGTTGGCCAATATCAGCATGATATGAATCAGAAAAAGCTGGGAGAGGTTCTCTCTGGTGTAGTTGAAGATTGTGTTAATAAGGTAGGAGTTGATCTAAATACCGCTTCCGTATCCTTATTAGAACATGTCTCAGGTATTACAAAAACCACTGCTAGGAATATCGTAGCATATAGGGAGGCTAATGGTCGTTTCTATAGCCGTAAGGAACTACTTGAGGTACCTAAGCTTGGACCTAAAACTTTCGAGCAATGTGCAGGGTTCTTAAGAATTCAGGATGGGGATAACCCTTTAGATGCAACAGGTGTACATCCGGAATCCTATGATGCGACTGAGGCTTTATTAGAAAAGCTTGGACTCACCTTAGAGGATGTCAAAGAAATACAAGCAAAAGCACTTAAAAACAAAGATAAAGAGGATCAGAAAAAGAAGAATGAAACACCTGCGAAAAAGCAGAATAAGAAAAAGAGAAGTATCGTTGTTAAGAATCAAAATACTGCATTTGGTAAAGCGTTAGCGGCAGCAGTTGCTACTGCAACTATTGAGGATGAGCCGATAAATAAAGTTGATGATAACTCTAAAGAAATAGATGTTTCTATCATAGGAAAGAAGATCAAGGATAAGAAAAAGATGTCGGAGGAATTAGGTATTGGTGAAATTACCTTGATAGACATTATAAAGGAGTTGGAGAAACCAGGTAGAGACCCTAGAGATGAGATGCCTAAACCAATCCTTCGTACGGATGTTTTAGAAATGAAGGATCTAACCGAAGGTATGATTCTTAAGGGCACCGTTCGCAATGTCATTGATTTTGGCGCATTTGTCGATATTGGTGTACATCAGGATGGCCTTGTGCATATTTCAGAACTAACCAACAAGAGATTTGTAAAGCATCCACTGGAAGTTGTCAGCGTTGGCGATGTGGTAGATGTTAAAGTGTTAAGTGTGGACCTTGATAAGAAAAGAATTCAATTGACCATGAAACTGTAATTTAAGATTAATTTAGAGAACGCATAAAGGAGGTAAAGCATAGAAGAAATTACAAATGAGACACCTTTATGCGTTTTTTGATTCCTAATAGCATTGCATTTATTTAAA
>JAAYSQ010000292.1 GCA_012523925.1 Clostridiales bacterium
ATCTCCTGCTTTATAATTTGACACGGTTTGTTCTTCCTTTCAATTCTGATATATAATAAATACGACTAATAAACTCTTTCCCTTATTCCGTTACAAATATGTACATTATATTTACAATTTATTAAGGAGACTTCAAAATGATTATTTATGTTGATGGGGACGCTTGTCCTGTTACGAATGAAATCATTTCAATCGCAAGTCAACAACAAATAGAAGTTGTTGTCTTAAAAAGCTTTGCCCATTATAGTTATCGACAACATTGCGATTTCGTTAAAGAAATTTATGTTGATAGTGTAAGTGAAGCAGTTGATTATAAATTAATTTCATTAGTCTCTGCTGGTGATCTTGTCGTTACACAAGATTATGGATTAGCATCCCTAGTATTACAAAAAAAGTGTCAAGTCATCCATCCACGTGGTTTTATTTTTACTGAGCGCAATATTGACAGGCTTTTAGCATCGCGCCATCAGAATGCGCAGATTAGAAAAAGTGGTGGGCGAACAAAAGGTCCAGCTCCATTTACCGAAAAAAGTCGCCAGCAATTTGTTGACATATTTACAACTCTACTTCTGTAATCAACATAAGCCACAGTTACGATAATATCAGCAATACAAGTTTAATGCCAATTTGTTATTTGTGAGAATAACTCTTGTTCTTTATTTCCGCTCTTTTTTGAGTCGATCTTTAACGTGATTGAATTGGGTTTAACATATTTTTATCATAAAATCTCCTTGAGTGCACAGAAAAGTAGCTCTGTTCATTTGATCCCAAATGATTCGTTAAATAGCGTTTACTTTACTCCATCCGCCCACAACTTGATTTTGTGCCCCTGTCATTTGACCAACAAATGACGGGGGCAATTATTTTTTATCGATAAACATTTTATCTGTGCGAAACTTTCTTTTATGCTTCTTTCTTTACTTTATCACTCACAATGAATCGATCCAAGACCCAGATTAAAGATGGTAAAATGATGAAAGTTGCCATTAAGGCTAGCGATATATTTATTACTGTCATTAGCCCAAAATCCTTGAGTATTACAAATTTTGAAGTCATTAGCACACTAAAACCACCAATTGTAGTAAGTCCTGATGCTAATGTTGCCTTACCTATAAACTTAATGGTCGTAAAGAGGGCCTCTCTTTTTTCGTTTCCTTCATTTCTTTCTTCCATATACCTCTCAAGTAACATGATCGTCATCTCAGTTCCCATCCCTAAGACCAATGCACCAAGTGTTGCAGTTATTGGAGTATATTTTAATCCTAATAAGTTCATAACTCCACCGGACATACCTACTATTAGAGTCACTGGAAGTACTGCCACAAAGGCCTTGAAGAAGGATCTATAGAGAATTAATAGGGAGATAAATACTAATCCCAAACCTATAATGGTCATTCTTAACCTTCCATCTGTTAGTCCTTTGACCATTTCCACATCTAAAACGGATTTTCCAGTAATTGATGTCTTTATAGGGGCATCCTCTAACATGATCTTCATGTCCTCTACAAACTCTTGTAATTCAGCTGTTGCCATATGTTCTACATTCATAATAATGACAGCCTTATCCTGATTATCATTAATAAACATCCTTCTTTGGCTTTCCGGTATGTCTTCATCGATAATCTCGATATATTCATCAAATGTCATTTCTTCTGTATCAGAGAAGTTTTCAACAAGATTATCCAAATACTTAATATCTACAATCTTATTTGAAAACTGAGTCCTTGCTTGGTTTTCGACATCTCTCATCCAGATAAGATTACTTTCAGTAAGAAGATTATCATCTTCCATAAATAGAATCATTTGATTTGTAGACCCTACAATATCTCTAATGTAATGGATGTCATGAAGGGCATCCATATCTTGTGGCATAAAAGTTTCCACATCTGTTTCTACCCCTACTTTTCTATCGGCAATAAGACCAAGGGTAGCCAAGCTTATAGCAATAATGATTATTACAGGTGCTAATTTTATAATCGCGTCTACTGTAAGCTTTAAAAATTTATCTTCCGAACCAGATTTATCATTGTTCTTATTTCTAAAATCCGTAGGCTCAGGTACTACTGTATCCCTAGCACGTAGGATCGGCATGAGCAAAAAAACACTTCCAATAAAAGCCACTATTACCCCTATCGTAAGCATCTTCCCGAAATCCTGGATCATCGGTACTGGTGATGCAAAGAGGGACACAAAACCTAACATTGTTGCCAACACAGCTAAACCAACAGCCTTACCAATTTGTGTGAGTGTCGTTTTTACAGAATGCTCTTCTTCATATCTATTTTGGAACTGTATAGAATAGTCAATACCGAGTCCTATTAATATAGGGAAGACTGCCATGGATACCATTGTCATCGAAACATTTAAGTGTCCCATTAGTCCTAATGTAGCTATTACGGAGACAAAAATGATTCCAAGACTTAGAGCCCTCCATCTAACTCTAAAGACCAAGTTCAAGATGATAAACATCAAGACTACTGCTGAAACAACCATTATTAGCATATTGGATTTCATCTCTGTTCTTAATGAGGAATCCAATACTGGTTTTCCTGAAACAATGAAGTCCACCTCAAAGTCTTCTGCTTCCATAGCGCTGGACACTTCACTGGATATAGAGTCAATTTCACTATCTCGTAAATTTCCCTCTAGTTTAATCATGATCAGCATATGATTTTCATCGATTATCGTATCAGAAAATATATCTCTTAAGTTTTCATCCTCATATAATATATTATCCAATTCTTTTTGATTGTGTGGGAAATAAGGAATCATCATTCCTGATTTCTCATGGAAAGTGTTAAGTCCAGCACTTATTTTAGTTAGATTTTCTGCCATAGTAATAAATCCATCTGACATTGTTTTTAACTCATCTGGTGAAATACCACCTGACAGATTGTCTTTCATGGATGAAACTTCTGCTTCAATATTATCTTCTAAAGATGAAAATAGATCCGTGGTATCTGGAAGCATACTGCCACCTGCGGTCATTTGAGAGAGCCCACTACTTAAATCACCTAATTTTTCTCCCATAGCAATAAATCCATTTGACATTTGCTTTAGTTCTTCTGGAGATATCCCGTCTCCTGATAAAGACTTTTGCATTTCCTCTAACTCTTGCTTTAGTTTTTGACCAATATTATTAAGAGCTTGAGAAGTATTTTCATTACCTTGCGAAAGCTTTACTGTATTCTCTGACATCATAGATAAACCTTCAGAGCTCTTGCCTATGTTTTCTGCAAACATCTTTAGTTTTTGATGAAGCTCAGGATTGCCTTTCATCTCTTCCGCCATTTGTCCTAATTGTCTTGACATTTCCTCTAAACCCATGGATGAAGAACTTAATCCAGCTCCCAGTTCATTTACACCTTGAGCTAAATTGTCTTGACCACTGCTAAGCTCATCAAACATCTGTGAAATCCCTGATAATTCCTCCAGCTTTACCTCTATCAGCTTTGGATTAGGTATATCTTTACTGGCTAACTCACCACCTATATTGCTTAGCTTTTCCCCCATTTCTCCCAATCCATTACCCATAGTGATAAACTTATCTTTTAATTCCTTTTCTTGGTCTCCAGCCATATCATCCATAAGCTGACTTGGATCCATAGACCCCATTAAATTGTCGAGCTTTTCTTCGATTGCCTGAGGGTCTGGTAGCTCTTTATCACCTAATTCCTCACCAATTTCATTAAGCTTTTCTGCTAATTCAGCAAGCCCGTCGCTAATATCTGGTACTTGTTTCTTTATTTGTGTTCCTTGTTTATCTGTTATTTGATGTACAATGGAGGCTGGGCTCATAAAGGTAAAGATTCCTTCGTTATATTTAAGCCTTTCTTCTACATTCCACATCTTTTCCATGTTAGCTAAACTTAATAAATCCTCTTCTTCCCCTTCAAGCAGAACCATGATGGCGTCTCCACCAAATTCCTCTTCCATGGCATAGTTAGATATATAGGCATCATTACTAGTTTTAACTAATGTTTCACTGCCAGTTGCCATGTTTACCTTTACCGCACCAACTATCATAAGTGCAAATATTATTATAGTAATAAATAAGGTTTTAAAAGGAGTCTTTTCTATCCTATTTCCTATTCTTGATAATAATTTATTCAAAAATATCATCCTCTCTTCGTTCTTATTTGATAATTTTAGCTACCAGATGTTCTACATAAAGATCAATCTCATCGTCCGTTATTTTAGGTAAATATAGAAACGATAAAATACTTCCCATCATTATTCTTATTAAAAAGTCTTCATCTTCCAACTCGACACCTGTGTCTTTTATGGAGTCTTTTAAGATTGATGTTGTTTGCTTAATAAGGTCAAAATCCGCTACCTCTGGATTCACTTGGCTTTCCATTAAAACCAATTTAATTACATCATTATATTGAGAAATATATTTAATCCTATTCCTTAGAATATATTCTAGTTTGCTCACAGGCTCCAGGTCTTCAGATCCTGCTAAAGATTCCTTTAGGCTAGTTAATAAAATTGGCTCTATCGCTTCCATGAATATTTGCTTTTTAGAATCGAAGTATCTAAATAAAGTAACTTCAGATATAACTGCTTCTTTTGCTATATCTATAGTAGTTGAGCCATTATATCCTTTTTCCGTAAATACCTTTAAGGCAGATTCTAATATTTGTTTTCTTCTTTCTTCTTTTGTCATTCTATTGTTAAACTTTTTCATTTTATCACCTTTCTATTAGTAAGTACTCACTTACATATAATATCATAAGAATTTCTTTTGTCAATAAAATAATTGGAAGTATCCTTTTATAGTTTTTAGGTAGAATTTTCTCTACCCTAAGAGGGTCAATAGCAAATTCCATTAGCTATTGACCCCGTAATTTCCATACATAAACCCAACATTATCCTTTTGATGCTAGTATCATAAACATAAAAATAAGGTGGGTGTTGTAGAACACCGCACCTGATCACTGATTAGATTAAAAAGTGAAACAAATCTTCATCTTTATTTAATTCAATATATGAAAATTCGTGTTTATGCATGCGATCAATC
>JAAYSQ010000293.1 GCA_012523925.1 Clostridiales bacterium
CATAAATTTAATGAAACTTAAAAGGAATTTACATGTTAATCGAAAGATACTGGAGGTAATAAAATGGCAGAACTTAACTATCATGAACAAATAAATATCGATAATGCTGCAAAACTTCGTTCCCTACTAGAGACATTACCGAGGTTCTGTAAGGATTTCTTTCGAGGTATTGAGCCAACTACAACTTCAAAAACAAGAATCGCCTATGCTTACGATCTAAGAATTTTCTTTGATTTCCTCTCAAAAAGTAATCCCGTGGTAAAGAATACCCCAATCACCGATCTTACGATTGATATTTTAGACGAAATCAAACCCTTAGATATAGAGGAGTATCTGGATTACCTCTCCTACTATGAAATTGATGGTAAGAAGTGTATTAATAAAGAAAACGGCAAGAAAAGAAAGCTCGTAGCATTACGAACCTTTTACAATTACTTTTATAAAAAACAAATGATACAGACGAATCCCCCTACTTTCGTCAGCGTACCAAAGCTTCACGAGAAGCAAATTGTCCGTCTAGATATTGATGAAGTGGCTCGTCTACTAGATGAGGTAGAATCCGGTGCTTCACTAACAAAGAAACAAAAAGTTTTTCATGAGAAAACCAAGTTACGGGATCTTGCTTTAATGACTCTCCTACTGGGAACCGGAATCCGTGTATCAGAATGCGTTGGTCTCGATATCAATGATGTGGATTTTGATAATAATGGTATTAAGATAATAAGAAAAGGTGGAAACGAAGTTGTTATCTACTTTGGGGATGAAGTGAGGGAAGCACTACTTGATTACCTTGAGGAAAGAAAGCAAATGGTTCCTGCGGTAGGTCATGAGAATGCTCTATTCCTATCCCTTCAAATGAAACGAATCAATGTCCGTTCTGTAGAAAACCTTGTTAAGAAATACTCTTCTACAGTTACAAAACTAAAGAACATCACCCCTCATAAACTTCGTAGTACATATGGAACCAGCCTTTATCGTGAAACTGGCGACATCTATCTTGTTGCTGATGTTCTTGGCCATACGGATGTCAATACTACTAGAAAACACTATGCAGCAATTGAGGATAGTCGTCGACGCAGTGCTGCAAAAGTAGTTAAGTTAAGGGAGAAATAAATTAAAAACAATCCAATTAATCTAAGTAAACCATCCAATTTAAGACAATCAATGTAATGTTGTAGATACTGGGAAGTATCCAAATATCAAAAGTATCATTGCAACTATAAAGACATTAACAGCAAGAATTATAAAGCACAAGAATTTACTATTTAAAGTACGCGATAAATGCCTCCATAACTCATTAATAACAATAAAATTGATAACAAGATAAAATATTGAAAGCACGTTGCTTTTAAATGAAAGAGTCCAACATGCTAACATATATTGAAGCAAAATGAAAGTTAGAGAAGCGAGGAAAATATTAAGTGCTTTCTGTAGCGAAAGTTTTGACTTAGACTTACCATGTTCATTCATATTAATGCCTCCTATTTCATATAAAATTTATCTTCAATGTAGAACTTTTTCCGGCAAAGGGCTGTTTCTATATATATATTGAAAGTTTATCTTTACTATATACGAACATAGAAATTATTTTTAATGTTTATAAGCAAAGAAGTTCAAATCGATAAATTTAAAACAATGAACAAGTACTTCCCATCAGTAGCAACTCCTGTCCGAGCTATATCATAATTACTTTAAAGTTATAAATGGGGAATTCTACTTTGATAAATACTAATTTATAAATAACATAATATAGACTTTTCTATCCAGTACATAAATATTGTTTCGGGGCAATGTTTTTCATATTCTTTCATTTTAAGATACAACAGGGCGCCATCTGACACATCATGCCATAGATCTGTAAATACTAAGTCAAATCGGCCATCCGCCGTATTATTTCCGGCTACAAAGTTCTTATCAGCATATGCATATGCATCATACTGAATAATTTTTATTTTATGAGCATTCTTAAACTGTGGCATAATATATTTTGTAAAAATATGAATTACATCTTCATTCTTTTCGACAACGGTGACCGTGGATACTTCTTCCTTCTCACTTACCATATATGCATAATAGCCAAGCCCCAATCCAAAGGTTAGTACATTTCCAGATGCTTTCTCTACTGCTAATTTCATCGTCTCAATTTCATTCGGAGTTATCGTCATCCAAATCCTACCGTTTTCTAATATTGCAGGATAGGGAAAATCACAGGCAAAAAAACCAATCTGCGGAATTATTCTTCCATCCTTTTTTGTCTCCAAATCATTGCATACAAAAGCTTCATAAGGCTTATAATGCTCAGTCTTTAATTCACAATTTCCAACTTTAATATCCGGAATTATAATATCTCTATAATAAGAATTCCTATAGTAGTCTTCTGCTTTAAGCAAATGTATCATTGAAGGAAAATATTGATGAAACAATTCCCTATCATCGCCATTATCGTCTATATTCAGTCCACAGGCAGCAGCAAGTAACACTGAAAATGCATATTCTACAGTCACATTGCAATCGCGAGTGATATCATCTATCACTTTTTTCTCAATAAAGTCTGGCGCATTATTAAGATAATTGCTAAGCATTTGTAATATTTTATTATTAAAATCCATCACCTTATCATCAGGCATTGAAGCAAAATTATTCATCATCTGTTTACTCCATTTTCTTATTTCTATTCTTCAATTTATTTATCTTTGAGCAATTTAATATAAATTATATCTTGAAAGTCTAATCAATCTTAGGATAATCGCATTCAGTGACCCCTCTATGTGACGTTACCTATTCTTAACTTGTAAATGATTTCATCACTGCTATATCAAATTAATTAAATAATACTACATTTTATAAATGAATACCACTTATTCCTTAGATAGGCGCATATCAATATAATATTGATGACGATTTGCAATAAAGTATTCATCTTTAAACACTAAGAAGCTGTTAATCTAACAGCTTCTTAGTATATCTTATTTTTAATGTTTACCAATACATTTTGTTTTTATATTTATAAAAATCTTGGAACAATAATATCTAG
Organism: Clostridiales bacterium; assembly: GCA_012523925.1. Lineage (GTDB taxonomy): Bacteria > Bacillota > Clostridia > Lachnospirales > Lachnospiraceae > Mobilitalea. The sequence goes on from JAAYSQ010000293.1 coordinate 3,035, forward strand.
ATTATGATTTATATTGTACTTATTTTTCAACAATAAAAGGCCGCATCATGTCATTATCTTCATGTTCTAAGATATGGCAATGCCATACATAATCCCCTGTATGCTCTTTAAATGAAGAATGTGCTTATCTGGTAAGTTATTATCCCATCTTACTTTTACTGGCTTATCTTTCCGTACATTAAAAGTTGGTCCTGAGTAAGTCCCATTGTAGCCCCAAATAGTTGTCAAAGGAAAGTTCTTATGAAATCTATGTTTGGCTTCCTTCATGGTAATTACATAGAGATCTTCTTCTTTCTTAGACGAATTACATTGCCTAACAGGTTTTGCTACAGCTGGTATGGGCAGACGATCTACAAATTTGGGTATTGTTTCAGGATCGGTTGGATCAACCTTATTATCAACTTCCTGATTTTGATCTAACTCTCTATAATAATCCCATGACCAATACGGTTTTAGCGCATCATAATCTACAGTTTCATCGTAGTCATTCCGACTTTCATAAGCTTCTAATTCTTTATTGCTATCTTCTTCATTTATCTCTTCTAATTCCATAACTTCTTCTAGTTCATTATTATCTTCTAGTTC
>JAAYSQ010000050.1 GCA_012523925.1 Clostridiales bacterium
AAAAATAGTTATTGACAAATACTTTAAAGCGTAATATGATTATATAAATCAATAAGAAAAACCGTTGAGAAAGAGGAGTAGGCTTCAATTCAACATTACAGAGAGTCGCGGCTGGTGGGATGCGATATGAAGATTTTAGCTGAATGGACTTTCGAGGGCAACCCGAACCGAGAGTAGTAGGCGTTGACGGAAACCATAACCGTTATATATATGGCATATATGTTAGTATATGAAGGAGTGGACTTAGTCAATTTGAGTGGTACCGCGGATTTTTATTCGTCTCAAGTATATTTTATACTTGGGGCTTTTTTTATTACTTAAATTTATAACAAGTATGAATTTAAACGAATAAAAATACTACAAAAATTGAATTAAGTCAAATGGTGAACACAACGGAAGTATTGATGGGCTATAAATATCACAAATTATTGGAGGTAAAGGATATGAAAAAATTAATTTTAGCAACTTTTATTCTATCAATCGCCATCAGTATTCTAACTGCTTGTGGAACAAAGGAAGAAGCTGGCGATAAGCTTAGCCAGGGGACAAAGAATAATGTAACCATCGGTGTCGGTCAATTCGCCGAACATGCCTCCTTGGATAACTGTAGGGAAGGTTTCCTGGCAGGATTAGAAGAGGAAGGATACGTTGAAGGAGAGAATCTAACCGTATATAGAGAAAATGCACTTGCAGATGGTAGCAATGCAAATCAGATTGCAAATAACTTCATTGCAAAGAACGTAGATCTTATCGCAGCAATTGCGACACCAATGGCGCAAAGTGCATTTGGTGCCGCTAAAGATACCGATATTCCTGTAATCTTTACTGCTGTAACAGACCCTGTTGCAGCACAGCTTGCCAATGAGGATCACAAGCCAAATGGTAATGCAACCGGCACCAGTGATAAACTTCCTGTGGAATTACAGCTGGAAATGATTCGTGCTATATTACCAGAGGCAAAAACTATTGGAATAATGTATAGCACCAGTGAAGCAAATTCTATATCTGCAATTGAAGAGTATAAAGAAGCTGCTCCTAAGTACGGTTTTGAAATTATAGAAAGCGGAGTATCTACAATTGCTGATATCCCTCTCGCAGCAGATAATCTGTTGGAGAAAGTGGATTGCATTAACAATCTGACAGATAATACAGTAGTAAGTGCACTACCGGTGATTTTAAATAAAGCAGCCAAAAAGAATATCCCTGTATTCGGTAGCGAAGTTGAGCAAGTAAAACTAGGGTGCCTTTCATCCATGGGATTGGATTACTATGAATTAGGTGTTCAGACTGGAAAAATGGCTGCTCGTGTATTAAAGGGCGAAAAAACCGCCAGTGAGATTAACTTTGAGGTAATTGAAGAGGCTTCTTTCTACGGAAATACAGCAGTCGCAGAGAACCTTGGCATCACATTACCGGGAGAATACGTAAATAATGCAAAAGAAATGTTTCATGAGATTACAGAGTAATAATTGGAGAATTTATTATGTGTAATCTTAGAAAAAATAAATATCAATTACAAATACAAATAGAAAAGTCGTAGTAATATAGGGGAGGTAATGTATGTTAGAATCGATATTGGCTGTGTTAGAAACGATATTGGTAATATTTATAGGAGCATTGGAGGAAGGTCTGGTCTATGCAGTTATGGCATTGGGCGTATACATTACCTATAAAATTCTTGATTTTCCGGATCTATCAGTAGACGGTACATTTCCTCTCGGGGCAGCAGTGACAGCAACTTTAATAACAAAAGGAGTTTCTCCCATATTGACCTTATTAATTTCCTTTGTTATTGGAGCTTTTGCAGGTATGTTGACTGGTATCATTCATGTCAAATTTAAAATTAGGGATCTCCTGGCTGGTATCATTATGATGACAGCACTGTATACGATCAATCTTAGAATTACCGGTGGTAAATCCAATGTACCTATTTTTATGCAAAAAACTATTTTTAACAACTCTTTTTTAAATGGAATGCCTGAGGAGGTTCAACCGTATTTGGTATCCATTGTATTGTTTTTTATTGTATTGCTTATGAAACTACTTTTGGATCTATATTTAAAAACAAAATCCGGTTATTTGCTTAGGGCAGTGGGAGATAATGAAATGGTTGTTACTGCACTTGCAAAAGATAAAGGAATTACTAAAATCATTGGTCTAATAATTGCCAATGCTTATGTAGCATTATCTGGGAGTGTATATGCGCAGAAGAGTGGATACTTTGATATTTACACGGGAACTGGTACTATGGTTATGGGATTGGCCAGTGTGGTTATCGGAATCAATTTGTTAAAGAAAGTTTCCTTTGTAAAGGCAACTTCAGCGGTGATTGTTGGCTCCGTTATTTATAAAATATGCGTTGCAATTGCAATTTATTTTGGATTGGAAACATCGGATCTTAAATTGATTACCGCGGTCTTATTCTTCGTTATCTTGGTTGCGAGTAATGACCGCAAGAGGAGGGCGAAGAGTAATGCTTGAGTTAAATAAGATCACGAAATATTATAATCCGGGAACAGTTAATGAAATGTGCCTATTTAACGACTTTAATTTATCGGTACAGAATGGAGAATTCGTTTCCGTTGTCGGAAGTAATGGATCGGGGAAAACATCCATGTTGAATATTCTATGTGGTAGCATACCTATAGATAAAGGCAGTATTCATGTTCAAGGAAGTAATATTACCAATATGCCGGAATTTAAGCGCCAGCGCAAGATTGGTCGGGTGTATCAGAACCCAGCTATGGGTACCTGCCCGAACATGACAATTTTAGAGAATATGTCTCTAGCAGATAATAAGGGCAAAGCATTTAACCTTGGCTGGGGTACGAATAAGAAAAGGATTGAATACTATCGGGAGAATTTGCGTTCCCTTGGTCTGGGATTGGAGGATAAACTGGATGTGCCGGTTGGTTCCTTATCCGGAGGCCAGAGGCAGGCAATGGCACTTCTTATGGTAACGATGTCACCAATAGAATTCCTAATCCTGGATGAGCATACCGCAGCACTAGATCCAAAGACTGCGGAGTTGATTATGGAGTTGACAGATAAGGTTGTGAAAGAGAAGCAGCTTACAACGATTATGGTTACTCATAATCTTCGATATGCAGTTGAATACGGCAATCGATTGCTTATGATGCATCAAGGAGAGGTAATTATTGATGCATCTGGAGAAGAGAAGAAGCATCTTAGAATAGATGATCTTCTGGATAAGTTTAACCAAATCAGTATTGAATGTGGAAATTAAATTACATTGGCTATATAGGTAAAAGTTATTGTGCTATTAACCGAATTATGGTTGAGCCCGATTTTAATTCAAGAATTACTATGATGGTATCGTTAGTTTATTAAATGGAATAAATCCCGGTCTCCTTGACGGTGTATAGGGTGCATGATAGAATATAAATCGCTAAAATAAAGAAGATTTCGTCAGGGAGGCACAAATGAATAACTTACTGGTGGCACAGTCCGGTGGACCAACTGCGGTGATTAATGCAACACTTGCTGGGGTAATACAGGGTGTGTGTACAACCGATCAGGTTGATATGATTTATGGAGCAAGGAATGGTATTGAAGGAGTTCTAAAAGGCAATATTATTGATTTAAACGAGCTGGCAAAAGATACATCTGCTTTGGATACTCTTACCCATACACCATCGTCTGCTCTAGGAACTTGCAGATATAAGCTGTGTGATTGGCGTGAGGACGAGGAGCCATATCGTAAGATTGTAGAAACTTTTAATAGGTTAAAAATTAAATATTTTGTTTACATTGGTGGCAATGATTCCATGGATACGGTTCATAAGTTATCGGAATATTGCAGGAGTAATAACCATAATTTTATTATTGTTGGTGCTCCAAAAACAATTGATAATGATCTTGCTATGACAGATCATAGTCCGGGGTTCGGGTCTGCTGCAAAGTATATCGCTTCTACTATGGCAGAACTGGAAAGAGATACTGCATCCTATGATTTGCCAGCAGTAACCATAGTAGAAATTATGGGTAGGAACGCAGGGTGGCTAGCGGCATCTTCTGCATTGGCACGAATAAATGGAGGTGCAGGTCCGGATTTAATATACCTTTGCGAAAAGGAATTCGACCAGGAACGTTTTATAAGCGATATAAGAAAGAAACAGGAGAGTAAACCGAATATACTTATTGCAGTCAGCGAGGGAATTAAAGATCAAAATGGAAACTATGTTTCAGACCAGTTATCTTCTGGAGCTGTTGATAATTTCGGACATAAATATATTGCAGGCGCTGCTCGTGCCCTAGAGCAATTGGTTAGAAAAGAGATTGGCTGCAAGGTTCGTTCCATCGAGTTAAACTTGATGCAAAGGGCAGCTGCTCACCTTGCCAGTGATACGGATGTTACTGAAGCTAAGTTATTGGGGCAGAAGGCTGTTTCCTGTGCATTGCAAGGGGGAACTGGTAGAATGGTAGCGATTAAGAGGTCAAGTAACGAACCTTATCGGATTGAATTAATTACGGTTCCGGTAGAAGAAGTTGCTAACAAAGAGAAAAAAGTACCCTTAGATTGGATTACTTCAGACGGTCATGATGTTACAAAGGAAATGCTAGATTATCTGAAACCTTTAATTCAAGGAGAAATAAATATCAAATATGAAAATGGAATACCGAAGCAGATACGATTGTATTCCATTTAGTAATGATGATTATGCAATAACCAAGTTGTTTTTTTCTTTATTACAAATGATCATTTTTGATTATCGAGTAAATTAATAGAAATAGAATATAAAATTTATAAAAACGCATTTTGTTTTCTTTAACAAAATGCGTTTTTAATTCTACTTATTAATTCTACTTATTATTAGAAGACTACCAAAATAAATGGTTTTCTAGTTTGACACTATTAGTTTTTTTATCGTATCCTTTTGCAACAGCTGCTTTGTATGAGTTAAAATATAGACGATTCCCAATATTATTGTCACCTTCTAATGCAGCTTTTGCTGCTTTTATACTCAAGAGCTGTGAGTTGGATTTATAATTACTATAATTGTTAAGTTGTTTCTTCAAGGAACCACTGCTTGCAACAGAAAATTGACCACGTTGATAGATTACATTTTTAATAGTATTAGGATACTTGCTAGATTTCACCCTGTTTAATACAACATTGGCTACTGCAAGTTTTCCCTCATAGCTCTGTGACCCAGCTTCTGCATGGACTAGGCAAGCAAGTAATTTGAGATCTTCATCGGAATAAGAGGTTTCCTCCCGTTGCTTTATCTCAGTTTCTTTCTTTACTCGTTCTTCCTCTTGTTTACGCTTTTGTTCTTTTTCCTTAGCTTGCTGCTGTATTTTCTGTTCTTTTTCTAGAGCAAGTCTTGCAAGTTCCTGCTCTTCCTCTTTCGATATAGCATTTTCAAACTTGGTTATCAAATCAGCGTGATCACTGCTGATATAACCAGTTTCTTCTTCATCGGTTATTTCTATTTCAATCCAATCCTCTTGTAGTTTTATTACAGGATAAATCTCATTCTTATAAATTACCGTAATCCTATCAGATTCCGTATCCGGCTCTTTGCGAACATTCAATCCATCGACTGTAACTTGAATGCTAAGTTGGGCATATTTTGTAATTAGTTCATTATCTGGTATACCTGTTTTTATATAATCAGAACTAACATATCCCTTCACACTACCGGATTCAATAAGATACCAGTCTCCATCATTTTCTAGAATTTCTGCTGCAGCATTTTTATAAAGTTTACCAAGAATATCGCTATCGGTTGATGCTTCTTCTCTTATATTAACATAGGTATTTGCTACAGCTATTCCAATATTGGCATACTTAGCTTCTATTTTCGAAGGTCCACTAGTTCCCAGGGAGCTTGTAGTAAAGCTTTCTTCTTCTGTCTCAGCTCTATTCACAGTAAGATCGGACTCATTTGACTCACTTTGAGTGGAATCCTCATTAATGCCGATCACTTGGTTATCGCTTATGAGCTGCTCATAATCCTTCTCTTCCTCTAATTTATAGGATTCTTTGGATAGAGGTAGATTATCTGCTGTAGTTACGACAGAGGGCTCCCTTGTCGCTTCACTAAGATTGTTTGGGGAAGCAATCGGGTGCTCTGCCTTATTAGCAGAGAACCAGGGAATTAAAATCTTTCCTGGTAAATTAAATATTATGGACAAACAAAAAACAGATAGAAAGACAGCAAGGGACACTAGCGTCCTCTTGGTTTTCATTAAATCACCTACTAACAGTTGTCTTAACTTTTTGTTATTATATCTTAGAAAGCTAGTAAAATCAATAGTTTACATGATTTTACTAGCTTATTTTTGGAAAAATTTTATATTAACTTGTCCTTTCCTTAATCTTGTTCTTGATTAAGGACGCAACATAAGATGCGATTTCAGATGATTTCATTCCTTTATAATCGTCATAATATAGAGGTTTGAGGTAATGTATCTGAACGGTGAGTTTTTTAATTGAGTGAGTATCAAAAGCTTTATAGGAATCAATAAGAGCAACCGGTACGATTGGACATCTTGCGTTCATGGCACTTTTAAAGCTACCAGCCTTAAAATCTAGTAGTTCATTACCCTTACGTGAGCGCGTGCCTTCTGCAAAGATAAGAAAATTTTCACCAGACTTAACTCTTTTAGTCATATTCATAATCACCTGCATAGATTGTCTAATATCTTCACGGTCCATAATCTCTGCTTGAAGCATTTGTATCACTTGCTTTAATAGGAAGGTATCCTTGATCTCTTTTTTCATGACCGTTACCACAGGTCTTTCGTGAGTGTGTAAAATCGCCAAAGCATCAAATAAACCTTGATGATTGGGGAAGATAATATATCCATTTTCCTTTGGTAAATTTTCCAATCCAGTACATTCTATTTGAATTCTACCACGTCGTACTACTGTTGGTATGATTTTATGCAGGAATTGATACCGGGTGTTTGCATCGTATTTTTCAATATTACATAGTTGGAAGATCCGTATTAACCAATAAGGTAGACGGAAGATACAACGGATAATCATTAATATAATTCGCTCCATGTTTACCTCGATTCTGCGTGGTTTTATGCATATAAAGTTTGTGTGCGCAGATATTTGCAAACTTGTCAATTAAAAGATGCAAATAAGCCTTCAATTATTATTCTGGTTTAAAAGTTAGTTTATTATAAAATTTCATATCCTTTTAATAGTTTAGCGCGGCTAGGATGTCTGAGTTTTCTTAAGGCTTTTGCTTCAATTTGACGGATACGTTCCCTTGTAACATTAAATTCCTTACCAACCTCTTCTAAGGTTCTGCTTCTTCCATCCTGTAATCCAAATCGGAGTACTAATACACGCTGCTCCCTTTCGGTCAGAGTATCTAAAAGTTTGGTAATCTGATCTTTTAGGATGGCGTAGGTGGCGGCTTCCTCAGGCCCGACTATCGTATCGTCCTGAATAAAATCTCCAAGATGGCTGTCATCCTCTTCTCCAATGGGTGTATCCAAAGAGACGGGATCCGCCGAAACCTTTAGAACTTCTCGTACTTTTTCAACCGGTAATTTCATAGCTTCGGCAAGTTCATCTTCCGTTGGTTCCCTTCCAAGTTCTTGAAGTAAACTCCTTGAAACGCGATAAGTACGATTGATAACTTCAGACATATGTACAGGAATTCTAATTGTTCTTGATTGATCAGCAATTGATCTAGTAATTGCCTGCCGAATCCACCAGGTAGCATAAGTGCTAAATTTAAAACCCTTTGTGTAATCAAATTTCTCAACAGCCTTAATGAGACCTAAATTCCCCTCCTGAATTAAATCGAGAAATGAGAGACCTCTACCAACATAGCGTTTTGCGATACTAACAACAAGACGCAAATTAGATTCAGCAAGGAGATTCTTGGCTTCCTCATCTCCCTGTTCAATTAGTTTAGAAAGTTCTATCTCTTCATCCATTGTAAGAAGTGGATAATTACCGATTTCTTTTAGGTAAAGGTGTACGGGATCCTCTGAGCCGGAGAGAGATGGAGTATAAGTTGCTTTTTCGGTTTCCTCTGCGTCATCGGAATCCTCTTTTGATGCGGGAAGGGAATCTTCCTCCTCACTGGAGTTTAATACGACAATATTATTTGCCTCCAATTTCTCGTATATTTTATCAATTTGATTATTATCCAAATTAAAATCGCTAATAAGAGTGTTGACGTCTTTTACATCAATAATACCTTTATGCTCTTTCGCATATACAAAAAAATCGCGAATCTTTTCTTCTAAAACCTCAAATTTAGGCTGTTCGTTCATTTTGTTTCCTCCATCTTAGGATTTAAAAAAGCTATACTACATTATATCATAGAAGTATAAGGAATTAAATAGTTAAAAAGAAATCGA
>JAAYSQ010000051.1 GCA_012523925.1 Clostridiales bacterium
CAATGTATATAATAGGGAGGTTACTATTAAGAAAATTGATAAGTTTATATCTGGTAACAAGAAAAACAAGCATATGTTGATGTTTGTAGATTTTGATGATTTCAAACTTATTAATGATAATTATGGACATCTAGTGGGAGATAAAATTTTAATTTATGTAATCAATAAAATTAAAGAAGTATTTTCAGATGGAGAAATCATTGGTAGGATTGGTGGAGATGAATTCGTAGTCTTTGCCGGTAATATTACGGATGAGAATGAGGTATTACATAAAGCAGCTAAACTTCGGTGTGCGATGGAAACAACCTATATGGATAAGGGTAATGCTATCCCTATCTCAGGAAGCATCGGTGTCGCTATCTACCCGGAGAATGGCTTATATTACGAGCAGTTGATGGAACGGGCAGATAACGCATTATACCGTGCTAAGGAGCAAGGGAAGAATGGATTTATGATATATTCTCCAATTATTTAAAGTCTTCTTTTGAAATCGCGCGGGTAATCATTAATAATCCAATGCAAATGACGCAAAACAGAACGCAAAAAGTCAGTATTAGGATGACTTCGTTGGTTTGCGTCATTTCTTTTATGTATTCATAGCTTTCCTTAAGTAGAAAACCAGCGAATGCAACAACCAAACCTGGCTTCACCAGACTATTGCCAACTTCAAATGGAAAACGTACATATTTTGCTACCGCTATACCATCCAAGATAGTAATTATAAGCTGCCCAACAAGCAAGGCAATTAGGTATCCTGAGATACCTCTTGATGGTATTAAAATTATAATTAGGAGAATTTTGCTTATGGAGCCAGTTATGGAATTAAGAAAAGTGATATGTGCTTTACCAAGTCCATTAATAATACTCCCAAGAGTTGTTGTAAGATAAATTAAGGGGCACAGCCATGCAAGAATAGTGAGGTAGGTTCCTGCTTCTTGTGTATGGAATACTGAGGTACCCAAATCTTTGCCAAAAATGATAAAAATACCTGTGCTAAAGATTCCTATCATTAAACTATATTTTATTGCAACGGCTGTAGTTTTACCAATCAACCGTTCATTATTTAACGCCTGCGCCTCCGAAACTGTTGGTAGCAGAAGGACAGCTAATGCATTAATTAGTGCTGTTGGGAACAGAATAAAAGGCATGGACATACCGGTTAAAATACCATAGGTACTCAATGCTTGGGAAGTCGTCAAACCAAATCTACGTAACATAGTTGGAATGAGGACGGTTTCAACGCTGTGTAATATATTAATTAGCAAGCGGTTTGCTGATAGAGGTACACTTAAAGATAGGATATCTTTTGTTATCTGCCTTTTTTCTGTTTCTTTCGCATTAGGATCCGGTCCTAGTACGATAAGGTCCCTTGGTGGTTTGCTAAAGAAAAGGGATAGAAAATTATAAAGACAGGAAGCAATTTCACCGAATACAATTCCTAAAACGGCCAGTTCACATGTGACGGTAAGATTCCCATTGCCTGCCAGTAGCGCTATAATATAAACTGCTATAACACGGATAAGCTGTTCCAATAGTTGTGTCGAAGCTGGTATAGCAGCTTTTTTTAAACCATAATAATATCCATTAATACTGGAGGTCACACCACAGAAGGGAAATACAATAGCCATGATACGAAGGGACTGGGCACTCCTTTCTTCAAGTAGGAAACGTATCGCTATATAGTCAGCACCTCGATATACAAGTATCGACATAAGAAGTGCTAAAGAAACAGACATTAATAATCCGATACCTAGGATTCGATTGATGTTTTTATCATTTCGCTTACCAAGTTCGGCTGCAACGAGTCTAGAGAGGGAAGTCTGAATACCGGTTGCATAGATGGTAAATGCGATGCCGTAGACCGGAAAAATAAGCTGATAAATACCCAAAAGCTCTGCTCCCATAGTATTTGAGAGGAATATTTTATAGAAGAAACCAATAACCCTTGTAATAAAACCTGCCAAGGTAAGAATCATTGTTCCTTTAAATATATTATTTCTTTTAATAACATGTATTTGTTCTGCGGTTAGTTTTTTATCAGCCATATAAAATACCAAGCCTTTCATCTGAGCCTGTAAACTTTTGAATCGTAGATTGAGAGATGGTTAACTCTACAGTTTATAAAGCTCACTTTTTTATTATATTTATTCCAATCTATGACAACTTATGTTATTGGTAAATATAAATTTCTTAAGAAACTAACAGGAATTATTAATGATTAAAATATTTGGATAAAATGTAAAAATATTATTGACAGTTTAATACCCGAGTGTTATATTTAAAACCGAGTGATTTAATCGGAATTAGATTGTTTAAAAATAAACAAAAAATTCTTAATATAAAATATCGGTATAATATTGTTGAACCTGTGAGAGGGGAAGGTGAGTGAGTTATGAAACTTTCTACCAAAGGAAGGTATGGTTTAAGGGCAGTGCTAGAACTTGCAGTTCATGAAAGTGATGAAGCAGTAGCATTAAGTCTGATTGCGGAAAGACAGCGAATATCTATGAATTATTTGGAACAATTAATTCCAAAACTCAGAAAGGCTGGAATTGTAAAAGGAATCCGAGGCGCCCAAGGGGGATATCTACTCGCGATGCCAGCAGATCAAATTTCAATAGGAGATATTCTAAGAGCATTAGAAGGGGACTTAAATCCAGTTAATTGTGCCGATGTTAGCAATGGTGACGGAAGTTGTAGCAACTCGGATACTTGTGTAACAAAATATGTTTGGAAGCGTATTAGTGATAGTATAAACGATGCCGTAGATGGGATCATGCTTTCCGAACTTGTGGAAGAAAGTAAAAGAGTGCAGGCTGAAGCAGAGATTCCAACAAACTCTGATAGCAAAAAGCAATCTTGTGGAAAATAATATATAAATATATTAGGAGATGACAACGTATGGAAAAGAAAATCTACCTGGATAATGCCGCTACTACAAAAACAAGACCAGAGGTCGTAGAAGCTATGTTACCTTACTTTACAGAGAAGTTCGGTAATCCGTCCAGTATCTATGAATTTGCTTCCCAGAATAAGAAAGCAGTTGATGAAGCTAGAGGGATTATTGCTAAGGCATTGGGAGCAGAGATATCAGAAATTTATTTTACAGGTGGTGGTACGGAGTCCGATAACTGGGCTTTAAAAGCAACCGCTGATGCATATGCTTCCAAGGGGAATCATATCATTACCTCTAAAATCGAGCATCATGCAATTCTTCATACCTGTGAATATCTTGAAAAACATGGATATGAAGTAACTTATGTAGATGTGAATGAAAATGGAATTATTAAATTAGATCAATTAAAGAAGGCAATACGTCCAACGACCATTCTAATATCGATTATGTTTGCCAATAACGAAATTGGAACTATTCAACCAATTAAAGAAATTGGCCAAATTGCAAAAGAGCATAATATATTGTTCCATACGGATGCTGTTCAGGCTTTTGGACAGTTGCCAATAGATGTAAATGAAATGGGTATTGATTTGTTAAGTGCCAGTGCTCACAAATTACATGGACCGAAGGGAATTGGATGCCTTTATATCAGAAAGGGAGCAAAACTCCGTTCTTTAATCCATGGCGGAGCACAGGAAAGACAACGTCGTGCGGGTACAGAAAATGTTCCTGGCATCGTGGGATTTGGAAAAGCTGTTGAGATTGCTTTGGAAACGATGGAGGAGCGTAAGGAGAAACAAATCCAACTTCGTGAGAGGTTAATAAAGCGGGTAATGGCTGAGGTTCCTTATACAAGAGTAAATGGGGACAGGATGAAAAGGCTACCTAATAATGTAAACTTTAGCTTTCAATTTATTGAGGGAGAGTCCTTACTTATTATGCTTGATATGAATAATATCTGTGCATCCAGTGGCTCTGCATGTACTTCGGGCTCCCTTGATCCATCTCATGTTCTTTTAGCTATAGGATTACCTCATGAGATTGCCCATGGTTCTCTCAGAATCACCTTAAGTGATGAGAACACAGAAGAGGAAATCGATTATACGGTAGATAAGATTAAAGAAATTGTAAATAAATTACGTCAAATGTCACCGCTGTATGAAGATTACTTACGAGGAAGTCGTCAAAAATAATAATTACTTTAAACATTGGAGGAAACTTATGTATACAGAAAAAGTTATGGACCATTTTTCTAACCCTAGAAACATGGGAGAAATCGAAAATGCAAGCGGTGTTGGTACCGTAGGTAATGCAAAATGTGGAGATATCATGAGAATGTATCTGGACATTGATGAGAATGGTGTAATCAAAGATTGTAAATTTAAGACTTTTGGTTGTGGAGCAGCAGTAGCAACCAGTAGTATGGCAACGGAATTGGTGAAGGGTAAGACTGTCCAGGAGGCTCTGCAAGTTACCAATAAAACGGTTATGGAAGCATTAGATGGACTACCACCAGTAAAAGTTCATTGTTCCCTATTGGCAGAAGAAGCCATTCATGCGGCTCTTTGGGATTATGCTGAGAAAAATAATATTAAAATTGAAGGTCTTTCCAAACCTAAAGAAGATATCCATGAGGAAGAAAAAGAACCTGAGTACTAAAAGCATAAAAACTAGGATGAATTAGGATGTAAAGAGATCCATTCGTCTGTAGTAATAAGAAGATAACATTAGAGTTAAAAATACGATTTACACGCAACTTTGTGCCTGAGGTCCAAAGTATGCAAGATCTGATGAAAGGCATGGTTATATAATGGAAAAAGTAGTTGTTGGAATGTCCGGAGGTGTTGACTCTTCCGTTGCAGCATATCTGCTTAAGAAGCAAGGATATGATGTCATCGGTGTGACGATGCAGATTTGGCAAGATGAGGATGTCTGTACGATGGAGGAGAATGGCGGATGCTGTGGACTTAGTGCCGTAGAAGATGCGAGGAGAGTTGCAGCAGTCTTGGATATCCCATACTACGTTATGAATTTTAAGCAGGAATTTAAGGATAATGTTATGGATTATTTTGTTCATGAGTATCTGCAAGCCAGAACTCCGAATCCTTGTATTGCCTGCAATAGATATGTTAAGTGGGAGTCGTTGCTGAAGCGCTCATTGGGTATTGGAGCATCTTTTATAGCAACCGGCCATTATTCTAGAATTACGAAGTTGCCCAATGGTAGATATACCATAAGAAAGTCAGTGACACAAGCTAAAGATCAAACCTATGCTTTATATAATCTTACACAAGATCAGCTGGCTCATACTCTTATGCCAGTGGGTGAATTTGCAAAGGATGAGATACGTAAGATTGCAGAGGAAATGAAATTACCAGTAGCAAATAAACCGGATAGTCAGGAAATTTGCTTTGTGACTGATAATGATTATGCCGGATTTATCAAAAAATACTTAGAGGAAAATGATTTAAAATTACAAGATAATCAATCATTTTCTAAAGATAGCAAACCAAATGGTCTAATGCCTGGTAATTTTGTGAATACATCAGGAGAAATCATTGGAAAGCACAAAGGATTGGTTCATTATACGGTTGGACAAAGAAAAGGATTAGGTTTAGCCATGGGACAACCTGTATTTGTCCTGGAACTTAGGCCAGAAACCAATGAAGTTGTAATTGGAAATGCTAACGAGGTGTACTCTGACCATCTATATGCCAACCGTCTGAATTTTATGGCGATTGCAGATTTGGAAGGTGAGATGACTGTTGAAGCGAAAATCCGATATAGCCACAAGGGTGCACGTGCTACAATAAAGAAAATAGCAGAAGATGTAGTATTATGTACCTTTGAAGAACCCCAGCGAGCGATTACTCCAGGACAGGCAGTCGTATTCTATCAAGATGACTATATCATCGGTGGGGGAACCATCTTCACGAATAAGCAGATTGGTCAATCCGAGTAGTAGGATGATTTACCAAGCTCACTCGAGTAAACATCATACGAGAATTGTTAAGTGCAGCATGCATTCTAATCAGCGTATATAATAAAAGCTGTAATAAGATTTACACCAACATAATTCAGGTGGGTTTTATTACAGCTTTATCTTTAGGGAAATTGTGTCCTAGACGATCAGAATGCTTCTATGTAGAGGCGGGCTTAGGTACAGAGATATTACTACTTGTACACGCATTCATTATAGCTTCTCATAGATTGGCTTGCCCTGATGGAAAATAGCATAATAGCGAAAACCAAGTTCTTTTAACAGCTCCGGTACCAGTTCAAAATCATAACATAAATGCTCTGGCTTATGGGCATCAGAACCAATTGTAATGAGTTCTCCTCCAAGTTCACGGTAACGTTTAAGTATCTTGGTTTCAGGATGAGGGTGGCTGAAACCATATTTATAACCGGAAGTGTTAACTTCAATTCCCTTACCACTATCAATAATTGTTTTTAGCACATGATCCAATTGTTCTTTAAAATCATAATAAGAGTATTGAAAACTCGCCTCGTATTTTTTTGGAATATATCGAATAATATAATCGATATGACCATATACATGGAAACCGTCAATAGCCTTACAGTTATCGATAATAGTTTGGTAGTATTTGCGTATTCCTTCCTCAGGCGATTTATCCATCCAATATTCAGGAAAATATGGGTCAAGATGATCAACAATATGAGAAGACCCAATAATAAAGTCAAAAGGATATGCGTTTACTAGGGAATTTATTTGATCGTTTAAATGGGGTTGTAATCCTAGCTCAATACCAGTTAAAATCATAATTTGATTTTGGTAACGTTTTTTTAGTTCATTTAATTTATTTATATATTCATCGATATCAAACATAAAATCATAGCCTCCACGGGGAGGATAATCATAATCGATGTGGTCGGTAAGACATATCTTTTTTAATCCAAGTGCAATAGCTTTTTCGATCATTTGCTCCATGGGAGCTTCACTATCACTGGAAAAATCCGAATGTAAATGGCAATCTGCAATAATCAACAGAGCATCTCCTTTCTCTTGGAAACCTTTGAATTTTTTATTATATTAATTCACAAGTTCTATATTTGATATATCCGTTGAAGCAACCATAGAGTAATTGGTATGGTAAATAACGAATCCAGGTTTACCACCAGATGGTTTTTTCACATTTTTCTTCAATGTATAATCAATCTCAACTTTATCTGCACTTCGGGCGCTGGAATAATAGGCAGCAAGTCTAGCGGCTTCCTCAAAGGTTCGGTCTGGAAGTTCATCACCATTAGACTTTACAATAACATGGGAACCAGCAATTTGCTTTGCATGGAACCACCAATCATTACCTACAGCAAATTGAAAAGTAAGCTTATCATTTTGGAAGTTGTTCTTTCCGACATACATGTGAAAGCCATCTGAGGATATATAATGAAATGGTTTACTTTTTGCTGAAGTTTTCTTTGCTTTTGCCTTTCGGTTGCCTTTTGATTTGTTGGAATATTTCTTCTTAATAAAACCATATTCCATAAGTTCTTGCTTTAATTCTATTAAATCTTCTTCATCTGTAGCGATATCCAGTGCGGTACGGATAGATTCTAGATGGGTCAAAACATTAGCGGTTTCCTCTACCAATTTTGTCAGTGCCTGAAAGGTTCTTTTTAGCTTATTATATTTCTCAAAATAATGCTTAGCATTTTCCATCACTGTAATGGTAGGATCCAAAGGAATTGTGATTTCCTCATTATTATAGTAATTAATGGTCTTTAATTCCTTTGCTCCTGGCTCCAATCCATAACCATAGGCCGTAATCAACTCTCCATATATCTTAAACTTATCCCTTTTCTCTGTATCCTTAAGCTGCTTAAGCTGTAAATCATACTTTTTACTTTCACGATCAATTGCAGTAGATACGATTTTACGCAAATCAGCGGACTTTTGGTTGATTCGAGAAATAGCACTTTTTGTTGCATAATATTTCTCCAACAAAAGGGAAATTGAATCATAGGGATATACCTCATGATTGTTATAGCATGACAAGTCAACACTGGAAAATTCAACTGGGGAACCGTTGTTAGACACAATGTTAGGGGTAAAACGGGCCTCCTTCACATCCTCCATCATTCTCTCCAGGTTGCGGAATAAATGCAGCCCAACGGTTTCACTGACGGACACTGCAGACATAGAAGCATCAATGGAAGCACGGCAGCATAGTTCATTGGCAATCAGCGGACTGATACCGGTGAGACTGGTATAAATGGCCTTACTAAGGGGCATGGGCTTCTTTAAAACTGTTTCTGCAAAGGTGTCAAAATCAATCGTTAGTGGGTCATGTTTCTTCATGGTTTCTGGTATAAAGTAATCCCGTCCAGGAAGGACTTCCCTAATTGAGCTTATGAATTGATTGACACGTTTAATACTATCTATGATTTTATAATTTTCATCGCAAAAAATAATATTACTGTGTTTCCCCATTAACTCAATAATTAAATGTTTAGATCGCAGATCACCAAGCTCGTCAAGGTGCTCCAGCTTAAAGTTAATAATTCGCTCTAGGCCGGGTTGTGTGATATCAATTATACGGGCACTCGTTAGATGCTTTCTTAAAAGCATACAGAAGTTTGGGGCAGTCATAGGGCTGGTCTTATTGATATCTGTAAGATATGTCAATGGAAGTCCTGGATTTGCTGAAAGTAGCAGTCTGTACTGTCCCTTTGCTTGCCCTTTTATTGTGATGATTAATTCATCTTTTTCTGGTTGGGCTATTTTATTGATTCTACCATTTAGCAGTTTTTCTCGGAACTCATGAACAATATTAGCAACAACAATACCATCGAAAGCCATAATAATCTCCTTTATCAAATCCTTATTAGGTAAAAGCGCGCATCACAATATCTTTATAATAGAAAAATCGGTGTTTGATACATCTCAAAATTATAACATACTACAGGTAGAAGAATAAAGGTGTTTATTTATTTAATTTCATCTAATTTTGTTAAAAAACCATTATGTGGTGTAAGAAGCACAGAGAATTTGCAAACTAATAGCAAAGAGGATGAAAAGATATAAAAAAGATGTTGACATATTAGAGAAAAGGTATTATGATTTTGATATACCCCCCCAGGGGGTGGGGGTGCTACCATAAATAAAAAGCAAATGATTTTTAAGGTTTAGCTTATATTGTAAGGAGTGGGATAATGAATAAAGAGAAGAAAGACGCAATAAAGTCTATGAAAATAGCAAAAGGGCAAATCGAAGCAATTATCAAGATGATCGAAGATGATCGCTATTGTGTCGATGTGTCAAATCAAATTATAGCCGCTCAGTCACTTTTAAGAAAAGCCAATTTACTGATTCTAAAGCAACATATGAATCATTGCGTTATAGAAGCTATTGAGCACGATAAAGGCCAAGAAAAGATCGATGAGATTATTGACCTTTTAGGAAAAGTGATGAGCAAATAAAGGATGGATTGGAGGAAACTATATGGCAAGTAAATCATTAAAAATAGAAGGAATGACCTGTGCCGCTTGCGCGAAAGCAGTGGAAAGAGTGACAAAAAAACTAGATGGTGTAGAGGAATCTAACGTCAATCTTGCAACAGAGAAACTAAGCATAGAGTTCGATGAAGAAAAAGTTTCTTTAGAGGATATTCAGGTAGCGATTGAGAAAGCTGGATATAAAGCCCTTAATGATGCTGTAAATCGAACAATGAAAATTGAAGGGATGACTTGTGCTTCCTGTGCAAAAGCAGTTGAAAGAGTGACTAGAAAGCTAGAGGGTGTTACTGAATCCAATGTTAATTATGCAACTGAAAAGTTAAACATTAGCTATGAACCTTCCTTAGTAAGAGTTTCAGATATTAAAAATGCAATAGCGAAAGCCGGTTACAAAGCAATCGAGGAAGAAACTACAGTAGATACTGATAAAGAGAAAAAAGAGCAGGAAAGAAAATTGCTATGGAAGAAATTTATTATATCGGCCATATTTACTGTACCCCTACTTTATATTGCAATGGGCCATATGATGGGATTGCCACTACCGGCATTTATTGATCCAATGATAAATCCGCAAAACTTTGCTCTAGCACAATTGATTTTGACTATACCAGTAGTAATAGCAGGTGAACGATATTACCGGATAGGTTTTAAAACATTGTTCAAAGGAAGTCCAAATATGGATTCTCTGATTGCAGTTGGTACGTCTGCAGCAGTTCTGTACGGTATATATGCAACTATTCAGATTTTTGGCGGAAATCATGGTTATGCTATGGACCTATACTTTGAATCTGCAGCAGTTATAATAACCCTAATTACTCTTGGTAAGTATCTAGAAGCGGTATCTAAGGGTAAAACTTCAGAAGCGATAAAGAAACTCATGGGTCTTCAGCCGAAAACAGCGATCATTATTAAAGATGGAAAGGAAACACAGATTACAATCGATGAAGTTGAGGTTGGGGATATCATTGTTGTAAAGCCAGGTGAAAAGATGCCGGTTGACGGGGAAGTTGTAGAAGGTACCACTTCTGTAGATGAATCCATGCTTACCGGGGAAAGTATTCCGGTTGAAAAGAATATTGGCGATAAAATTATTGGTGCAAGTATTAATAAAAATGGAACTATAAGATATAAAGCAACCAAAGTAGGAAAAGATACTGCACTTGCGCAGATTATTAAATTAGTCGAAGATGCGCAAGGTTCAAAAGCACCAATTGCAAAATTAGCAGATGTAATCTCTGGTTACTTTGTACCGATTGTAATAGTCTTAGCTATATTATCCGGTTTGGGATGGTATTTTATCGGTGGGGAATCCGTTGTATTCGCCCTAACTATATTTATCTCAGTTCTTGTTATTGCTTGTCCTTGCGCCTTAGGGTTGGCTACTCCTACCGCTATTATGGTTGGTACAGGAAAAGGAGCAGAACATGGAGTGCTCATAAAAAGTGGTGTGGCGCTTGAAACAGCACATCAAATACGTACAGTTGTATTTGACAAAACTGGTACGATTACCGAAGGGAAACCTAAGGTTACCGATGTCGTGGTAACGAACGAAATTACTAAAGAGCAGTTAATCCAATTAGCAGCTTCTGCTGAGAAAGGTTCCGAGCATCCATTGGGAGAAGCAATCGTAATGGGAGCAGAAGATCAGGGATTAGAATTCAAGAAGGTAGATCAATTTAAAGCGATACCAGGACACGGAATAGAAGCTTCAATCGAAGGTAAGCAGCTTCTTCTCGGAAATAGAAAGCTTATGTTTGAACGTAATATCGCTTTAGCTAATTTTGAGAAGACATCGGATGAGTTAGCTGAAGAAGGGAAAACACCAATGTATATCGCAATCGATAACAAGCTAGCAGGTATCATAGCGGTTGCAGATACAGTGAAAGAAAATAGCAGGAAGGCGATTGAAAGACTTCATCAGATGGGTATTGAAGTTGCTATGATTACTGGTGACAATAAACGAACAGCAGCAGCCATTGCAAAGCAAGTTGGAATTGATCGAGTCCTAGCAGAAGTATTACCAGAGGATAAGGCAAGTGAAGTGAAAAAGCTACAAGCGGAAGGTAAGAAGGTGGCCATGGTTGGGGATGGTATCAATGACGCTCCTGCACTAGCGCAGGCGGATATCGGTATTGCCATTGGCTCCGGAACTGATGTGGCGATGGAATCAGCAGATATCGTTCTTATGAGAAGTGATCTGATGGATGTTCCTACAGCAATTCAATTAAGTAAGAGCACCATACGCAATATTAAACAAAATTTATTCTGGGCATTTGGATATAATACAATAGGAATACCGGTTGCAATGGGAATTCTTTATATATTCGGAGGACCATTGTTAAACCCTATGATCGCTGGAGCGGCCATGAGTCTAAGTTCGGTATCCGTATTAACCAATGCTTTAAGATTAAAGAGATTTAAACCAGCAAAATAGAATATTACAAGCAGTCACTGAAACTTGTGATAGCGAATATTTTTGCTATAAATATGTAAGCTTACATCAAATAATGTGAAAAATAATAGGAGGATTTAATATGGCTAAAAAATTATTAATCGAAGGAATGAGTTGTGGACACTGTGTTAACCATGTTACAGAGGCGTTAAATGAAATGGCTGGAGTATCCAATGTAAAAGTTAGTTTGGATACGAAATCAGCAGTGATTGATGCAGCAAGCGATGTAAAAGATGAAGATATCAAAGCAGCTATTGATGAAGTTGGTTATGAAGTGGTTGGTATAGAAGAAATCTAATATCTAGATAACATAGGCGATATCTTAGTTGAGTGAGGTGTTCAGTTAAATGAACTGAATGCCTCCTTGCTAATTCTAAAGAAGTTATATCATTTAAAATGACATAACTTCTTTTTTTGCGCTATTTTTTGTATTTAAGGAAACTAAATAATATCTTAAGAAATTCTTTTGAATATTTTTCATATAATATTATTGACATATAATATTATATGCCATATAGTATTATTAAACTTATAATATTGAAAATAACTGGAAGGAGTTGATGATGTGGTATTTAATACCGGTTCAGCCTTGCTCGATGCGATTGTTCTTGCTGTAGTTTCAAAGGATGAAGAAGGAAATTATGGATATAAAATAACACAAGATGTACGACAGGCAATAGAGATTTCTGAATCAACTTTGTATCCCGTTTTAAGAAGATTACTAAAGGATGACTGCTTGGAAGTATATGATATGGAATACGGAGGTAGAAACCGAAGATACTATAAGATTACGGAAAAAGGCAGGGTACAACTTAAGTTCTATTGTGATGAATGGGAAAGTTATTCTAGGAAGATAAATTTTTTATTTAGAGGGGTGAGAGAAGATGTCAAGAAATGATTTTATAAAGAGGCTAGAGAGCTTGCTATCTGATATTCCCAATGAAGAGAGAGAGGAAGCGCTTCAATATTATAATGATTATTTTGACGATGCAGGGATAGAGAACGAGAAAGAAATTCTAGCGGAATTAGGATCACCAGAGCGAGTTGCTAAAATTATAAAAGCTGAGTTGTATGGCAATTCTTCTGATCGTGAAACTAGAGGATATTTTACCGAAAAAGGATACCAAGATACGATTTTAATTGATGATAAATATGAAATCGTTGAAACTGGAAATCAGAATGATGATAGAGATATTAATTCAGAGGAGAATAATCAAAGGCATCAGGAAGAGTACCATAAGAGGGAACATCATAATAAGAGTGCGGATTTTCAAGAAGGAACGGGGCATTACAGCCAGCATGATGAGTATAATCAGCACAATTCGGGCAAGCAAACCAGTGGTATGGAAACAGGATATCATCAGGATGAGAAATACAAGAGAAATACAAATATTGGCTTGATAGTCCTACTTTGTATACTTGCAATACCAGTAGGAATTCCACTGGTTGCAACAGTCTTTGGTATTACGGTGGCTTTACTTGCTTCGGTACTAGCTCTATTTTTTGGATTTGGTTTAGCTGGATTAACCATGATGGGTGTTGGTACAGCTCTTATTATTGCTGGAATTATTAAGCTAGGCGTTTCATTCATAGGTTTTCTGTTTTGCGGTATAGGTCTCATCAGTCTAGGGCTAGGTATGTTACTCGTAATGCTTACGATTTTTATTGGTAAAACAGTGTTCCCTGCAATCATTAGGGGCTTCGTATACATTTGCAGGCTGCCATTTAAGAATAGGAGCGTGATGGCATGAAGACATTTACAAGGATTTGGTTAGGGATTGGATTCATGGCTATTGTATTTGGTCTAGGAATGTTACTATTAGCCTTTGTAACAAGTGCGGATAAAGATATTTATACTCCAGTGTATTCCATAGATAAGACTTTCAAGGATATAGATCAATTGCACATGGATATCTCTTATGGTAAAGTAGAAATTATCGAAGGAGATAAATTTCACATACATGGGGAAAATATTCTAGATGATGAGTTTGAAACTTACGTGAATGAGGGAGTCTGGTATATTAAGGATGATTATAAAAACTGGTTTTCCTTCTTTGATATTGGTATGACGCTAAAGGGGAACTTAAGAAGAAAAGATATCGTTCCCAAGATCACGATTACACTTCCTAAGGGGTTTTATGCAGAAAACATCACACTTAAGCTTCGGGCAGGAGAAGTTAAGGCAGATATTATTAATGCTAGGAAGGGAACATTTTCCATGGATGCAGGAACAATGGAGATTGGGCATCTACAAGTTTTAGAAAGTTCAAGTTACCATGTGGGTGCTGGTCAAATGACTGTAAAAGAGATAGTGGCAAATGACATTACAATTAAATGTGGGGTTGGCGAAGTTGTTATTGGTGGAACTATTACCGGTAAGAGTAAAGTAGAAAACAATGTTGGAAGTGTGAAACTTAGTTTGCTTGGAGAAAAGGAAGACTATTCCTATGATATTATTAGCAATATTGGTAATATAACCATAGACGGAGAAAGTATAGGTGGCTTAGGGAAACAAAGAAGAATTGATAATGAAAACACCGGAAATAGTTTGGCTATAGAATGTGATATAGGAGATATTACTATTGATTTTGTGGAATAATACGGTAATATAGAAATAGGACAATAGGAAAGGAGTATTCGTATGGAACAGAAAAAATTATATCGTTCATCAAGAGATAAAATGCTTTGCGGAGTATGTGGAGGAGTTGCTGAGTATATTAATTTGGATCCAACCGTGGTCCGTCTGCTGTGGGTAGTATTTAGTTTGGCTGGTGGATTTGGGGTATTACTATATATTATTGCAGCCATTATTATGCCAGTAAACTAAGGGAAAACAAAGGCAGTAGCTTATAAAAAGCACTGCCTTTTTGATGTATAAGGATAAATTATATATGATAACTTGATTTATAAAACTTTCTTTAGTATAGCAACTATCTGCTCAGCATCAAAAGGTTTCGCAAGAAATTCTGCTGCTCCATACTTAATCGCATCCACCATTTTAGACTTCTGTCCTGCAGCGGTAATCATAATGACTTTGGCATTATTATCGAATTCCTTAATCTGCTTTAATGCCTCCAAACCGTCCATTACTGGCATGGTAATATCCATCGTTGTAATGTCAGGGCGGAGCTCTTGGAATTTCTCAACTCCTTCTTTTCCGTTCACAGCTTCTCCTATTACCTCATGTCCTTCATCCAATAAGATGCCTTTTAGGATTTTACGGGAAGTTTTCGAATCATCAACGATTAGAATTTTTGCCATTATAATACCTCCTCATCTGTTTTTAAATTGCTCTTAATAGCAACAACAAGATCAACATTTGCACCATTTAATAGCAATGGAACAATAATGATGTCTCCATCAGTTGCCAGTTTTTGATTTTGCTTATAAAGTGGTGGCGCCATATCAATATGGATATCTTCCTGACTAAGTTTTGAAGCATATAATCCGTTACTACAATTTAAAAATTCACATACAGAGTCAAAAGCGTCCTCATCCATTGTGTCAAACGTTTCTTTTGCAAATGGTTCTGCAATATGTAATAGTTCATCACCTTTGGAAGCAAAACCTACAAAAAGATCGTGGTCACCATCCATACATTGATAAGCCAGATTGCCAAATGAATATTCACTTACCACAAAAGATTTTTGAAGAACGACTTCGCGGTTAATAAAGCGTACTAAGTTTCGTATCGCTAAGCTGATACACTCGCCTAGAAAAGGGACATTAACATCAACAAACATAGGAATGATGCGATCAATATCACCGGATTTCAAGGAATTAATTTCATTATTTGTAAACCTATATTCCTTTTGGTATTCCTCCAAATATTGTTCAATTTCCTCAATGGTAAGTATATTATTATCCGTCATTGCCTGAACAAATCTGAGATATGGATTACCTTGCATATTTAGAAGATAGGTAACTTCCTCCGAAAGTAGGTAGCCTTTTTCAATTGCAATGTCACCAAAGCGTAGATCCATTCTTTTTTGAAGTTCATTAATATCATCTGCTTGCTTAGGTGTTAATAACTTTTCTGCTACAGCAATGACCCCCAGCTTTGCTGGGCTTGATTTTTGTTGTGCAATAACTGCATTAAAAACCTCTTTGGAGATTTTGTTTTTTTCTAATAAATACCGTCCAAAATACTGCCCAAACATCTTGTTTCTCCCCTTTCAAGAACAAAGGTTGCAAACCCCATCGCAAACTTTATTCAATTTTCTTTAGATAAAAGCTCATACTTCTAATATACAACATATTATCTAAAAAATATAGTCATATTTTTAATTATTTGGATAATCTTGTGATAAATTATATATTATAATAGTATTTTGCCTGGATTCCTTGGATATTATCTGGAAATTAATTCGAATAGTGTATTATTTCCTTGGTTTTAAGAAATTCTTCTAATATATAATTACTACCTATCGTCTTGATCTAAAAGCGTTATTAAAATAATCTGAAGGACTAAGTATCTTGTATTATCTTTAATTCTAGCTAAAAATTATTCAGTTGATGACAATTATGACCATTTATGATAAAGTATTGTTTAAGTTAAGAAGAGAACTGGAGGTTAAAATGAAAACAATCCTAGATTTAATAACAGAAGAAGTGAAGCAAGCCTTTGTCGAAAAGGGATTTGATGAGAAATATGGAAAGGTTACAATCTCTAATCGCCCGGATCTTTGCCAATATCAGTGTAATGGTGCTATGGCTGCAGCAAAGCAGTATAAGACGGCGCCAATTAAGATTGCACAGCCGGTTGTAGAGCTTCTTCAAGCAAATAATAAATTTAAAGAAGTCACGGCGATTATGCCAGGATTTATTAATATTACCGTAAGTGATAAATTTCTAGCGGATTATATTAACCAAATGAGCAATGAGGAGAACTTTGGCTGTGAGAAGGAGCAAAATCCAAAGACTATTATCATTGATTATGGTGGCCCAAATATAGCAAAACCTCTTCATGTAGGACACATGCGTTCTGCAATAATTGGTGAAAGTATCAAACGTATAATGCGCTTTATGGGTAACAAAGTTATCGGAGATGCACATCTTGGTGATTGGGGTACTCAGATGGGCCTTGTTATTGCTGGATTACGTCAGAGAAAGCCAGACCTTGTATACTTTGATGAAAGTTATGAAGGTGAATATCCAAAGGAGGCACCTTTTACAATTACAGAGTTGGAAGAAATCTATCCTGCTGCCAGCGCATATTCCAAAGAGAATCCGGAATTTAGGGAAGAGGCTAAGCAAATAACCTATCTTCTCCAGAATGGACATCGAGGCTATACAGCGATTTGGAATCATATTCTTGAAGTTTCTATATCAGACTTAAAGAAAGTATATGGGAAGCTTAATGTTTCTTTCGACCTATGGAAAAAGGAAAGCGATGCACAGCCTTATATTCCAGATATGGTTCAGTATTTTAAAGATAATAATTATGCAAGAATTAGCGAAGGCGCACTTGTTGTTGATGTAAAGGAAGAGAACGATACAAAGGAAATACCTCCTTGCATGATACTAAAATCGGATGGTTCCGCACTTTATAACACCACCGATCTTGCTACTATTGTAGAACGAATGAAATTATTCGACCCAGATCGTATTATCTATATTGTAGATAAGCGCCAGGAACTTTATTTTGAGACTGTGTTCCGCTGTGCCAGAAAAACAAAGTTAGTTAATGAGGATACAGAGCTTAACTTTATCGGATTTGGTACCATGAATGGTAAAGACGGAAAACCCTTTAAGACAAGAGAGGGCGGTGTCATGCGTCTAGAGCATTTGATTAAAAATGTAACTGACGAAGTGTACCGTAAGATCGTTGAAAACCGTAACATGAATGATGAGGAAGCAAAAGAGGTTGCAGAGAAAGTTGGAGTCGCAGCTTTAAAATATGGTGATCTTTCTAATCAAGTAGCTAAGGACTATATATTTGATGTAGATCGTTTTACTTCATTTGAAGGAAACACCGGCCCTTATATTCTATACACTATTGTAAGAATTAAATCTATTCTTTCAAAATATGAGGAAATAGGTAAAAAACTTCCGGACAATCCAGTTATTTTACCTGCATCTTCAACTTATGAACAGGAATTAATGCTTGAATTAACGAAGTTTAATGAAGCGCTTCTATCTGCTTATAATGAAACAGCGCCTAATCGTATTTGTCAATACATTTATGATCTAGCAAATGCTTTTAATGGTTTTTATCATGACACAAAGATAATTGCAGAAGAAGATGATAAGTTACAATCTTCTTGGATTGCATTAATTTCCCTTGTCCTAAATATACTCCTTACTTGCATTGATCTGATAGGTATGGAAGCTCCAGAGAGAATGTAATAAAAGGATAACAATTATTTTCTTTATAGAAGGAAGGAATTAGATGTATCGCTTAATTTCTAAATTAGTTATATATAAGAAGCTTGGCGATAATTGTCTGCTTATCCAACTGGCACAATTAATCAAGGAATATGATAGTATCCAAGGGAAAGAAAATGCTACTATTCTTAAAGAGGAGATTATCAGCCGAATCTATACTTTGATTAATCAGTTGCTTGATATTGCAACAAATTTCGGTTTCAATAAAAACTTATGGCATAACTATCTGGCATTTATACTTGCCACCAATGAAAATCCTTTTAGCATAACCTGTGAAAAGGTAGGGGCCAAAGAAGGAACAGTAAACCAATTTGCAAAAAGCGATTTTAAGATATTCAAACAATTATTTGAATATGATTTCCAACCAATTGAAAGGAACTTGGGAATTAACTGCTTCTCAATAATAAGCAATTATCAAGCAATTAAGAAAAGCGGTCTACTATATAATATGAATGTAAGCGATAAGGTTCGCATGCTTAGTGAACAGATTGCTGAAGCTTCGGATGAGAATGAAATCTTTACGATTGTAACAAATTTCTACCGCGATTATGGGGTTGGTACCTTTGGATTGAATAAAGCCTTCCGGATACAAAGAAATAATGGAAAGCTAGATATTTTTCCGATTACAAATACGCATGATGTGCTATTATCGGATCTTATTGGTTATGAGGTTCAGAAGAAAAAGCTAGTGGATAATACGAAAGCTTTTGTAGAAGGTAGAAAGGCGAATAATGTCTTGCTATTTGGCGATAGTGGTACCGGAAAATCCACTTCGGTGAAGGCTATCCTAAATGAGTATTACAAGGATGGGCTTAGAATGATTGAAATCTATAAGCATCAATTCAAGGATCTATCCGAAGTAATTGCTAAAATAAAGAATAGAAACTACAAATTCATCATTTATATGGATGATTTATCCTTCGAAGATTTTGAAATCGAATATAAATATCTGAAAGCAGTAATTGAGGGTGGTTTAGAAAATAAGCCAGAGAATGTTTTAATCTATGCGACTTCAAACCGCAGGCATCTAATCCGTGAGACATGGAGCGATCGTAACGATATGGAGAAGACTGAGGAAATTCACCGTTCTGACACCATGCAGGAAAAGTTGTCCCTGGTAGCACGTTTTGGTATTACAATCAATTTCTCTGCTCCTTCAAAGAAGGAATTTCAGGAAATAGTGAAAAAACTTGCCCTGCGCCAGAAGGATATTCGCCTAACTGAGGAAGAGCTTCTTGCTGAGGCCAATAAGTGGGAACTTTCCCACGGAGGGATGTCGGGACGCACAGCACAGCAATTTATAAACTACCTAGCTGGACAAGCTGGAAATGAATAAATAAAAATATGTATTTCCTATTAGAAGAACGTAAATTAATGTGTGAAAACCAGGTAAGATGAGTATACTGGAGAAATACATTTCGTAATACGAATTATAGATTGTGGGGGTAAACAAATGGATAAGTATAGAATTTTAGTAAAAGGGATTGTTAAGAAGGGTGATCAATACCTAATCGTAAGAAAATGGTATGATGACCGCATAGCACAACCATATCAATGGGGATTTATTGATGGTGCAATTGAATTTGGTGAAGATCCAGATAAGGCTGTATTACGCCTGATAGGGGAGCAGACATTTCTAACCACTACGATAGATCGCATACTCTATACTTGGACCTTTACAACTGGAGATACATTCAATATTGGTATTAGTTATCTATGTATTACGACGGAATTGGATACTGTACAATTATCCGAGGAGTTGGTTGATTACCGGTGGATTGAAAGGAAGGATTTTGAACAATATATTGATCAAAAGATACTCAATGATATCGAGCGTGTAGGTTTACCTTAGAAGTTGAATATCAATTGTTAACCAAAAATGAAAACCTCCAAATTCTTGATAAGAATTTGGAGGTTTTTCTTGTATTGTAATACGTATAGGAAATAGGTGCTCTTTCTTCGTTAATGACCAAATTGATTATTTAAACTTCTCTGGCTCCGGGTATGTCACACCGAATGTGTCAACGGTAACCTTTTTCATAATCTGTGGCTCAATTGGAGCATCGGAATAATTGGTCTTTGTCTCTGCAATTTTATTCACGACTTCCATTCCCTCAATAACTTTACCAAAAGCGGCATAAGAACCATCTAAATGGGGAGAATCCTTATGCATAATAAAGAATTGGGAACCCGCGGAGTTTGGGTGCTGGGATCTAGCCATTGAAATAACACCTGCAACATGCTTAAGATCATTATTAAAATTATTATAGGTAAATTCACCTTTAATAGAATAATCTGGACCACCCATTCCATTACCATCTGGGTCTCCACCCTGGATCATAAAACCACGGATAATACGATGGAAGGTCAACCCATCGTAAAAACCTTTATTCACGAGGGAAATGAAATTATTAACTGTATTCGGAGCAACCTCCGGGTATAATTCTACTTTAATGGTATCACCATTTTGCATCTCGAGTGTTACAATTGGGTTTTTATCAGCCATTTTTGATTTCCTTTCAGTATATATGTCTTAAGACCTAGTATTTGCTTTTGTTGAGAATATAACATAGGAAAGCCGATTTTGTCAAGGCAAGTAGATCTATAGAAGTAAAAAATTCTATGTAGGAAGATGTGTTTACAAACAAGGATTGAAATTTTATAACCAGTGCTATAATATAACATATATATCCATATTACTGATTGGGGGTTCTAAAATACAAAAGAAAATAATAAGGGGGGTTATTTCATGCAGCAAATATATACATTTGGTGTGAAAACCGAGCAACCAACAGCCATGTTTGACATAACACAAGAAGTACAGAATGTGGTAAAAGAAAGCAAAGTAAAACAAGGTATTTGCATTGTTTTTGTTACCCATACGACGGCGGGGATTACAATTAATGAGAATGCAGATCCAGATGTTGTTCGTGATTTTATGATGGAAATAAATAAGATCGTTCCTTTTGAGGATGGTTATAATCATTTTGAAGGAAATTCTGCAGCGCATATTAAAGCTAGTATGATGGGATTTTCGGAAAGCATTATTATTGAAGATGGAAGATTACTCCTTGGTACTTGGCAGGGGATCTATTTTATGGAGTTTGATGGTCCAAGAATTCGTAAAGTTCGTGTAAAAATCATTGAGGGATAATTCGGTATGAAAGTAATCCAAATTTTATAGAGAGGTACTAGATGTAAGATTTGTATAATAAGCTATGCCGTGGTAAAATAATGATGGATGAAATGTTTGTTTTGGTTTCATAAGTTTGTAAACTATTATATACATGACAATTCATCATACGGTTACCGACTTATGAATCCTAATCGTAATATATATATGTATTTATTTATAGACGAGTTATAGGCGAATGTTTGATGTGAAATAATAATTTAAGTATTAGAAGGAGGAATAGTTATGATGGAAAAGATTTACCATACTATGAAATCAGTAGGAGTATGGAACCTGGTAATAGGAATTCTTTTAATTCTTTCAGGAATTGTTGCAGGCACTTTCATGATTGTCAATGGGGCAGTATTACTAAAGAAGAAATCCGATTTATTGTTCTAAAAAAGCATATAAAATGATATGTCCTGGGATTACTCATTATGAGAGTTATCCTAGGATATTTTTATTTTTAATAAAAAATACACAGAATACTCACATTTATTGATTAGAATATAATGGAATTTAATATAAGTTAAAAATACCCACTTCTAAAAAGCATGGTATATGAGCTAGCTATCCAGAGCTATTTATTATAGCAAATTTATTATGGAATAAGAAATGGGAAATAGCAATAAAAAGGAGAGATAGAATGAAAAAGAAAATGATTGCTTTCCTGATTATAGCAGTTGGCTTATTCGCCTCTGTTATAAATCCGGTGACAATTGGAAGGGCATCTGCTAAGACATATAGTGCTCAGCAGTTAATGAAATCCCTAGGAATTATGAGAACAGATAAGGGTTACCTTAGTAATGAAGCTGAGAATGTAAGCAGAAGCCAGTTTGCGCAGCTATTAGTCAACGCTTCTACCTATAAGGAGAAGATATCCCGAGAGACTAATGTGTCACTCTATAGCGATGTCCCGAAGGAGCATTGGGCTGCAGCATACATACAAACAGCCATCAGCAATGGCTGGATGTCCGGTTATCTTGATGGAAGCTTTCGTCCAGATAAAGGAGTTACCCTCCAGGAAGCTGTTAAAGGTGTTATCACTTTACTAGGATATACATCTAGAGATTTTAGTGGTAATATCATCGGCGGGCAAATGACGCTTTACCAATCAAAAGGCTTGGATAAGAATATTAGGAAAACAAGGACACAGTATCTTACTGTTAAAGATTGTAACAATCTGTTCTATAACCTGCTTAGTGCAACAACCAAGGAAGGCGTAGTTTATGCACAAACCTTGGGGTATACCATAGATTCCAATGGCAATGTGGATTATCTATCCATTGTAAATAATGATGTAGAAGGGCCAATAATTGCTGATGATAATTGGAAATCCGAAATTCCATTCCCGTTAAGCCGGGCAACAATCTACTTGGATGAAACAAAAGCATATTTAAATGATATCAATGACTATGATGTTATCTACTATTCCTCGGATTTAGAAACCGTATGGGCCTATGATAATAAGGTCACTGGTACTTTGGAAAAGGTATCACCGAATAGACTAAATCCACAATCGGTTACGGTTGCCGGAAAGGAATATACTTTTGAAACTTCTATAGCATCCGTAGAATTTTCTACCTTAGGAAATGTTAAAGAAGGGGATCTTGTTACTCTATTACTTGGTAAGAACGATGAAGTAGCTTCAGTTATTGATACATATGATTATGATACTGCAATTGCCGGTATTGCTTTAGAAAGCGGTACCCACCTAGTAGAGGATCCAGATCGTGGACTTTATTCCACTGAATATGTGGTGTTTGTGGATGCTGCTGGTAATGAACATAAAATTGATTATGATGATACCTTTTTTAGCATCTATAAGGGTGATTTAGTTCGTGTTAGCTATGAAGATGGTGTTGCATCAGTAAATGTATTGGAAAACCATAATACAGACTTTGGTGATTACAAATTTAGCATGGATGGAAATTCTTTGGGTGGCGTTGCGCTTGCATCCAATGTTAAAATTATAGATTATAATGATGGTAACTATACACGCATATACCCATCAAGACTAGGTAATGTAAGAATTAATAGTGCAATGATTCTATATGCAGAGAAAAATGAAAGAGGAGCGATTTCGCAACTGATCCTTGATAATGTAACTGGCGATACCTATGATTATGGAATTTTGACTGGATTTACCTATCCAATGGGGGCTAAATCCAATAATTATATCTACGAATTCCTGATTGATGGCAAATCCGGTAGTGTGACAGGAGATATTGTATCTGACTATAACACTGAGATTGGTCCAAAGGGATTCTTAATTAGAGATAATGAATTGATAGCAATTAAAGGTTTAACAGAGGTCACCGTTCAGTCCATTGGGTCTACCTATGTACAAGATACAAAGACAAAATATCTACTGGCTGAAGATTGTGCCGTGTATTTCTATAAAGATGGCATATATACGAAAACCACGATTGATAAAGTAACAGATCTTATGAAATTCAAGATGAGTGCTTACTACGATAAAGAAGAGGCTTATGGTGGAAGAGTGCGTGTAATTATAGTTGAAAATAAGAATTAAAGTATGTGATAGATTTCTTATATTAAACTTTCGGCATAAGCCCAAAATTTATAAGTTATGAAGAAAGGCATGGTTATTAGGAATGAAATTGTTTAAGAAAATAAAGTGGAAAAAAGCACTCATTGTAACTGTTATCCTTGCCATTATTGGTATTACAGTGAGGTCTGCATTAAATCGTACCAAAGAAGTATTAATGCAGAATTTTGCAGCACATAGTGCAAGTACTACAGCAAAAGTAGAGAGGAGAGACATTGAAACAGTGCTGTCCTCTTCGGGAACAATAGATCCCCTAAACACCTATGAAGTTACAACTTTAGTGGAGGGGGAAGTCATTGCAGCAGATTTTGAAGAAGGGGACTATGTAGAGAAAGGTCAAGTACTTTATCAAATTGCATCAGATGATCTTGATAGTAAAATTGAGACAGCAAAAACCAGTGTCAGCAGAGCAGAGAGAAATTATAGCAAAGCAATGAAGCGTTATGACAAAATGGTGGCAAATTATGAGGACGCTTTGGCAGACTACAATAAGGCATTTGAAGACTTCGGAGATGCAAATTTACTTGCAGAGGAAACCGGTATTATCAAGAGTTTGTATGTAAAGGCTGGAGATAAGATTCAGAATGGTAGTCAGATTGCCGAAGTTTATGATAATAGTACCATGATATTAGAAGTACCATTCAATGCTTCCCAAGTAAATGATAGCCTTATTGGTAAGCAAGCGGAAGTAATTATGGTGGACAGTTTTGAAACTTTAACCGGTAAGGTTACGAAAGTTAGCAGCATTGATGAAGTTTTGGCAGGTAATCGTTTGGTTAACATGGTCACGATTGAAGTGAAAAACCCTGGTGGATTAACGATAGAAAGCATTGCTACTGCCAAGATCGGTGATATTTATAGTAGCAGTGAAGGAAAGTTTGATGTAAAGACAGAGG
>JAAYSQ010000052.1 GCA_012523925.1 Clostridiales bacterium
GACCAATTGTGATTACAGGTGTTATGGGTTATAACGGTAGTTACACACCGATAACTGCTTATACGACCACAGTAGAACTAAAGGAAAATAAAGCACCGAGCTTTGTAAGTATATCCTTTGATAAAGACAGTTTAAATGCCATTAAAATGACATTTAACGAAGAGATTAAAGAGACATCGTCCATAACGGCTAATATTTCGCAGCTTGATGGTTCATATTCCAGAAGTATAGGAAGTACCGTAATTGTTGAGGGTAATAACGTGATTTTCAACTTGGATACTATCCCAGATAATAATTCTGGATTAAAAGTTGATATTATAGACCACGATATTAGAGATGCAAATGGTAATAAAGCAACCTTGCAAAGTACCTATATCGTTATGGTTAGATATTAAGTACACTATATCATGAACATATATAACCATTAGTTAGATGGATAAAGACATACGGAATAGAAAGAACTTTCAGAATCATGAATTCTGAAAGTTCTTTCAAAATACAACTTAATAACCAGGATTTAGAGAGATATTTGATTGTACTTGTAAAATACAAAGGAGAATTTGCTATATGTATGAATTTAAAGAAGAATTCCGTACTGGTATTGAAGAGATAGATAAAGAGCATCAGAAACTTTTTGAAATAGCAGACCGATTATATCAGACAATGATAAATGAATTTATCCCAGATAAATATGATTATATTGTTGATGCAATCAATGAATTAAAAGAATATGCAGCAACCCATTTTCGACATGAAGAAGAGTATATGATGCGGATACGTTTTAAAAAATTGATTTCTCAAAAAGCAGAACACGATGAATTTATTGAAAAATTAGAACAATATGACTTAGATGAAATCGATGAAAATCAGAGAAAAGTAATCCTTGATCTATTGGAATTCATAAATGAATGGCTAATCCATCATATTATGGAAAGTGATAAACAGATTGGAATGCAATAATATAAATAAAAAGCGCTGATCTCCTCATATTGCCCTTAGTGAAATTTACAGGAGCAAAAGGGAATCCGCGCTTTTGTGATTTCTTGAGTTACTTGTAGTTAGGTGAAGTTCAAGATAGACCAAAAGGCTTTCTAACGTTTATCAAGTAAAAAATCTCTGGTTAAGATATCACTTTCATTTATCAAACTTTCTATCGTATCAAACCCTAATCGCTGAAGAAGTTCTATTACGTAAGGATTATCGATGGGAGTAGGATAAGGAGCGTCATTCCCATACTTCTCTACATTTACACGACCTTCTTCATGGGGGATTAATACTCTTGGGCCTCCCACACAACCTCCAACACAGCCCATGCCTTCATAGAAGTTTGCGGTAATCTTACCTTCTAAAATATCGTTAATCATAGCTTTACATGCAGAAACGCCATGAGCTTGCTCAGCATGAAGCGTAATATCACGATCCGGATTTATCCGTTGGAGAGTCTGGGCAACGGCTTCGCTTACACCACCAGTATGGGCATATATTCGACCTCCTCTAGAAGAGTGATCACTTTCACTTTCATCCATTTTTGTAGGATCAATTTCCATAATATCAAAGATGTCTTGAATTTCTTGAAAGGTTAATACGAAATCTACGGCACCCTTAATATCCGCTTCCTTGGCTTCTTTTTTCTTAGCGATGCACGGCCCAATAAATATGGTTAAGGCATCTGGATGCATCACCTTAACTGCTCGACCACTGGCGATCATAGGTGATACGGATGGTGGGACATGAGGAATCAAATCGGAATATATTTTACGGATCATTGAAATCCACATAGGGCAGCAGCAACTAGTAAGCTGGTAGTCATCCTTTGTATTGATATTTTCATTAAATTCTAAAGCTTCTTTTAATGTAAGGATATCTGCAAAGAGTGCAACTTCAATCATACCATCAAATCCTACTTTTTTTAATGCTGTGCGTAGCTTTCCAGGAGTTACTTCACTACCATATTGGCCTAGGAATGCAGGAGCTACGAGGGCATAAACAAGGCCTTCATGTGAACGCATAGCTTGGAGCGCAGCAATAACATCTTTGCTGCTAGTTATATTTTTAGCTCGGCATTCTTGGACGCAAATGGAGCAACCTTCGCATTGGGCTTCATCAATATGCGTTTCACCAGATTCACCTGGGTGAACTGCATGGAATGGACATACATTTACGCAGTGAGGATCGTCATCATTGCATTCACAATCTCCAACACGCCAGACAAGTGGATGTTTTTCCGGATGCAGAAGACAATCCAACTGATCTGTGTCATAGTAATCCAATTTTTCAAGAAAGCTCATATCCTTATCTTTTAAGGTTCGCGTTAATACTTCATAATATAATTCTTCGAATGTTTTCATTCTTATATCCTCCAATACGTTATAGAATACCAACTTTTACACTTGATTTAATCATGTATATTATGAATCATTTTAGAAGTAGTTATTCTATTAATGCTTTACGAAGATAGGTATTTGTTTTATAATAAACATGGCTAATTTCATATTTCTGGGTATATGCATAATTTCAGAAGCTTAGGAAAATCTAATTAGAAAATATTAAATTTACGGAGAAGAATATTGAAAGAGATAACGAGAAAAAGAATAACAAGGTTTGGCTGCCTCTTG
The DNA here is from genome assembly GCA_012523925.1 of Clostridiales bacterium. Taxonomy (GTDB): domain Bacteria; phylum Bacillota; class Clostridia; order Lachnospirales; family Lachnospiraceae; genus Mobilitalea. The sequence goes on from JAAYSQ010000052.1 coordinate 2,616, forward strand.
TTTTACCTATATATCATATTACTATGTTATTTTTTGTTCTTAAGTGATCGCTATGGAAGAGATGTCATTTCTGAAGAATACCGATATAACTTAGAACTATTTAAAGAAATTAAACGATTTATTAAATATCGGGAGCGATTGGGTTTTGAGAATTTTGTAGTAAATATTCTCGGTAACATTTTAGCGTTTGCACCATTTGGATTCTTTCTACCCTTGCTAAAGAAAAACTATCGTCATTTCCTGGTTACTACTTTCCTAAGTGCATTATTTAGTCTAACAGTGGAACTGGTGCAGATGTATACAAAAGTCGGCGTTTTTGATGTGGATGATATTTTAATGAATACGATTGGTGGAGTTTTGGGTTATATTTCGTATGCCATCCTATCCTCTGTTTTTAGAAGAATTCAAAAGAAACACCGCTAAGAAATGTCTATCTAGCGCAAGTAAGCATTGTCTCGTAAACAAGATAAGACAATACATGTGCAGGAATGGAGGGAGAACATGTGGAAAATACGCATGTGGAAAAGAGAGAGAGAAACGCTTCGTTTTTCAGGTAGGAGCCATAGCAAGAGAGGGATATGGTCTGCCGTCATTGGTATTGGGATAGTAATCGGCTTTTTTACATTAAGTATACTATCTAGCAATTCCCATGGAAATGGTGGAATATTTCTTGGAATCATTGGGATACTTTTATTTTGTTTTGCAATCTATGGCTTCCGTTTATCCTATAAAGCATTCAAGGAAAAGGATATTTTTTATCATTTCCCCATCATTGGATGTGGTCTAAATGGAATCATGATTATTGTACTGATGATATTATATATTTTAGGATTAGGAGGCTGAAATGAATAGATTAGAGAAGCAAATTAATTTTATTATGGAAGTAGACAAACTTAAGAATATTATCCGGCAGACTTACCTCGTTGATGGGAGTCGCAAAGAGGGTGATGCAGAACATTCCTGGCATCTTGCTTTAATGTGTGCGGTCCTTAGTGAATATGCCAATGAAAAAATCGATGTCTTGAAGACCATGACTATGGTTTTAATCCATGACATTGTTGAAATTGATGCCGGTGATACATATGCATACGATGAGAAAGCGCATGATTCTAAGCGACAGAGAGAAATGGCTGCGGCAGATAGAATCTTTAACCTGCTACCATCAGATCAGGCAAAGAAGATGCGAGATTTGTGGGAAGAGTTTGAAGAAGGGGCTACTCCGGAAGCAAAATTTGCAATCACCCTAGATAAAATGCAACCGGTGCTCCTTAACTCTGGAAGTGATGGTAAGTCTTGGAGGGAACATCAGGTAAAACTTTCGCAGATACTACAAAGAAATGAAATGACCCATGAAGGTTCCGATGTTTTATGGGAATATGAGAAGAAGCTAATCGATAAGAATGTAGGGAAGGGCAATATAATTGATGCTTAAGAAATGGGGGTTCTAGATAAATAGTAGGACTAGGGGGGCGTTTTTTTGGAGAATGAAATTAGAAAGGTGGAAGTTGTTTTGAAAAGTAATGAATTATTTTATAAGGAAAATGAAGAAATTAGAGAACGATATAATCTTGCTATGGAACGTATTGGTCTAATGGAAGAGGAAAAGACGGTTAAAGAGCCATACTATGATTTCTTTCAAAAAGAAGCATCCTTTGTTTTATTTATTAAAAGCATTGTAGAAATGGTAGAACAGAACCGTTTATCAAAGCTTACTTTGCAGGAAATACAATCCGTTAATAGAACATTGTATGAGGATCTAATTGGTGATAATTATAATGTAAGCTATACCAACCCTAGCTTTGCATGTGAAAGAATGGGTAAGAAGTATGGAAAACTGCTATCATTTTTGGCAACAGAGCTGCGTAGCATAATTGTATATGCTTTTGAGAATAGGCTTTATGAGCTTACTATATATTTGGAATTGTTTATTGAAGTATATAACTATTTTGAACGTGAAGATGAATTTACTTTTAAAGATGTAAAAAGGACTATTTATACATTTATGATTGATTATTGCGATATCTTGGTAGAGCATCGTACCAGAGAGTTGTTAGATACTAATCTTTCTTTCGCAAAAGATATCATAATGGATTCCGATTTGTCTGATCTTCGTTATTTATACTTATTTGGTGAATATATTACCGAAAATGAGATAAAGACAGCAGAGTTTATTAATTCCCTGCCTGAGGAACAAGTAAAAGCAATGGCAGATACTTTCACGGAAGGCTTCCGCTTAGGTTTTATCTCGAATCGTTTGGATTTAAGTAAGAAATCAATTGTGAATATACGTTACCAGATTGGATTTGAGCGTATGGTTCGTTATGCAATAGAGAACTTTAAGAAATTGGGTCTGGAAGTTACTATTTATAGGGCTGCCTATAATGCAGTTAATAAGAGACAGCATTTAAAGATAGGATATCACAGTACCAGTCCAAACCGACAATACGATTTTGATCATCGTTTTGATATAGGTATTTTCTATGATAAAGCATTCCAAGTACGTCAATTAGAAGCTTTGAAAGCATCCTATGAGAAATATCAAGATCAAGGGGTTTTATATGCAGGGCCAGCGGTGATTCAGGTGTTTGGTGAAGAACTTTTTGTACCGGAAGATAAGAAGGAAGCCATTCGTTTGGATAAGCGCCAACAGAAATTACATGTAGATTATACGAATAAGAGTGGTCTACTTTCTATGGAATATCTGAAGCCAGAGGAAACCTCCTTTACGATCATTGCCTATCCAATACCCGAGATTGGTAAGGATTATGAGGAAATATTTGCAGAGACAGTAAAAGTAAATACTTTGGATAGTACTTTGTATCAGAAGATCCAGCAGAATATAATCGATGCATTGGATCAGGGAGAATATGTACGTATTCAGGGTGGTGGCAAGAATCGTACGGATATTAAAGTTATGATTCATCCACTTGAGAAGCCGGAGAAGGAAACTGCCTTTGAAAACTGCGTGGCTGATGTAAATATCCCAGTAGGTGAGGTCTTTACATCTCCAGTATTGAAGGGAACCGAAGGGGTATTGCATGTACCTAAGGTTTATCTGAATGAATTGGAATACCGTGAACTGGAACTTAAATTTGAAGATGGTATTATTAGCGAATACACCTGTGGTAATTTTACTGAAGAAAGTAAGAATAAGAGTTTCGTGAAAGAGAATTTATTGTTTAACCATGATTATCTGCCCCTAGGTGAATTTGCTATTGGAACGAATACCACTGCTTATATGATGGGTAAGAAGTTTGATATAGCGCCTCGTCTTCCTATACTAATCGCGGAGAAGACTGGCCCTCATTTTGCAATTGGTGATACTTGCTATAAGCATAGTGAAGAAGTTAAGACTTATAATCCAGATGGCAAAGAAATCGTTGCTAGAGATAATGAGATTTCATTACTTCGTAAAACTGATCCATCCAAGGCTTACTTTAACTGCCATACGGATATTACCCTACCTTATGATGAACTTAAGGAAATAGCAGTATACTGTAAGGATGGAACAATTATTCCAATCATTCAGGATGGAAGGTTTGTTCTTGCGGGTACTGAGGAATTAAATAAGGCCTTAGATGAAGCGTAATTACAACAAGAATTAAGGGGGCAAAAGCAATTTAACCAAATAAAAATCTATTAAATTTAGCATAGGAGGTACTATGTTATCAATTAGGAATTTTTCAAAAAGTTATAGCAGAGATAAGAAGGCAGTAGATAATTTAAATCTAGAGGTAGCAGGGGGAGACATCTTCGGTTTTATTGGACATAATGGTGCTGGTAAAACGACGACTATCCGTGCTATTGTTGGTGTTTTGGATTTTGAAGAAGGGGATATCCTAGTAGATGGGATATCTATTAAGAAAGATCCACTTGCTTGCAAAAAAGCAATTGCCTATATACCGGATAATCCGGATTTATATGCACATTTAACTGGTATCGCATATTTGAATTTTATTGGCGATATCTTTGAGGTGAATAAATTTGATAGGGAAACCTTGATTGAAAAATACGCAGATGCTTTTTCATTAACGGACAATTTGGGAGATTCCATAGCCTCCTATTCCCATGGAATGAAACAAAAGTTAGCAATCATAGCAGCATTGATACATAGACCAAGGCTTCTTGTATTGGATGAACCTTTTGTTGGACTTGATCCGAAAGCTTCCCATACATTAAAGGCTATTATGGCTGATTTATGTAAGGGAGGAAGTGCTATTTTCTTCTCAACCCATGTCCTTGAAGTGGCAGAAAAGCTCTGCAATAAGATTGCCATTATTAAAGGTGGTAAATTGGTTGCTTGCGGTAGCACCGAGGAGGTCAAAGGAGATCATAGTCTTGAGGATGTTTTCTTGGAGTTGATTGCCGATGAAAAATAGAAGATGCGGTTTATCTTGTCCAGAAAGGTTTGGTGTAAAGTATGAGTAAAGTATTTCGCCTCGTCAGCATTCAAATTGGTGCTGTCCTCACAGATATGTTATCCATAGGAAATAGTCGCAATAAGAAATCAAAAGCAACAGGTTATGGCGGATTAGCATTATTTATTGTTCTTATGAGCGGAGTTTCCTTAATGTATTGTTCCATGATTGCTAGCGGACTTAAAATGTTTAATAGCCTCGAACTATTGCCGGTGCTAGTTATGGCAGCCACCAGCTTGGTGTCACTGGTAACTACTATATTTAAAGTTAAGGGAACTATATTTGGATTTAGAGATTATGATATGGTTATGTCATTACCGGTAAGTACCGCGGGGATGGTTGCCAGCCGTGTAATACTTCTTTATGCGGTTAATATGGTATTTACCGCAATTATTATGATACCAGCTATGCTAGTCTATGGGGCAGTGGCAAAACCTGGAGTTATTTATGTTTTAATCAGTATCATCACTTTATTTTTCATTCCCTTGGTACCTATTGTTCTGGCTTCCGTACTTGGGACGATAGTTGCCTATGCAGCTTCGAGGTTTCGGTATACGAACTTATTTCATATCCTGTTTTCTATTGTTATGTTTCTCGGATATTTGTTCTTGTCCATGAATATGGGAGATGCAGGCCAGGAATTTGCCGATATGAGTCGAGCATTAACAGAGCAGGTCAATTCCACATATCCACTGGCTCCTCTATATAGTAAAGCAGTGATTCATTATGACATTGTGGCAATGCTAATGTTCATAGGAATATCGTTACTTGCCTTCCTACTCTATACCTTGGTGATAGGTAAATGTTTTAAATGGCTTAATTCTAAAATGCTTACTGGATCAACAAGAACAAAGTTTAAGATGGGAGAGCTAAAAGCCCGCTCACCATTTTTTGCGGTTTATTGGAAGGAAATGAAGCGATTTTTTTCTACTCCGATATATGTCTTAAATACTGGTTTTGGTGTTATCCTATTAACACTCGGTGCCTTAGCCTTACTATTTGTTACAAGCCCATTGGCAGACTTACTAAATCTGCATTTTAAGATAGAAGAGATCCTTTCTATGCCACAGTTTTCAGGAATGCTAGGTAGCTTTGGGCCACTATTTGTTTCGTTTTTTATCATGATGAGCAGTACGACTATGGCATCCATTTCACTGGAAGGAAAAAACCTATGGATTCTGAAATCATTGCCAGTGTCAACTAAGACAATATTTCATGCGAAGATAGCTGTTAACTTAGCAATTTTATCTCCGATATTATTGGATATTGTTATTATTGGATTTGTATTAAACTATGATTTGATTCAAGGGCTAATTATTATACTTACAACTATAGTTTGCTCTATATTTGTATCGGTTTATGGTTTGCTGGTAAACTTAAAGTTTCCTAACTTTGATTGGACTACGGAAACCACTGTTGTTAAGCAGAGTGCAGCTGCTCTGGTATGTGTATTAACAGGAATGGGGATTGTTGGTTTACAATATTTATTAATATATCTCATTCCCAATACCTCGCTCGCCTATTTTATTTATATTGGGCTAATGGCAATTGTTGACTGCATTCTATATCATAAGCTTATGGTCTATGGAACAAGTCGATTTCGTGAGTTTTAACTTAAGATATCTTTTGCCCGGATAATGTGACATCATTTGCAATATATTGAAAATTTAAATAGGAATATAAAAGTGTCAAACGATAGAAGTTTGGCACTTTTTGTTTATATGGAGCCATTTGATTAGGTTAACTTATAAATGGGATAAGAATTTATCCACTGAAAATTAGGGACAAACCATTATTCATATGCTAAAATGTGGGCATATGGGATAGATTTCGAGTCGAATGACAAATAATATAATAATATTATCTTTTGGAATTTGATTGTTATTGAATAAGAAATATAGGATACAGCTACAATAAAACAAATATATGGTATAGATTAGGACATTTGCAATAATGGTTACTTGTTGAAGTGTATAGAGCAAGCAGATGGAATTAGGAGGAATTTTTATGGATTATAGGTCGGCAGGAGTAGACATTGAGGCAGGATATAAGGCAGTGGACCTTATGAAGAAACATATTAAAGGAACGATGCGCAAAGAAGTCTTAACAGGAATAGGTGGTTTTTCTGGTGCATTCTCTTTAGAAACCTTTAAAGGTATGGAACAACCAACCTTAGTTTCCGGTACCGACGGTGTAGGTACCAAGCTAAAAATTGCCTTTCTTTTGGACAAACATGATACCATAGGAATTGACTGTGTTGCCATGTGTGTAAATGATATCGCCTGCGCCGGTGCAGAACCATTGTTTTTTTTAGATTACATTGCCTGTGGTAAAAATGAGCCCGAAAAAATTGCAACAATTGTAAAAGGGATAGCTGATGGGTGTGTTGAGGCAGGAGCTGCTCTAATAGGTGGTGAAACTGCGGAGATGCCTGGCTTCTATCCAGTGGATGAATATGATTTGGCAGGCTTTGCAGTGGGAATTGTAGATCAGAAGAAGTTGATAACTGGGGCGGATATAAAAGAGGGGGATGTACTCATTGGAATTGCTTCCTCTGGCATACACAGTAATGGTTATTCCCTGGTTCGGAATGTTTTTATCATGCAGAGAGAAACATTGGACACCTATTATGAATCCTTAGGAGCTACGCTTGGAGAAACCTTGTTAACACCAACAAAAATATATGTGAAAGCTTTACGGGAATTAAAAGATGCTGGAATTACAGTGAAAGGTTGCAGCCATATTACTGGAGGAGGTTTCTATGAAAATATTCCTAGAATGCTTCCAGAAGGATTGGGTGCTGTGGTTCATAAAAACAGCTATGAGCTTCCTCCAATCTTTGATATGCTCTCCAAGGATGGGAATATCGAAGAGCAGATGATGTACAATACATTTAACATGGGACTGGGGATGATAATCGCAGTAGATCCGACAGAAGTGGATAGAGCTATTACTTCAATTCATAATGCCGGCGAGAAAGCTTATGTGGTTGGAGAGGTTAAGAAGGGAACGAAGGGAGTTCACTTATGCTAAAATTGGCTGTACTTGTATCGGGCGGTGGAACGAACTTACAAGCGCTGATTGATCAGGTTGAACAGAAAAAACTCGAAGACGTTAGTATAGAAGTTGTTATCAGCAGTAGAAAAGATGTGTTTGCCCTAGAGAGGGCCAAAAAGCATGGAATTAAATCTGTTGCAATTACACGTAAGGACTATCCGGAGCCGGAACAGTTTGAACAAGCTCTACTAGATCAGCTGAAGCAGCATGACGTTGATTTGGTTGTTCTGGCAGGATACCTATTAATCGTTCCAAGAAGTATCGTTAGAATGTATGAAAATCGGATTATTAATGTGCATCCTTCCTTGATACCGTCTTTTAGCGGAAATGGATTTTATGGTTTGAAGGTACATGAGGCAGTATTAAGTCGAGGCGTGAAAGTAACAGGAGCAACAGTTCACTTTGTTGACGAGGGAACCGATACTGGCCCAATCATTCTTCAGAAAGCGGTGAATGTACAAGAAGGGGATACCCCAGAGAGCTTACAGAAAAGAGTGATGGAAGAGGCGGAATGGGTTATCCTTCCTGAAGCAGTGCGTCTAATATCCCAGGGAAAAGTTACGATAGAGAATAATATTGTTAAGATAAAGCAGTAAGGCTGATGTGGAAAAGTTAGTTTCGATACCTTACTTGAAATTTGGATGTTATTAGTTGTATCTTGGTATTTACAATTTAATGGAGGTAGTACATGAAGGTTTTAGTAATCGGCAGCGGTGGAAGAGAGCATGCAATAGTCAATAAGATTTCCACAAGTGCAAAAGTCTCAAAGATCTATTGTGCACCTGGTAATGCGGGAATTGCAGAGAAAGCTGAGTGTGTAGATATTGCAGTATCCGATTTAAATGGTCTGGCCGATTTTGCAGAGGAAAAGGCAATAGATTTAACAATTGTTGGCATGGATGAACCCTTGGTAGCAGGAGTTGTAGATGTGTTCGAAGAAAGGGGACTTCGTATATTTGGACCTAGGAAAAATGCTGCTATCATCGAAGGATCCAAAGCTTTCTCTAAGGATTTAATGAAGAAATATGGGATACCATCCGCAGCATATGAAACCTTTGATACTCCAGCGAAAGCAATAGAATATCTTAGGACAAGCCAGTATCCAATTGTTCTTAAGGCGGATGGACTTGCCTTAGGGAAAGGGGTTTTAATCTGCCAAGATTATTCGGAAGCAGAAGAAGGAGTAAAGCTTATCATGGAGGATAAGCATTTTGGTACGGCGGGAGATCGTTTGATTATTGAGGAATTTATGACTGGGCGAGAAGTGTCCGTATTAGCTTTTTGTGATGGTACGAGGATACTGCCTATGACCAGTGCTCAAGATCATAAGCGGGCAAAGGATGGCGATAAAGGACTCAATACTGGAGGGATGGGAACATTTTCACCAAGTCCCTTCTATACTAAGGAAATTGATGCCTTATGTAGGGAAACCATATATCAACCAACGATGGATGCTATGAAAGCGGAAGGACGAGATTTCGTTGGTATATTATTTGTTGGATTAATGCTTACTAAGGATGGTCCCAAAGTAGTAGAATACAATGCTCGCTTTGGTGATCCAGAGGCTCAAGTAATTCTTCCAAGAATGAAAAATGACCTGATTGAGGTATGTGAAGCCTGTATTGATGGCCGATTAGATCAGATCAAACTGGAATTTGAGAACAATGCTAGTGTTTGTGTAATCTTAGCCTCTGAAGGATATCCAATGCATTATGAGAAAGGTTACCCGATACATGGCTTAGAGAAATTTAGAAACAAGGAAGATTACTTTGTATTTCATGCAGGAACGATCAAAGATGGAGAGAACTTCATTACCAATGGAGGAAGAGTGCTTGGGGTAACGGCCAAGGGCAAGGACCTTCAGGAAGCGCGCCATAAAGCTTATGAAGCAACGACCTGGATTAAATTTGCAAACAAGTATATGCGAACTGATATCGGCAAAGCAATAGATGAGGTTCAATAAAGAGATCGAAGTAGGTAATAATAATATTATTATATGGTTGATTGTACCGAAAGGGAGCTTATATAAGCTCCCTTTTATTTGTACAGAAAATTGCTCAATTTTAATGCTAGATGGATTAGTGTAACTTCGATGGAAGTGGATATCCTTATGGTTTAGAAGGAAATGAAATAAGCATAAATTGTCAAATTGTAATGATTGCAGATACTATTGATGCCATTACCTCTGGTAGACCATATAAAAGTTCGAAATCAGGGGATGCAGCAATAGATATAATAAGAAAAGATAAAGAAAAATATTCACAAGATCTACTTACATTATTAGATCTGTATTTATATTCTAGAGAAAAATAGTGAATTGGCTATTCGTAAACTTAATTAAGCTTCCGAGTGGAATGATTCCCGAAGATTGCATTGCAATGATTCTCTAAATGACACTTGAGTCGCAGGAAATGCGCCAAACCGTAAAAATGGACTTGTCTGAGCGAAGCGAGTTTCCATTTTTAAGGTTGTTATAAGCATTTTCTGTGGCTTTAGTGTCATAGAGAACCTTGCTTTAGCAATCGAAGGGAACATTCCACCCGGAAGTTTTAGAAATCTAATGTACGTTACGCTACTATGACTGAAGGGAAATTAATATTTTATTACAAGATTTACAGATGATTAGTGGCCTACTAATTCCTATAGTGGTAAAATAATGGTGTTCTACAAAATATGACCTGTATATACATCTTATAGCAGAAAAAGAAGTAAATGCCACATAAGTGCCATAAGTCCCCTTTATTATAAAGCAAGAATTTGATATTATGTATAAAATTGACGTAAGTGTCAAAAAGAGGTGGTTCTTAAAGAACCATTGATAATAATGCAGAATAAAAATACTTAAGATAAAGAATGATTAGGTCATATGCTTTGCATATATTCACCTTATTTATAATGAGGGGAATAGACCCATAATCATTGGCTGAATATAGGAAATTGTTATTATTGCTTTGTTATGGAAAGGGGTATTTGCTTGAAAAAAACATATTATAATAAATTGCTAATTTTTATACTCGTACTCTGTTTTATCATTCCCCGAGGGTTGCCCGGTAACATTATTAAAGTAAAAGCTTCACAGACAGGAACAGTTACCGCCAATTCCCTTAATGTAAGATCCGAACCATCCACCTCTGCTAAGAAAGTGCAGATTTCCGGAATGGATGTATATTTGACGAAGGGAGAAACCATAAGCATTCTAGAAAAGGATGGGGATTGGTATTATGCATCTTTAAAATTTAATGGTAAAACAGTTAAAGGTTATGTACATAGTGATTTTATTAAAGTGAAAGAAGAGCCGAAAGCAACGCCAACTCCGACACCAAAACCAACAGCTACACCAACGCCGAAGCCAGAGAGTGAGGATGCTGGCGATGTTGATAAGATCGTTTCGATTAAAGGTAAAGTTTTAGCAAATTCTTTAAATGTTCGAAGTGGTCCTGGGACAAGCTATAGTAAAATAGGTGGCTTGATAAAGGGGCAAAGCGTTACCATAGTAAATGAAGCTCTAAAAAAGTCTGAGAAATGGTATACTATTACCTACAAATCAGGTAAAAAGACGATAACAGGCTATGTTTTAAGTTCATATATAGAATTAGATTATAAGAAAGCAATTAAAGGTGAAGTTGGAGTAAATAAATTAAAGATACGATCCTCTGCAAATAGTAAGGCAGCCTATCTTAAGGATAAGAAGGGTAATATTATTAATTTAAAAGAGGGTAAGAATGTATCGATTGTAGATGAGAAAATTGTAGGAAATAATAAATGGTATAAATTCACCTTCACCCATAGTGACGAGAAGAAGACAGGATATGCTTTGGCAACTCAGATTGTTTTTCGTGCAACGGTAAAGGAACCGACTGCGACACCAAAGCCTACAAAGAAACCAACAGCTACACCGAAACCAACGGCAACACCAAAGCCAACAAAGGCACCGGAGGCCACCGCGACGCCGACACCAACACCGAAACCTACGAAGACACCGACAAAAGCTCCAACGGTAACACCAACACCAACTCCTAGTCCAACACCAGCGCCTTCGAATGATCTGCTAACTATTGCTAATATTGAAATCCATCGAAATATTACCTCATCCAGAACTGGATATGTATGTAATACGATTTACTTAAATGTAATTTCTAATATTTTAGTTAGTCAAGATATGCTATTAGATGAAAATAATGAACCTGTCGTATTAAGTAATGGTCTAAAGATCCGTGTAACGGATGATGTATCAGTTGATAATGTTGTTTGGTATAAGATAACATTCAACTATGGTTCCCAAGTATTAAATGGGTATGTTCAAGCAGAATACATCTATATTGGTGAGGAGCGTCCTAGGTCTGACGATGGAATTACTCTACCTGGTGGTGGACTTGTAACGCCGACACCAACGCCTACACCGATTTTTGGTAACCCAGATAATCTTGATTTTGAAGTACAACTAGCCCTAGAGAACTTCCCGGAAAGCTACAAACCAGCCTTGCGAGAATTGCATATGCAATATCCGAACTGGATTTTTAAAGCTTATCATACCGGACTGGAGTGGGATACTGTTATTCGTGAGGAAAGTATTCCGGGTAAAAACCTAATACCAAACAATAAGAGTATTGAATGGAAGTCTCTTTCGGATGGTGCATATAATTGGAAGAATGATACCTTTGTAGTATATGATGGATCTACATGGGTTACAGCATCCAAGGAAGCTATTGAGTACTATATGGATCCGAGAAATTTCTTTGCTCCTGATACCATTTTCCAATTTGAATTACTAAGATATCAGTCGGAATATCAGAATGTGCAAGGAATAGAGAATATACTTAAAGGTACTGCGATGTGGAATACATCCTACTCTTTTATAGATGAAGACAGCATACCAAAGAGTTATACCTATGCAGAGACCTTTCTGGCAGCAGCCCAATATTCCGGAGTAAGCCCTTATCATTTGGCTTCAAGAGTAAAGCAAGAGGTAGTAACTGGTCCTAATACATTGAGTGCCAGCGTGTCTGGAACTTATAGCGGGTATGAAGGCTACTATAATTTCTATAATATTGGAGCAAATGATAGTGCAGGTGGCGGTGCAATAAAAAATGGTCTTAAATATGCTAAAAATGGAACAAGTAGCGCAGCTACCAATGCTCTTTACATGATTCCATGGACTAACCCTTACAAGTCCATCGTAGGTGGCTCCTATTTTCTAGGTAACAGTTACATAAACCGAGGACAGGATACGATATATCTACAGAAATTTAATGTTACACCAAGGTCAACCTATTTCCACCAATATATGTCCAATGTAGAAGCTCCTTGGGCGGAGGGGCGAAAGGTTGCAGCAGCATATAGTAATATGTCAGATGTGCCGATTGTGTTCTCTATACCGGTTTATCTAAATATGCCGTCAAGTCCTGTATCGAGGCCGACAACGAAGTTCAATCCGAATAACCGTTTGAAGAGTTTAAAGGTACTGGATATGAGCGGAAATGAACTAACCATAACGCCTACATTTAGTCAGACTGAATATAATTACTTCCTGATTGTTCCGCAGGATGTTGAATTTGTTGATATTAAAGCAACTACCGTAAGTAAGAAAGCGACCCTTGGAGGCGGAGGATATACTCAACTGGTTGAAGGTAATAATGAAATTACCATACCGGTAATCGCTGAAAATGGTGATGTCGCAGAATATGTAATCAGTATTGTAAGAGAATAATAAGCTTTGCAACATAGATATTAGCAGGCTTGAAACCGGCCACGGGTTATCGAACCTGTCGGCCGGTTCGTTTTCTTTAGCGGAAAATCATATATATTGCGAAGAATGAAAATTGGATATAAGAATTTGTATCTAGCCAATATCATAGTTTAGAAGTAAGATACAATATAACTTCAATAATAATTTTAAAGTTAAGAAGACAAAAGATAGCTGTGATTAAGAAAAGGGTATTGCAACTGCAATAAATCCAGTTTTTAAATTAATATAGTAATTATAGTTGATACATCTTATATAGATACATCATTTATATAGATGCATCATTTATATAAACGCATCATTTATAATCATGCAAAATAAATTGATACCGCAGGAAGATCGATTTTATGTTATGATTACTAAAAATAAAATACAAATCAAAAAGATATGCATGCATATATGGATTTACCCGAATGTGCTTGTGCATATGATAAGGATGGAGGATACATTATGATAAAAATAGAAAAATACATAGGGATATTGATCGTTACCTTGCTGGCTTCATTATTTCTTACAGCAAAACCTGTGCAAGCAGCAAGTGCAGAGGTTGAAATATCTGCTGATACCAACCAGGTGACTGTTGGTGAAGATTTTTTCGTATATATTCGAATTAATTCTGATACCATGTTCGCAGACTTTGAAGCAAACCTCACCTATGATGACAACTTACTAGAATATACGGATGGAGCTTCTGTCATAACGGGAAGCAGTGGTTTTCTTAAAATTTCTGATTTTGGTTTAGCTGAAGGTAGTACAAATCGTAAATATACATTAAAATTTCATGCTCTAAAAACAGGTAATGTTGAAATTTCCTTCACTGGACAACCAA
>JAAYSQ010000053.1 GCA_012523925.1 Clostridiales bacterium
ACCATCCTCTAAAGTTATCTTCTCAGCAATATCGTGCATACCTACAAGTACATAACCATCCTCATACATGGACTGTATCATTTTTTCGAATTCCGAAATCGTAGTCATATACATATTGTATCCAACGGAATCATAGTCATCATCAAAAGCCTTAGCATTATCTGCAATTAAAGAATGGAAAAAGATATGATTGAATTGAGTTACAGAAGTATAACTTCCTCCGTATAGTACCAGTCCTTCCTTCTCTGCTTCATATCGATCAATTGCAGCTTGCATTACTGGGTATACCTCATAACCGCCTTCCTTACCTTGATAGCTTTTAATCAATTCAATGGCGCCATCATAATCATAGCTTAAAGTTAACTTATCCGCCTGCTTAATGAAATCTTCTCTTTCCTGTGCTTCCTTCTTTAGTCGCTCCTGCTCTTCTAAAGCTTCTCTCTCTTCCTTTGATAAGTTTTTCTTGTAATCGTCTTCCTCATCTTCAGTCTGGTTTTCTTGATCTATAATGTTATCTTGATTGTCATTTGTCCAATTCTTTCCCTTACGGAATATTAATATAGAACCTACCAATAATATAAGTATTAGGAGTTCAAATGACAAAATCCAAAATAATTTTTTGCGATTGACACCCTTCTTTTGTTTTCCCTTTTTCGCCATAAATATCTCTCCTTATGTAAGAACTCCTAAAATTTGCAAATTTTAGTCAAAAAAATATTATATTTGCTTTTTTATTTTTAGTTTTCAATCCTATTATAATCCCTATTAAAAATTCAATACTATATACCTTATGGTAAATATGTAATCTACAACTAATCTGTTTATCTAGATTAGTATACCATACAAATGTTTCGATTTCCTTAAGAAAATGTTAAATCTATAATATTTTTTGTGGTAATTTTTATCAATATGATTCAAGAAAAGCAGGTCAGTATTAACCTGCTTTTCTCGATTATTTGCTGCTTAAATATTTTTCAATGTTTTCAATTGCTTGCTCTTCATCTGGGCCATCGGCTTCTACCGTTACTGTCTCACCAGCGGAAATCCCCATACTCATCATACCCATAATACTCTTAGCATTCACGCGTTTCTCCTCACTTACAACATGAATACTGCATTCATATTGACTTGCTACTTGAACCAATAAAGCAACTGGTCTAGCTTCAAGTCCATTGGGAATGTTAATTACAATTTGTTTCGTTATCATGACTATTTTCCTCCTTATGCTCCCGTATATGATCTGCGATCATACTTAGTTTACGTAATCTATGGTTAACTCCGGATTTCCCTATTGAGGGAGTAAGCAAAGTTCCTAATTCTTTTAAGGATGCCTCCGGGTGCTGAATCCGTAACTTTGCGATATCTTTCAAACCTTCTGCTATATTTCCAAAACCAATAGTATCTCGAATATATATAATATCCTCAATTTGTTTTGCTGATGCAGCAACTGTCTTACTAATATTGGCAGCCTCACAATTTACCTGGCGGTTTACTTGGTTTCGCATTTCTTTTAAAATTCTTACATTTTCTAATTCCATTAAAGCCACATGCGCTTCCATGACATTTAAAAGTTCCACTATTTGGGAACCTTCCTTAATATACACTACAAAATTTTTCTTGCGAGTAACTATTTTCGCATCAATAGAAAAAGTCTGAATAATATCTTGGAGCTGTTCAGCTTTCTCATTGTTAGAAACTACAATTTCCAAATGGTAAGCCTTGTTAGGATTACTCATAGAACCAGATGATAGAAAAGCTCCTCTAATAAATGCTCTTTTACAACAGGTTGTCTGAACAACCAATTGGCTGGGTCTTCCAAGTTCTACAAACTTAGCATTCTTCCCTTCCCCCAATGTAACCATCGGCAACTTTACTGCTTGTAAAATATGATTTATAGAATCCGTATCCTGAATCATCAGAACGTAGATACGTTTCCCTTTCATTCTAGAATTTGTTTTAATGGTTAAGTTCATATTTATATTAAATGTTTTTTTGATTAATGTAAAGTATTTTCTTGCAACGGCTATACTTTCGGTTTGTAATCGAAGATAATCATGGGAGCTTGTCCTACCCAATTGTCCATTGTAGGAAAGTATTGCAGCCAGCTCTGCAAGTTGGCAATGCCTGGCAGAGCTTATCTGCTTCGATAATTCATCCTTTACCTCTTGTGAAAATGACATATGACCTCAATCATCCTTTTCTATATCCCTATGCTCCGTTTTTAAACCATATTCCGAATCTGTCATTCGTTTC
>JAAYSQ010000294.1 GCA_012523925.1 Clostridiales bacterium
TAAAAGAAGAACAGGTACAACGTCTGGGCTTTGAAGCTTCGGATATGCTTTACGCAACCTACCATAAGTTAAAAAAGAACCTTCTTGTAGAAGAACTGGTTCCAGTTGGTGATGATATTACTCGGTTAAGAAGAATTAAGACTCCACAGGAACTGGAATATATCAAGGAGGCTGCGGCGATTGGTGACAAGGTGTTTAGTGAAATGCTTAATTTTATTAAACCGGGAATGACTGAATTAGAGATTGCTGCAAGGATTGAATACCTACTAAAGGTATATGGTGGACAGAAGAGTAGCTTCCCAGCTATTGTTGCATCTGGTATTAATTCTTCTATGCCCCATGCGATTCCCTCTCAGAAAAAAATAGAAAACGGTGATTTTCTAACCATGGATTTTGGATGCGTATATGAAGGATATTGTTCCGATATGACTCGAACTATCGTTATTGGAAAAGCATCGGATAAGCAAAAAGAGGTATATAACACCGTATTAAAAGCACAATTAGCAGTTCTTGACTTTATAAAAGCAGGCTATACGGGCAAAGAGGTTGATAAAGTTGCTAGAGATATCATATATGGTGCAGGCTATGAAGGCTGCTTTGGTCATGGTTTAGGTCATAGTGTAGGTCTATTTATCCATGAAAGTCCAAGATTGTCCCCTGCAGAGGATGAAGTAATTCTGGCAGGAATGACGGAAACAATAGAACCGGGAATCTACATTAAGGGATTCGGCGGTGTAAGAATCGAAGATCTGGTTGTGGTAACCGATACCGGCTGCGAGAATTTCACCCATTCCGAGAAGAATTTAATCGAGCTATAAAAATCAAAAAGGGCTATGTATCTAAAAAACTGTTGCAAAATTTGTCAGTTTATTATACACTAATCTGTAGTTAACTTTAAGGAGGAATTAGTATGGTATCAGCAGGCGATTTCAGAAATGGCTTAACTGTTGAAATAGACAATACAGTATATCAAGTAATTGAATTTCAGCATGTAAAACCTGGAAAAGGTGCTGCGTTTGTAAGAACAAAATTAAGAAATATCGTTAATGGCGGTATAACGGAGAAGACTTTCCGACCTACCGAAAAGTTCCCTCAGGCACATATAGATAGAAGTGAGATGCAATATTTATATTCTGACGGTGATTTATACTATTTTATGAACAATGTAAACTATGAGCAGATTGCTATGTCCAAGGATGATATTGGAGATTCCCTTAAGTTCGTGAAAGAGAATGAAATGGTAAAAATGCTTTCTCATGCTGGTAAGGTATTCGCAATCGAGCCTCCGCTATTTGTAGAACTGGTTGTTACTGATACCGAACCAGGTTTCAAAGGCGATACTGCAACTGGAGCAACAAAGCCAGCTGTTGTAGAGACTGGGGCTACTGTACAAGTACCTTTATTCGTAGATCAGGGGGATACAATCAGTATCGATACTAGAACTGGCGAATATATGAAGAGAGTGTAAATTGGGTAAACCCATCGTCTTGATTTTCAAATATTAAAAGTAAAGCGCAATTCTAAGAAACTTAGTTTCTATGGATTGCGCTTTTTGAAAGTTTTGTCTCTATTAACAATGATGGTGAATATTATAATACATAGTAAATGTTCTGGTAAAGTATTGGCTATATTTTAATATTATCTTATAATTAAAAACATATAACTTATTGATGAGGCTGGAGATATATTATGAAAACGAATCTTGGAACAGAAAAAACTTCTAGGTTATTATGGCAAATAAGCATTCCTGCAATTCTGGGAATGTTAAGTAGTGCAATCTTTAATATCGTTGATCGCATCTATGTAGGTAAGATAAATTCTTATGCATTAACCGCTGTCGGTATTACTATGCCGATACAGATCATTCAAATGGCATTTGTATTATTAATTGGAATTGGTACATCTTCTTTGATTTCTATTAAGCTGGGTGAGGATAAAAAGGATGAGGCGGAAGATATATTATTCTTGGCACTAAAATATATCCTTCTTTTTTTAATGGGTTTTGCTATTGTTTTTAGAATTTTTATGGACCCCATCTTACGATTACTGGCAATATCCGAAGAAGCAATGCCTTATGCCAAAGATTACATAAGCATAATGATTCTTGGTTCCATCATTGGTATTCCTGGATATTGTTTAAATAACTCATTACGCTCCATCGGCCAGGCTAGCACTTCCATGAAAATCATTGTTATAACCTCGATCCTTAATATTATATTAGATCCAATCTTTATATTCCTATTTAAGATGGGGA
>JAAYSQ010000295.1 GCA_012523925.1 Clostridiales bacterium
GGAATTAAAAGCAGGAATTAAAAGCAGGAATTAAAAGCAGGTATTAAAAGCATGGACAAGCATGACCTTGGTTATATGTTTAAAATTAGATATTGTATTTTAATTAAATAAAAAAGGACATTTTGCATTGGTGCAGCATGTCCTTTTTTGGTTTTGATATTATTCTTATCATTATAAATCATTACAAAGCTATGAAAAGTAATTTGCTAGTAACGATTTGGATTATTTAAAGTAATATGTTCTAAACATTATCTGCGATTGTATAGATCAATTTCTCTGATTCTTCCCAGCCTAGACAAGGGTCTGTGATTGATTTACCATAGATATGTTCATTTATTTTCTGACTACCACCTTCAATATAGCTTTCTATCATAACGCCTTTAACGTAATTAGCAATGTCAGAGGAAATCTTACGGCTATGAAGTACTTCTTTTATAATCCTAGGTTGTTCCTTATAGTTCTTATTGGAATTGGCATGGTTCGAGTCTACTATGATTGCAGGATTCTGTAAATCCCGTTCTTGATACATATTCACCAATCGCATCAGATCTTCATAATGGTAGTTCGTAATGGATTGTCCATGCTTATTCATAGCTCCTCTAAGAACAGTATGGGCAAGAGGATTACCAGAGGTTTCAACTTCCCATTGACGATAGAGGAAGGTGTGGCTGGCTTGAGCCGCAACTACTGAATTCAACATGACTGAGAAATCGCCACTGGTTGGATTTTTCATTCCAGCCGGAACATCCATACCACTAATGGTTAGTCTATGCTGTTGATCTTCAACAGAACGTGCTCCTACGGCTACATAGGATAAAATGTCTTCTACATAGGGCCAATTTTCAGGATAGAGCATTTCGTCCGCAGCTGTTAAACCGGTTTCTGCTATTGCACGAAGATGCATTTTCCTCATTGCAATTATTCCTTCCTGTAAGTCCGGTTCCTTCTCTGGATTTGGCTGATGTACAATTCCTTTATAACCTTCACCCGTTGTTCTTGGTTTGTTGGTATATATTCTCGGAATCAGGATTAGCTTATCCTCAACTTTACTCTGAACTTTAGCAAGGCGGGAGACGTAATCACACACGGAATCCTCATTATCTGCGGAACATGGACCGATGATTACCAGGAATTTATCTGACGCTCCAGTTATTACATCTTTGATTTGCCTATCCCGTTCTTTTTTACGAAGTACATCCCTTTCAGGCATCGGATAGGCCTTTTTCAATTCCTTAGGTGATATTACTTCTTGTATAAACTTAAAACTCATTTTCGTCTTACCCCTTTCTGTTGTTGATATATTCTAACGTTTTTTATCTTTTTCGTCAATCTATTCTTTTAACAATTGTCATAATAGCAGACTTTATGAGTGTTTTACATTGAAATGTAAATTCAAATCTCACATGTAAGTCAATATTTAATAAATTCAACATAACATATAGTAATATATGTCAATGTATTGACCATGTTGATCTTATACCATTTTGGTATTTAAAAATTAAACAACTTTTTGATATGTAATTATTAATTTATACCTTTCAAATAAAGGAGAGGATGAAATTAAAAAAAATAATTAAAATTATAATTACTTTTGTAATTGCAATTGTTGTTCTTCGGATATTTATAATGAATACTTCCATCTATTATCGTAAACATATTCTGCTTCCCTTTGCTTTACACTTGAGTGAACAAGATATTGTCTTAAGGAAGGGAGAAGAAGATCGTCTATTTATCAATGGAATTAATAAAAGAGTTTCTTATTATTCAACGAATTTCCGCGTAGTAGGAGTGAATTTCAATGGAAGAATTTTTGCTTATCGTACAGGAAAAGCATTTATTGTAGCCAAAGTGGATGGCAAAAAACTCAAATGTAGAGTTCGAGTAATCGATATCAATAAGGATAAGCTACGCTTAGCCATTGGTGATAGCTATCGTCTAAAAGTATATGGACCAGCCAATTTTGTCAAATGGAAAAGTAGTAATCCCCGTGTTGCATCCGTATCGATGTTTGGTAAAGTAAAAGCTAAGGGGAAGGGAAGAGCGGTCATTACGGCGACCTGGAAAGGAAAAAATCTGAAATGTGTCGTTGCAGTAAGATAATAATCTATTTTGTAGACAAATTTATACGTTGATAGGTCTAAAATGATATAGCTCGGATTAAAATTATAGTAATAATAGATTATTTCGGAGTGGATATGAAGAAAATATTTTCATTTTTAATCCTAAGTTCCATAATTGTATCATTATTGGCCCCAGTTTCAATCCAAGCTAGAAGCAGGAGTACTTCTCCCAATGTTGGGGACGAAGTAATTCCTGTGACTGCACTGGTAGATGCACAGATGGATCTTAAATCACCGTCTGTTGTTCTCATGGAAGGTTCTACTGGGACAATTATTTATGAAAAAAACAAGGATGAAAGGTTACGTCCGGCAAGTATTACAAAAGTTATGACAATGCTACTAATTTTTGAAGCTTTGGATGCCGGTCAAATTCGTCTAATGGATGAGGTAACAGTAAGCGAACATGCTGCTTCTATGGGAGGATCCCAAGTTTATCTGGAGCCTTATGAGGTACAAACGGTAGAAACAATGATCAAATGTATCAGCATTGCCAGTGCCAATGATGCATCCGTTGCTATGGCGGAGTTTGTCGCTGGTTCTGAAGATGAATTTGTAGCAAGAATGAATCAAAGAGCAAAAGAACTTGGAATGAAAAATACGAATTTTGTAAATAGCTGTGGTTTGGATGATGATAATCATTATTCCTCTGCCTATGATATCGCATTGATGTCCAAAGAATTAATTACCAAGTATCCACAGGTTAGTCAATATGCTACGGTTTGGATGGATACAATAATACATACAACCCGGAAAGGACAATCGGAATTTGGATTAACCAATACCAACAAATTAGTCCGCTTCTATGAGGGAGCAACTGGACTAAAAACGGGTTCTACCAGTCTTGCTAAGTATTGTCTTTCTGCAACTGCCAAAAAGAATAATATGGATCTGATTGCAGTTATTATGGCTGCTCCTGATACCAAAACTCGTTTTGCAGAGGCTACAAAACTACTTAATTATGGATTTGCTAATTATAGTATATATCAAGATGATAATGAGGCAGAGCCAATTACGCCAGTTAGAGTTTTAAAAGGAGTTAATGATTATGTAGAGGGAAGACCAGCTGGCCCCTTCTCTTATCTATGCTCCAAGGGAAGAACCCATGAAAATATTCGAAAAGAAGTGGTAATGCTGGAAGAGGTCCCTGCACCGGTAGCACAGAATGATAAGATTGGAGAAATTGTATATTATTATGATAAAGAAAAAATAGGAACCATTGATATACTTGCTACAGAAGCAATTGACAAAGCTGGATTTAAAGATTGCTTTGTTAAACTTTTAAGACAATATTTCCTAGCGAATTAACGA
>JAAYSQ010000296.1 GCA_012523925.1 Clostridiales bacterium
AGGTCCCCAGCTAGGCGATCGCCTAGGACTACGCCAGCTCCACAGAAACTGCAAGAAGTGGCAGTGGTTAATGTATCAGTAATTAATATTGCGCCACAGTTGTTGCAATTATATTGAACAGCCTCGTCTCCCTGAAAGGTATTATGAGAGGCTGGCTCATCTTCATCGGAGTCATCTTCATAATCATGGTCAAATGCCTCTTTAGATGCGCGTTTATCATCTTCATCCATGTCAAAGGTTATTTTCCCACCTTTGGAAGACTTACCACCGGCCATTTTATCTATATCATCTGTCCTTCCACAACTGCCACAGCGAAGCATCCCTGATTGACTGTCGAATGCCATGTCAGCCCCGCAGTTTGGACATTTAAAATGTAATACCGTGGGCATAGTATAACCTCCTTATGATTTAGTCGTCAAAATGTCCGCAGGAAAATAACATACTCTTTTCCTGCGGACATTACTCTTAACATCTACTTATTTAAGCTAGCTTTTAGTGCAGCTAATTCATCATCTACTGAGGTGTTTGCTGCATATTTTTTCATTAAATCGTTAATGTTCTGGTCCTCGGAGGAGCGATTCAATTCCGCCATAGCATTAGCACGGTCAAGGGCTTTGTCAGCCATTTTTTCATATTTCGCAAAACTTGCCATGGAATTATTGGCACTTACAACAGAAGAACCCATTCGATTAATTCGTTCCTGCGTTCTTGCAACTGCTATCTTGCCTTTAATCATATCTTTACGAGCTTCTAATTCGTTAATATCTCCTACCAATTTATCATGCATCTGGCGCATGTGAGTAGCATTGGTTCTGGCTAAGTCATATGCTTCTTGAAGCCCCGGTTGTCTGGAAGAAATGGAGGCTTTCTGCTCCAAGAATTTTCTAGCGTCGGATTCGTTATTAGCCTCAAGTGCTTTGATTGCATAAGACTGCATTTTTTCAATTTCTTTATTGCATTCCTCAAGTGCTCTTTTCGCTCTTTGTTCCTCTGCCATAATTGCAGCTGTCTCAGATTTTACTTTTCCAAGATCAGAATTTAAATTTCTAAGGCATTGGTCTATCATTTTCTCAGGATCTTCTGCTTTATCTAACAGTGCGTTGAAATTACTGGACATAATGTCTTTGAATCTTGCTAAAATACCCATATTCATATCCTCCATTAGTTATTACACTTTTGAGTAGTCTAAGCTTTGTTTAAATTCTTTTTACTCAAAGGCTTACAATGTTAACTTATTACAGTTTTAAGTTTATTATGAATTATAGGTAACGTCAAGTTAAAATATAATTAGATAATAATATAATCGTATAGCTGATATTATCTCATACACAGATACACTATGGAAAATGGGTTTATGTATTATAGGTATCAAAGGAGGCAATCCAATGTGTTTGGTTGTATTTAAGGGTAAGCTGGTATATAATAGGAAAGAAATTGATAGAATAGTAGCCAAGAGTAGATGATCAAATACTAAGGTTAGGTGTTTGGATAAGGAGGGGTCAACATGTCATTTCTAGAATTGGCAGAAAAGAGACATTCGGTTCGAAAGTTCAAAGATCAGGTTGTGGAGAAGGATAAAATACTCTCTATTTTGGAAGCAGCAAGAATCTCGCCTTCCGCAGTGAATTATCAGCCGAGGCATTTTATAGTGATTACAGATGAGGAAGTGAAAGCAAAGATTGTAGAAGCCTATCCTAGGAAATGGTTTCAGGAGGCTCCAGTTATCATCGCTGCCTGTGGGGATCATTCGGTTTCTTGGAAGAGAAAGGATGGCAAAGATCACTGCGATATTGATGTTGCAATTGCAGTTGATCATATGACGCTAGCGGCTGCGGATTTAGGACTGGGTACCTGCTGGATATGCGCCTTTGATAGCACAGTTGCTCATAAAGCCTTAAATCTTCCGGAAAATTATGAGGTAGTTGCTCTACTGGCCATTGGCTATTCGGCAGAGGAAGAGATTAAGGAGAAGAAGAGAAAAAATATAGAAGAAATCGTAAGCTGGGATAAATTTTAAAGTAAAGGAATAATAAGTATTGACTATATGGAAGGATAAGAAATGTTACGAAGGAGATGTAACGTTTTTTATCCTTTCTTCGTCTTTATCTATATAAGTAATTGAGAAACAAACAATATTCTTGAAGGGAGGGATCGAATGTAATGTCAAT
>JAAYSQ010000054.1 GCA_012523925.1 Clostridiales bacterium
AAACGTTTAAAGGAAATCATTGATGAAATGATATCCAAGTTAAAGATGTATTTTAATTCCAATGGACACTCCGTAGCAGTAGATCGAGCCATGTCCTATTATTCAGTACATGGTATGTTTAAAGATATCACAACTGGAATATCCTTCTATCAATTCTTAGAAGATTTATCAAGCAATTATGCAGGAAGAGTTGAGAAGACTATTGAGAATTTGAAGTTGCTATTAAAGTTGATATTTACTAAGAATAAAATGCTTGTCAGTATCACAGCTGATGAGGTAGGGTGCGCTCGTTTTAAGGATGTTTTTCCGTCATTCTTAGAAGGATTGGATGAAAAGCCGGATAGTAAGCTCTATGATTCATTTGCCAAGATAGAGTTAATACCGTTATGCAAAAATGAAGGATTTAAAGCGGCCATGCAAGTACAATACGTAGCAAGAACCGGTAACTTTATGAAGGCAGGATTTGATTATTCCGGTGCTCTTCGCGTGTTAAGGACCATACTCAGTTACGATTATCTTTGGAACAATGTCCGCGTGAAAGGTGGCGCTTACGGCTGTATGTGCGGTTTCTCAGGTGTTGATGGAGATGCTTACTTTACTTCCTATCGTGATCCAAACCTTTCGGAAACTAATCAAGTTTATGAAAAAGTGGTAGATTATATTAAAGAATTTACCGCAGATGAGAGAGAAATGACGAAATATATTATCGGAACCTTCAGTTCCCTGGATGCTCCCTTGACACCTCAGGGTAAAGGAAGTCGCTCCTTAAGCATGTATCTTGCAGGCATAACGGAGGCTGAATTGCAAAGGGAAAGAGAAGAGATTCTTAATGCTACCCAGGAGGATATCCGTGCCCTTCATAGACTTGTTAAGTCTATACTCGATGCAGGGAATATCTGCGTTATTGGTAATGAAAGCAGGATTGAGGAAAACAAGGAACTGTTTAAGACGGTTAAGAGTTTGATGAAATAAATTCTAATTAGACTAATTAGTATGTATACAGAAAGGTATAACCTTACAGGAGAAATATTGTAAAGGTTTGGTGAGTTATGAAGGATAAAAAATTTAAATCAGGATTTGTTACCTTAATTGGACGGCCAAATGTGGGCAAGTCCACATTAATGAATCATCTGATTGGACAGAAAATAGCGATTACATCGAATAAACCGCAGACGACGAGAAACCGTATTCAAACGGTCTATACCGAAGAACGTGGTCAAATTATTTTCCTAGATACACCAGGTATTCATAAGGCTAAGAATAAGCTGGGAGAATATATGGTTAGTGTAGCAGAGCGCACATTAAAGGAAGTTGATTTGATCCTATGGTTGGTAGAGCCTACGACGTTTATCGGAGCGGGGGAACAGCATATTGTTGAGAAATTAAACAAGGCAAAAACGCCTATAATCCTTGTGATTAATAAAATTGATACTGTTAAGAAGGAAGAAATTCTAACATTTATTGCTGCCTATAAAGATTTATGTAATTTTGCAGAAATCATTCCGGTTTCTGCATTAAAAGGAGAAAATACAGAAGTTCTTATTGATACAATCTATAAGTATATACCGGAAGGACCCATGTATTATGATGAAGATACGATTACAGATCAGCCCGAACGACAGATTGTTGCTGAACTGGTAAGAGAGAAGTCTCTGAGGCTCTTAAGTGATGAGATACCCCATGGAATTACTGTGGTAATCGACAGAATGAAAGAACGTATAGATCACAACAATCGTGCAGGGCATAACCAAGTAGAGCAGGGGAATGGCCTAATTGATATTGATGCTACGATTATCTGTGAACGTGATTCTCATAAAGGTATAATCATAGGTAAAGGTGGCAGAATGCTAAAACAGATTGGAATCCAGGCGAGAAAAGAGATTGAAAATCTGCTGGATTGTCGCGTAAACCTCCAATTATGGGTGAAAGTAAAAAAAGACTGGAGAAATAGCAATTTTTTAATTAAGAATTATGGTTTTAATGCGAACGATTTTGAATTATAATTAATAAAATATTCAATGGTATTATCTAACTAGTTTAGAAAGAAAAGAAATGGGAAACCTAATGATATGGTAGTAATGTATTACCAAATCAAATATAAAACATTACTGCAAAAGAACATATAAATATCATGGTTAGGGGGCTCATTTTATGAAGAATTATGATTATTGGAAAAGTTTTGTCTGTACAGGTAAAATTGACGATTACTTAAATTATATTGCGTGCACACGGGAAGAGGAGTCAGAAGAATTAAAGAGAGTGGTGCCCGGTAGTAAAGAGGGTGTTTTTCATGCCAGCATCAATTACAGTGACGGGGATGGTTCTGTCAGCAACACCAGTTGGTGACTATGACAAACGTTTGGTAATCTTAACTAGGGAAACAGGAAAAATATCTGCATTTGCCAAAGGCGCTAGAAGACCAAATAGCGCCTTATTGGCGTGTAGTGAACCATTCGCCTTTGGAGAATTTGTCTTATATGTAGGTAGGTCATCCTACACCGTGCGATCTGCTGAGATAGCAAACTATTTTCCTGAATTACGAGTAGATTTTGAAAAACTTTGCTATGGATTATATTTTTGCGAGTTTGCAGATTATATTACAAAAGAAAATAACGATGAAAAAGATATACTAAAATTACTTTATCAAACGCTACGAGCTTTGGTGAAGAATACAATTGAATTACCATTGATACGCGTAATATTCGAATTAAAAATCATGGCAATCAATGGAGAAGCTCCTCAAGTGTTTTATTGCGTAAAGTGTGAAGGACGTTCCAACAAGGAAAACGAGAATGAGAACACTTTACCAGGAAGATATCATTTTTCTTCAGAAAGTTGCGGAATTCTATGCGAAGCATGTAAAATTCATGATAAAAGAGCAATGTTAATTGACACATCCACACTTTATGCCATGCAATACATAATATCAAAGGATATTAAAAAATTATATACTTTTAGAGTTAACACGAAAGTCTTGAATGAATTAACTAGGTGTGTAAAAAGTTACTTACGACGTTTCGTAGATTATGAATTTAAAACGCTTCAAATGCTTTATTCTTTCAATAAAGGAAGTTTTTGATTTTTAAGTTGAAATTATCCTGCATTAAGGTTAAAATGATATGAACCCAAAATCCAGGGAGGGACATTTATGAGAAAACTTATATTGTGTGGAATTCTAATGCTTTTTTTAACTAGTCTTAATGGATGTACAAAAGAGGAATTAATTCTTACAGCAGAAAATATAGAAACTAACACCTTACTAGCTAAAAATAATGGTGTTATACAAGCAGCAACAGTTGAAGATTTTAGTAAAGATTATTATAATCTAAATGAACTATCTGAGTTTGTTATGGGAGAAATTAATACCTATAATCAAGTCTCCGGTGGTGAAAATGTGATTATGGATGAACTGGAACGTAAAGATGATAAGGTAATCATGATTTTGTCCTATACAGGTATGAAGCATTATGCAGAATTCAATAAGGTTTTGGCGGCCTACTTTAATGGTGGAAACAAGGAAATACTGATTGAATTACCAAATACCTTAGTTAATGTAAAGGATGGTTCAACCGATAATACAAGAGATGTCATTCAGAATGAAAAGATTAAAGTTCTTATCGTTGAGGAACCATTTGACGTAATTGTTGATGGTAAAATACAGCACCATTCTGACAATGCAACGATTGTAGAAAAAAACAAACTGAAAAGTGCAATGGAAGGAACGACAGTCATCGTATTCAAGCCTTAGTTGTCTAGATGTTTGCAAGGTCTAACATAATTGTTGGATTTAATAGAAACTTTAAATAGTAAAATTTTATAGAAAATGGAATAGGATGTGAGGATAAGATATGGGAAAAACAATGGAAAAAATAGTTGCTTTAGCAAAAGCAAGAGGCTTCGTATATCCCGGCTCAGAAATCTATGGTGGACTAGCTAACACATGGGATTATGGTAATCTTGGTGTTGAACTTAAAAACAATGTTAAGAAAGCTTGGTGGCAGAAATTCATTCAGGAAAATCCATATAATGTTGGAGTCGATTGTGCGATTTTAATGAATACACAGACTTGGGTTGCTTCTGGACATTTGAGTGGTTTTTCCGATCCTTTGATGGATTGTAAGGAATGCCATGAGCGTTTTCGTGCTGACAAGCTGATTGAAGACTACAATGAGGAACATAACATAACAGTGGAAGGCAGTGTGGATGCTTGGTCTAAGGAAGAGATGAAGCAATATGTTGACGAACATAAAATTGCTTGCCCTACATGTGGTAAACATAATTTTACGGATATTCGAAATTTCAATCTAATGTTTAAGACATTCCAGGGTGTTACAGAGGATGCGAAAAACGTTGTATATTTAAGACCAGAAACAGCGCAAGGAATCTTTGTTAACTTTAAAAATGTGCAAAGAACTTCTAGAAAGAAAATTCCTTTTGGTATTGGTCAGATAGGAAAGTCTTTCCGTAATGAGATTACACCAGGTAATTTTACCTTCCGTACGAGAGAATTCGAACAGATGGAATTACAATTCTTCTGTGAACCTGGCACGGATCTTGAATGGTTTGCTTATTGGAAGCAGTTCTGTATTGATTGGTTAAAAGCACTCGGATTAAAAGAAGAAGAACTTCGCGTTCGTGATCATGGACCTGAGGAGCTTTCCTTCTATAGCGTGGCAACAACTGATATCGAGTTCCTATTCCCATTTGGATGGGGTGAACTTTGGGGTGTTGCAGATCGTACAGATTATGACTTGACACAACATCAAAATATGTCAAAAGTAGATATGAGTTATTTTGATGATGAGAAAAAAATAAAATATATTCCTTATGTAATTGAACCGTCATTAGGTGCTGATCGTGTAACCCTTGCATTCCTATGTTCCGCTTATGATGAGGAGGAAATTGGTGAGGGAGATGTACGTACTGTTCTACGTTTCCACCCTGCTATTGCACCTGTAAAGATTGGTGTGCTCCCATTGTCCAAGAAATTGGCGGAGCCTACGGAGAAAATCTATTTGGATCTTTGCAAAAAGTATAACTGTGAATATGATGATAGGGGTAATATCGGTAAAAGATACCGCAGACAAGATGAGATTGGTACACCTTACTGTATCACATACGATTTTGATTCCGAAAATGATGGTTGCGTAACGGTGCGTGATAGGGATACAATGGAGCAGGAAAGAATCAAAATAGAGGACTTAGTGACATATTTTGATAATAAATTTAATTTTTAGAAAGAAAGGTCTTTTCTTCTTCATACTAACTGTGCTATAATGCATCATGGTGACTTTAAATGCTATCTTCAAGTTGGTATAGTGTCACTGATGAGTGATAAAAGTATTACGCGAACAAAACGATTTCAAAAGATAAATAGAATAATATTCTAAATTCTACGGTCTTCGTCTTGCTCGCGGAGTACTTTTGGCGCTCAATCAGATGATACTATCTCTTAAGATAGTAAATATTAAAATATAGGAGGACACTAACAAATGGCAAAATGGGTTTATTTGTTTAAAGAAGGTAATGCAGATATGAGAAACCTTCTTGGTGGAAAAGGAGCTAACTTAGCTGAAATGACTAATTTAGGTCTTCCAATTCCACAGGGCTTTGTTGTTACAACAGAAGCTTGTACAGATTATTATGATAATAACAAAAAAATCAGTGACGAAGTTAAAACACAGATTTTCGATGCACTTGTAAAGCTTGAAGAAGAACAGGGCAAGAAATTTGGAGATCCTGAGAATCCTCTACTGGTTTCTGTACGTTCCGGTGCTAGAGCTTCCATGCCTGGTATGATGGACACAATCCTTAACTTAGGATTAAATGATGAAGTAGCGGAAGGATTTGCAAAGAAGACTGGCAATCCAAGATTTGCTTACGATTCTTATCGAAGATTTATTCAGATGTTCTCTGATGTAGTTATGGAGATTCCAAAATCCAAATTCGATAAAGTAATGGATGATATTAAAGAGAAAAAAGGTATTAAACTTGACAATGAACTAGACGAAAATGATTTAAAAGAAATCATTACAGGTTTTAAAGCATTATATAAAGAAGAAAAAGGTGCTGATTTCCCTCAGGAACCTAAGACTCAGTTAATAGAGGCTGTTACAGCGGTATTCCGCTCTTGGGATAATCCTCGTGCTATCTACTACAGAAGAATGAATGATATCCCTAGTGACTGGGGTACAGCAGTTAACGTTCAGGCTATGGTATATGGTAACATGGGTGATACCTCTGGTACTGGTGTTGCATTTACCCGTAACCCATCCACTGGTGAAAATGAAATCTATGGTGAGTACTTAATCAATGCACAGGGTGAAGACGTTGTTGCTGGTATTAGAACTCCTAACCCAATCTCTCACTTAGAAGAAGATATGCCAGAAGTATATGCTGAATTCATGAGAATTGCACAATTACTTGAAGATCACTATAGAGATATGCAGGATATGGAGTTTACAATCGAAGATAAGAAACTCTACTTCCTACAGACACGTAATGGTAAGAGAACAGCAGCAGCAGCTCTTCAAATCGCTTGTGATTTAGTTGATGAAGGTAAAATCACGAAAGAAGAAGCGGTACAACGTATCGAAGCTAAAGCTTTAGACCAGTTACTACACCCAGGATTTGATGCAAATGCTTTAAAAGAAGGTAAACTTATCGGTAACGCATTACCTGCATCTCCTGGCGCAGCAGCAGGTAGAGTTTACTTTACAGCTGAAGATGCTAAGAAACATAATGACATGGGCGAGAGAGTTATCCTTGTTCGTCTTGAGACTTCACCAGAAGATATCGAAGGTATGCATGCATCCAAGGGTATCTTAACTGTTCGTGGTGGTATGACCTCCCATGCGGCAGTTGTTGCTCGTGGTATGGGTACTTGCTGCGTTTCTGGCTGTGGCGAAATCAAAATAAACGAAGCTGAGAAGTACTTCACATTAGGTGGAGAAACAATCAAAGAAGGAGATTATATCTCTCTTGATGGTTCCACAGGTAATATTTACTTAGGTGATATTGCTACAGTTGAAGCTGAAATCAGTGGTAACTTCGAACGTATCATGACATGGGCTGATGAAATCAGAACATTAAAAGTTAGAACGAATGCAGACTCTCCAGTAGATGCAGCTAATGCAATTAAGTTTGGAGCAGAAGGTATCGGTCTTTGCCGTACAGAGCATATGTTCTTCCATGAAGATAGAATTCCTAAGATTAGAAAGATGATTCTTTCTAAATCTATAGAAGAAAGAGAAGCGGCTCTTAATGAGTTAATTCCTTTCCAGAAGGGTGACTTTAAAGCTCTCTATGAGGTTATGGAAGGAAGACCAGTTACAATTCGTTTCTTAGATCCACCTCTACATGAGTTCGTTCCTACAGAGGAAAAGGATATCAAGGCTTTAGCAGAAGAGATGGGATTATCTGTAGAAGAAGTTAAAGCAACTTGTGATTCCTTACATGAGTTTAACCCGATGATGGGTCATAGAGGATGTCGTCTAGCAGTTACTTATCCTGAAATTGCTAGAATGCAGACCAGAGCAGTTATGGAAGCAGCAATCGAAGTTAAGAACGAGAAAGGTTTCGACATCGTTCCTGAGATTATGATTCCATTGGTAGGCGAAAAGAAAGAGTTACAGTATGTTAAAGAAGTTGTAGTTGAAACTGCAGAAGCAGTTAAGAAGGAAAAAGGATCCGATATCGAATACCAAATCGGTACTATGATTGAGATTCCTCGTGCTGCATTACTTGCAGACGAAATTGCTGAAGAAGCTGAGTTCTTCTCCTTCGGTACTAACGACTTAACTCAGATGACATTTGGCTTCTCTCGTGATGACGCTGGTAACTTCTTAGATGCTTACTATGAGAATGAGATTTACGAGTCTGATCCATTTGCAAGACTTGATCAAGATGGTGTTGGTCAGTTAGTTAAGATTGCAGCAGAAAAAGGTCGTGCTACAAAGCCTAACCTTAAGCTTGGTATCTGTGGTGAGCATGGTGGAGATCCTTCCACAATCGAATTCTGCCACAAGGTAGGATTAGACTATGTATCCTGTTC
>JAAYSQ010000297.1 GCA_012523925.1 Clostridiales bacterium
TGAAACGCTTTGCTAATATTTTGATATAATAAGTATAGTGAGCAATGTAAGCTTGCAGAAGTTCCAGAATAATTTAAATAGGAGGTCATTCTATGTACCTTGATCAAATGTTAGATAAATTAGAATATACTTGTCTTAAGGGCAATGTGCATACACCCGTTACAGAGCTGATTTACGATTCAAGAAAGGCGACCAAAGATTGTGTATTTGTTTGCATTACCGGAGCGATATCGGATGGGCACATCTACATACCGGACGTTATAGAAAAAGGTGCATCAGCTATTATTGTAGAAAAGGACGTAACAGTAGAGTCTGATGTAATCGTAATTAAAGTAAATAATACAAGGCAGGCACTGGCATATATGTCAGCTGCTTATTTTGATTATCCAGCGGAGAAATTAAAGACAATAGGAATCACGGGTACAAAAGGAAAAACCACAGCAACCTATATGATAAAATCCATTCTGGAACAGAACGGTATCAAAACTGGTTTGATTGGTACGATAGAAACCATAGTTGGAGAGAAATCAACCCCAGCCAATAACACCACACCGGAGTCCTATACAGTACAGGAAACATTTGCTGAGATGGTGGAAGCAGGTTGTCAGTGCGTCGTAATGGAAGTATCTTCCCAAGGCCTGATGCTAAACCGGGTGGATGGATTTACCTTTGATTATGGTATATTTACTAATCTAGAACCGGATCATATAGGAGAACACGAACACAAAGATTTTGATGATTATTTATCGTGTAAGAGTAAACTATTTCGCCAATGCAAGATCGGCATTATTAATATAGATGATTCTCATGCCAATGAAATTCTTAAGGGACATACTTGCGAGGTAGAAACCTTTGGTTTCTCAGAGCAAGCAGATCTACGTGCAGTGGATGTAAGATTAGAGAAGAAACCGGGCTTCCTCGGTATCGCATATCGTTTGCAAGGGATGTTAGAATTTGATATTGAAATTGATATTCCAGGTAGATTTAGTGTCTACAATTCCCTTTGTGCAATTGCGCTTTGTAGGCATTTTGGGGTGGAAGAAGATGCGATTAAGAAATCCCTTAGCCAAGTAAGGGTGCGAGGGAGAGTGGAGCTTGTTCCTATTTCAGATAAATTCACATTAATGATTGATTATGCACATAATGCAATGAGTTTGGAAAGTCTGTTAACAACCTTGAAGGAGTACCAACCAAAGCGACTGGTTTGCCTATTTGGATGTGGTGGAAACCGAGCTAAGAGAAGGAGGTATGAGATGGGAGAGGTGGCTTCAAAGCTCGCTGATCTGACGGTTGTAACCTCAGATAATCCTAGATTTGAGGAGCCCCAGGACATTATCAATGATATCCTTATTGGTGTGAAAAGAGGCCCAGGTAAATATGTGACAATCATCGACCGTAAGCAGGCAATTAAATACTGTATTGAAAATGCCGAAGAAGGTGATGTCATTGTATTGGCAGGAAAAGGCCACGAGGATTATCAGGAAATTCGTGGTGTAAAGTATCATATGGATGAGCGTGAACTTATTCAAGAAATTATAGAGGGAAGATAGTAAGCAATTATATAGTAAGAGGATGTTAGTATGCACTTACTGTCAACAAAACCTCATAAGTAGATATATATATAATGGGAATGATTATAATATTTAGTCTATTAGCTACCGTTGTTCATTTACCTCAACACCTAAGCTACAAGATATGCTATTATATAATGTATTAATAGCTATTTCTAGGTTTAGAAGGTATAACTTCGGTAGCTTTCTATAGCTGAAAATTGATAACATAGATTAATAAAGAACAAAGGAGGCCATAATGTCTGATCAAACTTATGCAGATATTATTATCGACATATCGAATGAAAACTTGGACAAGACATATCAGTATGCTATTCCTGATCAATATCTTACTCAGGCGAAAATTGGTGCTCCTGTTGTGGTATCCTTTGGCAAAGGGAATCGACAAATTAATGGGTATATTGTTGGGCTATCCAAGGAACCTAAAATAGAGATAAGTAAGATTAAACCGATTACGGAAGTGGTTGAAGGTGCACCGGTAATTGAAAGCCACCTTATATATCTTGCCTACTGGATTAAGGAGAACTATGGTGGAACCATGAATGATGCCTTAAAGACGGTGATACCAGTACGTAAAGCGGTGAAGCAAAAGGAGGAAAAAAGCATTTCTCTTGCGGTGGATTTAGAGCAGGCGAAAGATTTTTATTATGAATTTCAACGTAAAAATAATAAAGCTAGAGTTCGTCTTCTGGGTGCTCTAATTGAAAAACAAACCTTGGATTATCAAGATGTCATTAAAAAATTAAACATATCAAGAAGTACTCTGCAGGGCTTAGAGAAACTTGGTATTACAAAAACAGAAACGAAACAGATCTTTCGCAATCCGATAAAGCAGAAAGAACAAATATATAGGCCAGTATGTTTGAATGATGAGCAATTGCAAATTGCGGATCATGTTGTTAATGAGTATGAGGCTGGCAAACGATCCACTTACCTAATTCATGGTATCACTGGCAGCGGTAAGACGGAAGTTTATATGGAAATTATCGACAATGTTATAGCTATGGGGAAACAGGTTATTGTATTAATTCCTGAAATTGCATTAACCTATCAGACGGTCCGGCGTTTTTATAACAGGTTTGGCGATCGGATAAGTATTCTTAACTCTAGAATGTCACAGGGTGAGCGTTACGATCAAAGTTTGCGGGCGAAAAAAGGAGATATTGATGTTGTTATCGGCCCACGTTCTGCATTATTTACCCCCTTTCAGAATCTAGGACTGATAATCATTGATGAGGAGCATGAAACCAGTTATAAGAGTGAGACAACGCCAAAATATCATGCGGTGGATGTGGCGATAAAGAGAGCGGAACTAACGAATTCTTCCGTTATTCTGGGGTCAGCAACGCCTTCCTTAGAATCGTATTACCGAGCAATCACAGGGCAATACCAACTGTTTACTTTAAGAAAACGTGCCAAGGAAGCGGCTATACCTAAAGTATGGGTGGTGGATCTTCGGGAAGAATTAAGGAAAAAGAATCGTTCAATATTTAGCGAGAAACTAAAGGAATTAATAGCAGATCGTTTAGCGAAGAAAGAACAGATTATGC
This sequence comes from Clostridiales bacterium, assembly GCA_012523925.1. Classification (GTDB taxonomy): domain Bacteria; phylum Bacillota; class Clostridia; order Lachnospirales; family Lachnospiraceae; genus Mobilitalea. The sequence goes on from JAAYSQ010000297.1 coordinate 3,122, forward strand.
TATTTCTAAATCGAAGAGGTTATGCTGGTTTTGTATCCTGTAGAAGTTGTGGACATGTAATGAAGTGCCCCCATTGTGATATTTCTTTAACCACACATAATAATCGCAAAGTGATATGCCATTATTGTGGGTATGGAGAGCCTCATCCCACTCTTTGTCCATCGTGTGGTTCCAGATATATTGCAGCCTTTGGAACCGGTACACAGAAGGTGGAGGAACTTGTTAAGCGGGAGTTCCCAGGCGCTCGTGTCCTTCGAATGGATACAGATACAACCAAGAAGAAAGACAGTTATGGTAAAATATTATCTGCATTTGCATCCCATCAAGCTGATATCCTTGTGGGAACACAAATGATCGTAAAAGGCCATGATTTCCCTCTGGTAACACTAGTTGGAATCATAGCAGCGGATCTTTCTCTACATGTTGGAGATTTTCGTGCAAGTGAGAGAACATTTCAACTTCTATGCCAGGCATCTGGTAGGGCAGGTAGGGACGCTCTTCCCGGTGAAGTAGTTATCCAAACGTATCATCCAGAACATTATAGTATCACCACCGCAGCAAATGGTGATTATGAAGAATTTTTCAAACAAGAAATGCTCTATCGGAAGATGATGCAATATCCTCCAGCTGCTCATATATTATTAATATTAATAATGTCAAAGGTGGAGGAACATGCAGAGGAAGCATCGATTCATTTGGGTGAAGCCATTAAAGAGATGGTTAATGAGCAACAAATTAATGTGCAGATGATTGGACCAGCTACGGCCAGTCTAGCGAAAGCAAATGATTATTATCGCCGGGTCATTTATATTAAACATGAAGAATACAATACGCTGATAGGAATTAAAAATTACTTGGAGGGATACCTCAGTTTTACGAACCGTTTTTCTGATTGTAGCTTCCAGTTTGATTTTGACCCTATGAGTAGTTATTAGATCTGATATAATAAAAAATCAAAACTAATTATACATTAATAAAATATTGATAAAAATCTTGTAAGATGATATATTCAAGATAAGCAGATTAGTCAATACTCGTAGGAGTGTTTATCAAGCTTGCTTGAATAAACACTCATGCGAGTATTGATAAGTGCA
>JAAYSQ010000055.1 GCA_012523925.1 Clostridiales bacterium
CATTATAATTGACCTTACTATGAAAGGTCTTTTTTTTTGCATTAAACTCCAGAACATTTGACATTCTTAGATGGTAGCATTAGTATATAAATTGTACTAATACATATTGTAATACTTGGAATTGAATCTGTTTGAAAAGGAGCATTGATGTGTATAAGAAAGCGATTGAAACTCTAATTAAATGGATTGACGAAAGTGAAAACATCATATTCTTCGGAGGAGCTGGTGTTTCAACAGAAAGTGGCATTCCAGACTTTAGAAGTGATGATGGGTTATATAATAAGAAATACGCTTATCCACCAGAAACAATAATAAGCCACTCTTTTTTTATAAAAAAGACCAAAGAATTTTACAGTTTCTATAAAGATAAGATGGTATATACAGAGGCCAAACCTAATATTACACATGAAAAGCTTGCCAGACTTGAGGAAAAGGGAAAACTAAAAGCTATAATTACACAAAATATCGATGGTTTACACCAGGCTGCAGGAAGTAATAAAGTCTATGAACTTCATGGATCTATATTTCGCAACTATTGTATGAAGTGTAATAAGTTCTATGAAATAAATGCAATTCTTAAGGAAAATGATATTCCATCTTGTAGTTGCGGAGGAATTATAAAGCCTGACGTAGTTCTATATGAGGAAAGTCTTGATGAATCAATCTTACTTCAGGTAACCAAACTAATAGCAGAAGCTGATCTATTAATTGTTGGTGGTACATCACTTTCTGTTTATCCCGCAGCAAATTTAATACAATTTTATAGGGGCGATAAGCTAGTATTAATTAATAAATCTACAACTCCCTATGATAAGGAGGCGGACTTATTAATACAAGCAAGTCTCGGGGATGTATTTTCTAATTTATAAGATTGAGACTTTCCTAGTTATATGTATTATCAATAAACATAATGAAAGCAATTGTAAAGGATACTTTTACCGAAAAAACTCATTTACACTAATAAGCAATAATAATAAAGTGTATAAATTGACATTTTAACATTTGCTTATCCATCTATTTTATAGTATATTTAAGTATATGAGTATATTGATAAAGGTTATAATTTAAAATGTATATATTGACAATTAAGGAGGAACTACAATGCATAATATTGATACTATGTCAGTGAATGCCATAAGAGTATTATCTGCCGATGCTATTCAAAAGGCCAATTCCGGTCACCCTGGTCTTCCCCTTGGTGCCGCAGCTATGTCCTATGAGCTATGGGCAAAGCATATGAAGCACAATCCAGCGAACTCAAAATGGCCAAATAGGGATAGATTCATACTATCAGGTGGACATGGATCCATGTTATTATATTCATTACTACATTTATTTGGATATGGTTTAACAATCGAAGACCTAACTCAATTCCGTCAAGACAATTCTCTTACACCTGGTCATCCAGAATACGGACATACTGTTGGAGTTGAAGCTACCACCGGGCCTTTGGGGGCAGGTATGGCAATGGCAGTAGGTATGGCAATGGCCGAAGCACACCTAGCAGCAAAATTTAATAAAGAGGGATATCCAGTAGTAGATCATTATACCTATGTTCTTGGTGGGGATGGTTGTATGATGGAAGGTATTACATCTGAGGCTATGTCCCTTGCTGGAACATTGGGATTAGGTAAGTTAATCGTTCTTTATGATTCTAATGAAATATCAATTGAAGGTAGTACTGATATTGCCTTTACAGAAGATGTTAAAAAACGCTTTGAGGCTTTTGGATTCCAGACATTAGTCGTTGAAGATGGTAACAATCTAGAAGAAATTGGTGCTGCAATTGAAGCTGCAAAGGCAGATACAACAAGACCTTCGATGATAACAATAAAAACTAAGATTGGTTATGGAAGTCCTAAGGAAGGAATGGCAAGTGCTCACGGCGAACCACTTGGTGAAGATAATATCAGAGCGCTAAAAGAGAAGTTAGGATGGCCTAGTCAAGAACCTTTCTTTGTTCCTGAAGAAGTATATGATAACTATAAAGCAATTGCTCAGGAAAAAGCAAAGGATGAAGAAGCTTGGAATTCATTATTTGAACAGTATTGCACAAAGTATCCTGAAATGAAGGAATTATGGAATAAATACCATGATGAGAATTCAGCTAAAGATTTAATTGATAATGATGATTTTTGGGCTTTTGAAGATAAAGCAGATGCAACTAGAAACATCTCTGGTAAGACGCTTAATAAGCTTAAAAACTATTTGCCTAATTTAATTGGTGGTTCAGCAGACCTTGCTCCATCAACTAAAACTTATATGACCGATATGGGTGACTTCTCAAAAGAGAATTACTCTGGACAGAATTTACACTTTGGTGTCCGAGAACTAGCAATGGCAGGTATAGGTAATGGCTTAATGTTACATGGTGGATTAAAAGCCTATGTATCTACATTCTTTGTATTTAGCGATTATGTAAAACCGATGGCAAGACTATCTGCTTTAATGAATCTTCCTTTAACTTTTGTATTGACTCATGATAGCATTGGAGTAGGAGAAGATGGCCCTACCCATGAACCAGTTGAACAATTAGCAATGCTTAGGTCAATGCCGAACTTTACTGTATATCGTCCTGCAGATGCTACTGAATGCGCAGCTGCTTGGTATTATGCAGTTACTTCCACGAAGACCCCTACGGCTTTGGTATTAACAAGACAGAATCTACCACAGCTTGCTGGATCCTCCAAAGATGCCTTAAAAGGTGGTTATATTATATCGCATTCGAAAAAGGAAACTCCAGATGCAATTATTATTGCAAGTGGTTCAGAGGTTCAATTAGGTATTAATGCTCAAGCAGAACTCGCGGAAGAAAATATTGATGTAAGAGTAGTTAGCATGCCTTCCATGGATATATTTGAAGCACAATCTGAAGAATACAAAGAAAATGTACTTCCAAAGAAGGTAAGAGCTAGAGTAGCTGTAGAAGCAGCCGCTGATTTTGGTTGGGGTAAATATGTTGGACTAGATGGCACTACAGTTACAATGAAAGGCTTTGGAGCTTCTGCACCTGCTGGTGTTTTATTTGAGAAGTTTGGTTTCACTACAGAAAATGTGGTTAAAGCAGTTAAGAGTGTACTATAATTTTCTAATCTATAATATAGGTCATGAAAAGATTTCTTATGAATCTTAATATTAAGATAAATAAAAGGATTACAATTTGTAAAATATGATTAAAAGTAAACCTATAAAGCTTTATAATAAAAGTTAAAGCTTTATAGGTTTGTTGTATTTTGTATAAATATAATATAGAACAAATTGAAGATAATGAGCTGTGAAAAATATTAATCATAGAAAGTAATTATAGATTTTTAAATTGTGCCATATAGAGCTCATAATATAACCCCTTCTTTGCTATCAGTTCTTCGGAACTACCTTCCTCCTGAATCTTCCCATCATCGATATAAAAGATACGGTCTGCTTTACTGATAGTTGATAGCCTATGGGCAATTACAAAAGAGGTTCTACCTTTCAATAATGTTTCAATGCCTTGTTGAACCAATATCTCTGTATGGGTATCAATACTAGAGGTTGCTTCATCAAGGATTAGAATTTTGGGCATAGATACCATGGTTCTAGCGAATGCGAGTAATTGTCTCTGGCCTATAGAAAGTCCGGATCCTCTTTCTTTTAATTCTGTATCATAACCTTTATCAAGTTTCATAATAAAATCATGGGCATTGACTGATTTTGCGGCGGCGATAATTTCTTCATCTGTAGCATCTAATTTACCGTAGCGTATATTGTCTTTAATTGTACCAGAAAACAAGAAGTTATCTTGCGTCATGATACCCATTTGCTTTCTTAAGCTTTCAATCGATACATCTTTTACATTGTAACCATCGATTGTAATAGTTCCTTCTTCTATATCATAGAACCTACTTATTAAGTTAACAATTGTTGTTTTACCTGCACCCGTAGGACCTACAAGTGCAATGGTCTCTCCCGGCTTAATATGAAAGCTGACATCATTAAGAACCTTTGTGTTTTCATCATAGGAAAAGGATACATGATCAAATATAACTTCACCTTTGATTTCTGGAAGCTCAGTAACAGATTCTGAATCTGCAATATCTGGTTTCGTATCCATAATATCAAAGATACGCTCTGCTCCTGAGACATTGGTAATGAGCTGGTTATAGAAATTACTTAAGTTCATAATTGGACGCCAAAACATGTTAATATAAGTTGCAAATGCTATTAGAGTTCCAACATTATCAACGCCAAAGCCTAGAATTTTAATGGCTATATAATACATAACTAGAATACCAACACTCCAGCTTATATCAATTACAGAACCAAAGGCATCATTTAATAATACGGCATGAATAAAGGAATCTTTATGTTCCTTGAGTAATTGATCAAAGTCTTCCTCTGTCTCTTTTTCTGCTCGAAAACTTTGGATAATCCGCATTCCAGAAAGATCCTCATGGATAAAAGCGTTCAAATTGGAACTTTTCTTACGATGTAGTCGCCACCGACGATGGGAGCGAGTCTCAATATACCACATGCTCACAGCCATAAAAGGAAGGCTGCTTAAGGCTGCCAATGCTAACTTCCAATTCTTAACCATCATAATTGTGAGTACAGCGCAGATAGTAACGAAATCAGGAATTAATGTAGTTACACTGTTGGATAATACATCTTTTAAGGAGTTTACATCACCTATAATTCTCGCCAATATCTTACCGGTAGGACGACTATCAAAAAAGTTGAAACTTAACTTTTGAATATGAGTATAAAGTTCTTGACGTATGGTTAATAGGACGCTATTTGATATTTTGGCCATAAGAAACATACGCAACTTTACTAGGATGACAAAGAGAATATTTATGGCAACAGCGATAGCACCTAGAAGTAATAGTTTATCAATGTCCCGATTCGCAATATGAACATCAACGGCTCTTTCTAATATAAGAGGGTTAATGATACTAATTGCCACAGTGATTAACATAATAAAGATAACCAATGCAATAGGTTTTTTATAGGCAAGTAGATATTTAAACAGCCTTGTTAAGGTTACTTTCTTATCGACAGACTGTATATATTCATCATCTCTAATTGCGTTTATTGACATTCTGCCACCTCCTTTGCTGACAATTGGGGCATTTTTGTTTGCTCTTTATTGTGTTCTAGATATTCCCCATATTGAGCGAGATAGGTTTTGTAATAGTATCCTTTCAATTCTAAAAGGGTATCATGGGTGCCCCGCTCAACAATTCTTCCCCCATCAAGTATAATAATCTCATCTGCATTCTTAACAGCTGAGATACGGTGGGCGATAATGATTTTTGTTGCCTCTATCTGTGATAAAGCTATTTGAATATGATGTTCGGTCTCCATATCTAATGCCGAAGTTGAATCATCTAAAACAAGGATTGGCGTCTTCTTTGCCAGAGCTCTAGCAATACTAATTCTTTGCTTCTGTCCCCCGGATAGACCAACGCCACGCTCACCTACGACTGTTTCATATTGCCTATCCATTCGTTCTATAAAATCTCTTGCTTGTGAATCTGTTGCAGCTTTTATTACATCATTCTCTCGAACGAGATGTCTTTTACCTAATTTAACATTTTCATTAATAGTATCAGAAAATAGGAATACATCTTGCATTACTAGAGAAATACTTTTTCTTAACTGTTCTAAGGTTAGGTTCTTAATATTAACCCCATCCAGTTGGATTTCACCTTCAGTTACATCATAGAAACGTTGTAGTAAATTAACAATTGAAGATTTACCGGTTCCAGTAGCCCCCATAATTCCAATTGTTTTACCAGCGGATAATTCAAAGTTAATATCTGTTAATATATTTTTATCGTCTATGGAGAAGGATACATGATTAAATTTTATGGAACCTTTAACTTCATCTAGAATAATGGGATTGTCAACTTCCATTATCATTGGTTTTTCATTATATATTTTCTTGATTCGATTATTCGATGCGAATGCCGAAGCAAAATCATTGGATAGCCATCCAAGCAACTCCATGGGCCAGATAATATTCATTGAATATTCCGTAAATGCACCTAATGTGCCAAGGGTAATTTCTCCCTGCATTACTTGATACCCACCGATTATTATTACGACCATGGGAAGTAGCTTTGTTACAAACTGAAAATAGGGATAATATTTTATGAAGACCTTTGATTGCTTCATATTAAGTTCATAGTAACGTTTGTTGCGGGATAAAAATTTCTCAATCTCAAATTTTTCTCTAGCAAAAGCTTTCACCGTCCGAACACCGGTTAGGTTTTCCTGAGCTACCGTATTTAAAGCAGCATTTTCTTCGCTTATACTTTCATGAATTTTACCAAGCTTACGTTCCATAAAAATAGCCAGACCCGCCATTATAGGAAGAATCATGGTTGGAATTATAGCAAGCTTTGGGCTTAATTTATACATACAGTAGAGTACAATAGAGGTATGGATAATAATCTCAATAATTAACATACTGACAAAACCGACTGCTCTCCAAATTTGATCAATATCATCTTTTACCCTTGACATTAATTCTCCAGTGTTATTCTTATCAAAGAAATTCAAGGATAGATTTTGAAGATATTGAAATAAATCTTTTCTCATGCCTGATGCAATTTTTGTGCTATATATGTCAAATAGCAATTCTTTGATATATTGAAAAATGCACCTGCCAAGCCCAATCATAAAGATTAGGAATAGAAATTTTGGAAGAAGCTCTATTTCACCTTGATCAATAACATTATCAATAATTCTTTTGGTGATTTGCGGAGAAAGCATATCTAGGGAAACGGCTATTATAATACATAAAAAAGCAAATGCGTAAGCATACCAATATTTTAAGATATACCAAGATATTTTTTTCTTCATAATTTTCCTCATTTCCGCGCTATTTGTTGTAATATTATATAAAGAATTTGCGCATTATTTAGTACGTGTGCAGCGCCCTGTATTTTATGGCTTAAATCGCTGCTTTGATTTTAATATTTGCATCATGTTATCACCTTCATTATAAAATTATAAATATAGAATTATTTCTAAAGATGGGCATAAAATAAGCCGCAGTAAGAATTACCGCGGCAAAAGTTTAGAATATAATACATGATTCTACCTTCCATGGTAGACAGCATACCAAAAGAAAGGTCAAATCATCATTAAAATTTCTGAACCCATGAGGTAATCTCACATAAAGGAATTGTTATAAAATTACTGTTATTATTAAATGCCCAGATCTTCATATGTTTTACCTCACTTTCTGTAATAGTCTTCCAACATTATATCCATATATATTTATATTGTCAACCTAAAAATTAAAAAATATGTAAATTAAATAACTAAAATTATAAAATATGTAAATTTAAATCAAAATTATAAAAGTAGATTATGCTCTTATCTAACTTAGGGCTATAAGTACACTCACTTCGGTATATGCAAAGGTGGAATTAAATTATTTGTTATTTATAGTGAATTTTAATTGAATTGTTTGACTGAATTCAATTTATTAAGTGTTAATGATTGGTAAACTGAATCTTAAATTTTAATTAAGATTACAGGATTTCAAGAAATGTTCATAATTATATGATATAATAATATTGACTAAAATATGATTGCAAATACATAGATTATTATGCATACCATACAAATAAAAACACTTGTTATTATCCGATGATAGAAACAAATGTGTAAAAAAGGTAGTGATTAAATAATGGACTTACCAATATTCTATGATCAAAGAGAAGAATGGAATAATGCTCTACTTCTATATGATGCAGCATTGAAAGAAATAAATACTAAACTTGAAATACTGAATAATGAATTTAAATTAGATCATCAATATAATCCAATTGAGCATATTACTTCAAGAATTAAAACACCTCAAAGTATTGCAAAGAAGTTAAGGCATAATGGCCGAGAATTAACAATTGAAAACATTATAAAATATATTAATGATGTTGCAGGCATACGTATTATCTGCTCCTTCACTTCGGACATATACCGAATTGCTGATTTAATATCAAAACAGAGCGATATTAAGGTATTAAAAATCAAGGATTATATTACGTCACCGAAGGAGAATGGATATACTAGTTATCATATGATTGTATCTATTCCTGTCTTTCTTTCGAATCGAACGGTAGATACGAAGGTGGAAATTCAAATACGAACAATCGCCATGGACTTTTGGGCAAGCTTAGAACACAAGATTTATTATAAATTTGAAGGCAATGCTCCGGAACATATTAAGAAGGAATTAAAGGAGTGTTCTGAAATCGTTGCATATTTGGATCAAAAGATGCTTTCCTTAAATGAGGAACTTCGGCAATGTAATCCAAATCATGAAGAAAAATATCAGAAAGAGTTGGTGGAGAATTATAGAAATGTTGTTGCAGAATCTTTTGGTACGATAGTTGAAGAGGAGGAGGTATATTCTCCTAATGATCAGAAAGTATCGCAGGCTGCTAATAAGAAAAAGAAAGTTAATAGGAAAGGTAGAAAACGTTTTATCTTTGGTGTAATGTAATTGGTATAAGAAAATTGGCAAAAACAAAAGATTCTAGAGAAAATAATTTCCTTAGAATCTTTTATTATTTTATTAAATTGAAATTATATTAGGTATTATTACCGCCACATTTCCATTGCTTAGACATACAGCGTCTTAATTAAATCTAGCCTATAGCTTTATATTTTTAAGAAGTTCTCCTAATCCAGTAGTTGCTTCACCACCAGTACTATAAGTGGAAGGAACTTGTTCTACATCTTCTAAAATTTCTTCTTTTTCTTCAACTGCTTTCATGCTTAGGCTTATTTTACCTTCTTTAATATCGATAATCTTAACGGTTACTTCCTGGCCTTCTTTGATAATTTCATTTGGTGATTTGATTCTTCTACCACAAATCTGTGAAATGTGTAAAAGTCCTGTTAACCCATCTCCTATATTAACAAAAGCACCATAGGGAACGATTTTTTCGACATTACCTTTTGTTACAATACCTTTTTGTAGCTTACTAATTTTATTATTTCGATCAAGAAGTGCTTTTTCTTTCTCAACTTCTTTACCCGATAGAACTAATTTATTATCCTCTGCGGAAGCTGTAATAATCACAACTTCTATCTCTTTGCCCACCCATGTTTCCAAGTCTTCTACATAAGCAATTGATAATTGAGAAGCAGGAATAAATGCCCTGATACCGTGAAGATAGGTAATCACACCACCTTTTACTGCCTGCGCAATTTTTACAGTATGGACCTTCTTGTTATCGAGATCTTCAACTAAACGATCCCATGCTAGGATATTGTCAGCACGTTTACGGGATAAGAGGATATTTCCATGGCCATCATCCTCCGCCAGAACCATTGCTAAGACTTCCTCTCCAATCGTTACATCAGAATTGATAGAGAAACGAGGATCGTTGCTCAACTCCTCTAATTTAATTATTCCCTCAGCATAAGAACTTAAATCTACGGTAACCTCCGTATCGGATACACCAATTACAGTACCTTTAAGTATATCTCCTTCGTTAATCTTCTTAAAGGATTGCTCAAGCTGATCCTTGAATTCATCCATGGATGGAATTACTTCTGGTGTTGCTTCTTCCTGAACTTCTACATTATCATTGGTTATTTCATTTTCATTTGTAGTATGTTTTTCTGTACTCATGAATGCTTCGAAAGGGCTAAGTCCTTTCAACCTCCTTTTCATATTTATGTATTAAACTCTGATTAAAGTGTAAAAAGTTTGAAATGATAATTTACATATGCTCATTATGTTTTAGTATAACACAAGTTAACTTAAAAAATAAATTATTTATATGTTTTAGAATTATCAATTAAGGTTAATAAGTTCTGCAATATAAATAAGCATTGCCTTTTTTACCTATCCGTTTAACAATACCCAAAAAGCTAAGAATATTTAAAGCAACTTGTGCATTAGATATGGAGATACCAGCTACTTTTTTATAATCCTTAGAAGTGAAAGGTTCCTCTAGTACATCCGGAACTAAGGATCTATAATCGGACAAATCGGATATACATATCTCGTCGACGAGTTCTAAAGGAATACGGTCACATTGTGTTGCCCCTTTCTTACGATCTTTACTCCAGCCATCCAATAATCGATATTCCTCTGTATCCATTAATATAATATGAATGCGTAAATTTGGGTGGGTTAGATAATTTTTTATTTTATATAATTCAGGAAAGATAGCATATGGTTTTCCTGTTTTAGGGGATTTTCTTGGTGGACTAATTTCACCGTTTTGTGGATTAATCCAGCGAATCCATTTTGTTCTGTGGATAGGATAGACAATTGTAACAGGTGAGTAAGCTAAGAAGGCCTTAAGCTTTCTTCTTAGTTTATCAAAGCTTCTAGTTTGAATTTCAAAAATGCCATGCTCGTTACAGATATCAGCGACGTAACGGTCAACCTTTACTTCATGGTGGGAGCAATCTGGTGCAAGGTAGTTTTTTAAACATAAGTGAACGGTTTTCTCACCGAGTGTACCTATTCCATTTAGTCCCATCTCTTGGCCGATAATTTCGTCGCATACCTTTTGAAACAGTTGCTTATCCATGATGATCATCACTTTCTATATTTATCTTAGTTGGATGAATTTTGCATTCTTTTGTTTATATAAGGATAAAGGATATGTAATATATTTTCAAGTTAAGAATAAGAGATAATAGGATATTAATATAAAATAAGAATTTTATCTATTTCAAATTCACTGATTATAAGGTACAATTAATAGTAAATAAAAAAATGGAGTGAGGAACTATGAAAATCTTAGTAACTGGCGGAGCAGGATATATAGCAAGTCATACAAACGTTGAGCTATTGAATTCAGGCTACGAGGTTGTAGCTATCGACAATTTTAGTAATTCAAGTATGGAATCTATTCGGAGAGTAGAAAAGTTAACAGGGAAGAAAATACATTTCTACGAAGCAGATATATTAGATAAAGAGGCATTAACCGATATATTTCGCAAAGAATCTATTGATGCTGTAATCCATTTTGCTGGCTTAAAGGCTGTAGGAGAATCCTGTCAAATACCTTTAAAGTATTTTAAAAACAACTTAAGTGGTACAATTACATTGTTGGAGGTCATGGAGGAGTTTGATGTTAAGAATCTTGTATTCTCATCCTCCGCAACCGTTTATGGGGATCCAGAAACTGTACCTGTGACTGAGGAATTTCCTTTGTCAGCAACCAATCCTTATGGACGTACGAAATTGATGATAGAGGAAATGTTGGAAGATATTTATAAATCTGATTTTTCATGGAATATAGCAATTCTGAGATATTTTAATCCAATTGGTGCGCATGAGAGTGGAGAAATTGGTGAGGATCCCAATGGTATTCCAAACAATCTCGTTCCTTATATTGCGAAGGTTGCTTCCGGTGTTTTAGATAAAATTCATGTATTTGGTAATGATTATGATACACCAGATGGTACTGGTGTTAGAGATTATATCCATGTTGTTGATTTAGCTCTTGGACATATTAAGGCAATTGAAAAACTACAGCAGAATCCTGGTTTAGTAACCTATAATTTAGGTACTGGTGTTGGTTATAGTGTTATGGATATTATTCATAATTATGAAAAAGCATGTGGAAAGAAGCTTCCTTATGTCATCGATCCTAGAAGACCTGGAGATATTGCGGTAACCTATGCAGACCCAGGGAAGGCTTTCAAGGAATTAGGTTGGAAAGCAGAGCGCGGAATCGACAAAATGTGTGAAGATACTTATCGCTGGCAAAGCAAAAATCCTAATGGGTATAAGA
>JAAYSQ010000056.1 GCA_012523925.1 Clostridiales bacterium
AAAGTACCTGTTTTGAAATTTTATATAAAATTTCTCCATAATCTTATAAAGATAGTAAATGAAGGTAACAAAATAATTGTTAAGTATCTAGAATCTAAGGAGGATTGTAGGACATCTTACTTCCTATACTTTGCTTGACTAATTCAAGTTATTGGTATATCTTTTAAAGAAGATTAAAGTAATTATTAAGATTGTTTTTAATGAAGTTAAGCATACAATAACACGCTGCATGAAAAGTGGAAGGAGAACCTATAAATGGAAAAGAGAAATTTAACTTTATTAACTGATTTTTATGAATTAACAATGATGCAGGGTTATTTTTATAACAAGGAAGAAAGTACAGTTGTTTTTGATGTATTCTATAGGGAAAACCCATGCAAGGGTGGTTATGCAATATGTGCCGGCTTAGCACAAGTGATAGAATACGTAAAAAACTTACGCTTTACAACAGAAGATATCGAATACCTTAGAGGTTTAAAAATCTTTAAAGAAGATTTTTTAACCTATTTACAAAACTTTAAATTCAGCGGCGATATTTATGCAATACCAGAGGGAACCGTGATATTCCCTATGGAGCCAATAATAAAAGTAATTGCACCGATTATGGAAGCTCAATTAATCGAAACTGCTTTACTTAATATTATTAACCACCAAAGTTTGATTGCAACGAAAGCATCCCGTGTAGTTTATGCTGCAAAAGGTGGTCCTGTTATGGAATTTGGCCTTCGGAGAGCTCAAGGGCCAGATGCTGGAACCTTAGGGGCTAGGGCGGCGATTATTGGAGGATGTATTGGAACAAGTAATATGATGTCAGCGAAATTATATGATATGCCTGCGCTTGGTACCCATGCTCATAGCTGGATTATGAGTTTCGATGATGAACTTACCGCATTCCGTAAATATGCAGAACTATACCCAATGAATACTACTCTTTTGGTTGACACCTATGATACTCTTCGTTCTGGAGTTCCTAATGCGATTAAAGTATTTAGCGAGTTAAGAGAACAGGGTAAAACACCAGTGAAATACGGTATCCGTTTAGATAGTGGTGACCTTGCATATCTTTCAAAAGAAGCTAGAAAAATGTTAGATGCCGCTGGTTTTCAAGACGCAACTATTACTGCTTCCAGCGATTTAGATGAGAACTTAATTGATAGCTTAATATCACAAGGTGCCAAAATTGATTCTTGGGGAGTTGGAACTCGATTGATAACCTCGGAGGATAACCCATCCTTTGGTGGCGTATATAAATTATCCGCCATTCAAAAAAGCGGTAAATTCATTCCTAAGATAAAACTTTCTGATAACCCATGGAAAATAACTAACCCTGGTAATAAAAAGATATATCGTGTTTATGAAAAAGAAAGTGGTAAAGTAAAAGCAGATCTTATTACCCTTGAAGATGAACATTTTTCATCAGAAAATCCACTTTTAATATTTGATCCACATGCCACCTGGAAAAAGACCTACTTAAAGCCGAACACATATACTCTTAGAGAACTTCTTGTTCCTATATTTATCTCTGGTGAATGCGTTTACGAATCTCCTTCAGTCATGGAAATTCGTGATTACTGTCAAAAGGAGCAAGACACCCTATGGGATGAGGCTAGGCGCCTTGTTAATCCACATAATGTATATGTCGATCTCTCTGAGAGACTATATCAACTAAAATCAGAGCTTTTAAATAATAATTCTGTCCGTGGATAGATAATTTTTTCCATAATATTTTTTCTACAATAAACTATAAATTTCTTTCTAAAAATGTTATAATATAAAAAGAAGCAGATTAGGATTTTGCTCCTAATCTGCAGTTTTTATAATTCAACTTAAGATCGTACTTGCATAAAGAAAGGAGGCAACTACAAATGAGAAAAATCATGATTGTCCTGGCAGCGGTGGTGTCCGTTTCGCTAGCCGGCTTTTTAGTTGTCAGTATAATTTCTCCAACCGGTAGCCGCACACATTTAAATGCCTCCGAAATTGAGACATCAACGACTACCACACCTGGATCCATTGATGATACATACATACCGCCTGCAACAGACAGCGAAGAAAAGGATAATAAGGATAGCGCGGATAATATTACAAAGACTCCATTTGTTCCTGCTACTGAAATTGATACCGATATAACCAGTATCACCGTATTTATAAATAAGGAATATGCTTTGCCGAAGGATTATGTACCGGAAGATATGGTGATTCCGAATGTATTATTTAATTTGAAATACCACGATGAGCGAAAATTAATGCGCCCAGAGGCTGCAGCTGCCCTTGAAGATTTGTTTGATGCGGCAAAAGCAGACGGCTATACCCTCTACGGCATTTCCGCCTATCGTTCTTATGATAGACAACGTAAAATTTTTATAAACAACATAGTTAAAAAGGGAAAAAATCATACTTTAAAATACTCTGCAGTACCTGGAACTAGCGAGCATCAATCTGGTCTTGCCATTGATGTTTCTACCAAATCCTTAGGATTTAAATTAATTGAAGCTTTCGCAGATTCCCCAGAAGGTATCTGGTTAGCAAATAATGCACACCGTTTTGGATATATCATTCGCTATCCAAAGGACAAATTAGAGATTACAGGGTATGCTTATGAACCATGGCATATTCGATATGTGGGTAAGGATTTGGCCAACTATCTCTATACTAATGATTTGACCTTAGATGAATATTATCAATATACTCCAAGTGAAGGTTTTGATTTTGAAGCAAAATATGCTTATCTAATTAACTACCGCCCACCGATTGTTACCGCACCACCGTTGGATGATGATCCTGCTTTATCCGATGAGGAAGCTTTACTCGATGGAGAAACGGTAGATGACGAAGAATTAGAAGATGATGAAGCATCTGATGAGAAGGAACTGATTGATAATGATGAAGTACTTCCTGAAGATGAAATTGAAGAAGAACCTGAGGATCCCAATTCCGATAAAGAGGAAGAAGATTTAGAAGGCACTTTGGAAGAACCTGATATTGAGGATGAAAATCCAGTGGAAGATGAAAATGAGGATCCTGTCGATGCTGATGAGGATGAAGATGAAGATGAAAATAATAACATACCAGATGATGTAACTATAACTCCTACGGGGATTCCTATCAATGAGGATGCCAATAACCATACGGATAGTAGCCAGACATCGCAAGAGCAAATGCAAGATAAAAACAATGGTGAATTGCAGGACAGTGATACTAAAGCTCTACCTCCTCACATAACACCAACTTATCCGTGAGAAGGCTAAATAGCTAGTGCGCTCGTATAAAGAGATTTTCTTTCTATTACTGGAAAGCGGAGGTGTTATTTTATGCGTTTAATATTGGTTTTACTATTTTTAATTCTATTTTTTATAATAAGTATTCCATTATTCATAATTGAATATATCATCGGCAAGTTTAGCCATCGCGCAAAAGTGGCAAGTTCACAGAAGATTGTCGTTTGGGCTTTCCGTGTTATTCTATTCATTAGCGGCGTTAAATACACTGCAATTGGTATAGATAATGTTCCGAAAGATGAAGCCGTATTATATGTTGCAAATCACAGAAGCTACTTCGATATTCTGGTTTCTTATGTTACAGTACCCACCTTAACCGGATTTATAGCGAAGAAAGAAATACGTAAAGTTCCTTTTTTGAGAACCTGGATGGAATTTCTGCAATGCCTCTTCCTTGACCGCAATGACGTTCGCCAAGGTATGAAGGTGATTCTTCAAGCGATAGAGCAAGTAAAAAATGGTTACTCCATATTTATTTCACCAGAGGGGACCCGTAGCCCGGGAAATGAAATGCTTCCATTTAAGGCGGGTAGCTTTAAAATTGCTGAAAAAAGCGGATGTGCTATTATTCCAGTTTCTATATCCAATACGGAAGCCATATTCGAAAATCAGCAGCCATGGATTCGAAAAGCTCATGTTGTAATTGAATACGGCAAACCGATTTACCCAAAAACTCTGGAGAAAGCGCAATTAAAGTCACTTAGCACCTATGTACAGGGAATTATAAAGGACACACTGGATAAAAACGATTCTTTAGTTAAATATTAAGTAGAGATTTGCTATCGATATTATTTACACTTAATTTGACTGACTTAGTCGATGCAACTTGTATTTAAGCGAATATCGCGATCATTGTCGAACAAAATTTCAGGTATTTTCTATTTTACTATTTATTTTTTTATAAAAAGATGGTACAATTAACGATGCCCTGAACTGGGACACGCTAGAAAACGTACAATATTAGGAGGTACATAGTTCATGGATACATTAACAATCGTATTACTTGTTGTTGCCGTAGTAGTTATTGCGGTTTTCGTTGCATTATATTTTGTAGGAAAGAAACTTCAGCAAAGGCAGGAAGATTCCGAAGAACAAATGAAAGCAGCAGCTCAGACGGTTTCAATGCTGGTTATTGATAAGAAGATGATGAAATTAAAGGAAGCAAACCTTCCTAAGATTGTACTTGATCAAACACCGAAGTATATGAGAGGATCCAAGGTTCCTATCGTAAAAGCAAAAATCGGACCAAAAATTATGTCCTTAATCTGTGATGCTAAGGTATTTGAAGTTATTCCAGTTAAAAAGGAAGTAAAGGCAGTTCTAAGCGGTATTTACATTATGGATGTAAGAGGGCTTCGAAGCGGCCTTGATACTAAGAAAGAAAAGCAAGGGTTTTTCAAGAGAATCACAGGCAAATTTAAAAAAGAAAAATAAAAATCATATTCCTCTTACCTTCATGGCATAATTGTTATAAGGTAAGAGGTTTTTTAATCGGAAAGGAAGATACTATGAAGCAAAAGAATATATTACTTCTAATATTATTCGGTTTCCTATCCCTTGTATCACTTTGCAGTCTCCTCATATACGCTTTCAAGATACAAAACCGCCAGGACGAAATAGATGAAAGAAATAGTCATGAGCATATAGGGGAGGCCATTACCGATACGGATTATAATCAGTCACTTAATAACGATAGCAATAGTAGTGACTCGCTAGATAGCAGTAGCAACAACACTTCTCAAAATGAAGATGAAGCTGATCTTGATTTGGCAGAGAATCATGATATCAAAGAAGGTAACCCTTCAGATAATAACACAGAGAATGAACCAGTACCGGGGGATCATATAACTGATCCTAGCCTGGAAACGGATAGCTCTAATGAAGAGCCAAATCGTACAATTGTACTTGGTTTTGCAGGCGATATTAACTTTGATGAGAATTCAAAGCCGGTTGCCCGCTATGATCGAGAGAAAAAGGGAATTCTGGGAGGCCTATCCGAGGACCTCGTTGGAGAAATGAATGCTGTTGACATTATGATGCTCAATAACGAATTTGCCTATAGTACAAGGGGAACCAAAACACCGAACAAATCGTATACATTTCGTGCTGATCCAAGTCGTGTAGGAATTCTTAACGAAATGGGCGTTGATATAGTTTCCCTTGCCAACAATCATGCATTAGATTATGGCCCAGATGCACTTATGGATACCTTCGCTACCTTAGATGAAGCTGGAATTGACTATGTAGGTGCCGGTGAAAATTTAGCAAGAGCTGAAGCCCCAGTTTACTATACGATTGGAGATAAGAAAATTGCCTATCTCGCATCTTCCAGAGTAATCTTTGCTATGAATTGGTATGCAACTGAGGATTCCCCGGGAATGGTTGGAACTTATGATCCCACGCCTCTTATTGAAGCAATTGAAAAGGCTGCTCAAGAAAGTGACTATGTAGTTGTATATCTTCATTGGGGCGTAGAGCGTAACGAATACCCAGAGAAATATCAGCGAGATTTTGCTAAGAAATATATAGATGCTGGAGCAGATATTGTTGTGGGATGCCATCCACATGTCATGCAGGGATTTGAATTTTATAAAGGAAAACCCATTGCTTATAGTTTAGGCAACTTCTGGTTTAATAGTGCCAAACGTGAAACTGGATTACTGAAAATACACTTAGACTCAGAAGATGATATTCGAATGCAAATTCTACCTGCCATGGGGAAGGACACCTACACCTATCTCCTTACAGAGGAAAATGAACGCAAATCCTATTTTGACTATATGGAGAAAATCTCCTTTGATGTTACCATTGATGAAGATGGATTCGTTACTCCAAAGGAATAATTTCCTAAAGTAGACTGCTTGTCGCCCAGTACTTAGGTTGTGTCAGATACACTTATCTGTCACAACCTTATGTACTACTATGAACGACAACCAAGCGAGAACTTGTTTATGTTTCTATTTAGTTTCTTGTGATTGTATTGTAATCTTTGTACGGTTCTTAGATAGAAGATCCCCATTAGCCATGATGGTATATGATAGATTGATGTTAAGCGAGTCGGTATCTTCTTTCACTTGCATCTGGCTTGTTTGTATTTGAAGCATTAGATTACCATAAGGCGTTTGATAACTTGTACTCGTAACTTCGTTTAAACGAAAGGTCATAGTCGTGCTAGCTGCGCCTTTCTTTGTAATCTTAACTAAATCAGGAGTTACCTTAATAAGGTTTTTAGTTGCTCCTTCCACGCCATCTATCATCTCTTCATAACGAATATAATGATTTCCCTTCTGCAATTGATACAAACCGTTTGCTTTCGTAATAATCCTATCGTTTTCTTCCCCCAGTTGTAATCCTTCAATTGTAACAATTACATCCTTTGTCATATCTGCCTACCTTTTAATAACTTTCAATATTTACATCCTTCGTTTCCACAACTTCACAAGATAATATGGTATTTGCAAAATGTTTAAACTTTTCCGCGCCGTCACTTACAAAAAATTGATGGTTAGGTTTCATAGTACTATTATTTTCTAATCGGTTCTGCATAAGTACTTCCTTTAGCTTTCTAGCGGTTTCATATGCAGGGTTCACTAATGTTATCTGCTCTCCTACCACTCTCTGAATGGTTTTTCTAAGCAATGGATAGTGTGTGCATCCTAATACTAAAGTATCTATATCAATTTCTAGTAGATCTTTTGTATATCTTCTTACCATCTCCGTTGTTATCGGATCATCAATCAAGCCTTCCTCAACAAGAGGAACCAAAAGCGGACAGGGTTTGCCAAATATCTGAACTTGAGAGTTTATATTATTAATATAGTTATTGTATATTCCACTATAAATTGTTCCTTCGGTCGCAATTATACCGATTTTACCATTCCTGGTAGTATCAGCAGCAACCTTTGCACCAGGTTTAACGACGCCAAGGATAGGTATATTAATTTCTGTCTTTACCGTCTCTAATGCTAATGCACTAGCCGTGTTGCAGGCTACTACAATAACCTTAACGCCCTTCCCCATTAGAAAGCGGATAATTTGTCTTGTGTAGGTAACAATGGTCTCTTGTGATTTACTTCCATAGGGAAGTCTCGCTGTATCACCAAAATATATGATAGATTCCTGCGGTATCTGATTCATAATCTCTTTTACAACGGTTAACCCGCCGATACCAGAATCAAAAACCCCAATTGGTGCATTACTTGACATAATTAAGCCTCCCGCCGTCATTTTGTAAGCGATTAATTTCTTTAGTTAACGCTATCTTATTGTACTATCAAATAAACACAAGTTCAAGCTGTTTTCCATACATACCATTACTATCGATATTTTAAATACTAATTATCTATAAGATAAATTTTCGTTATTATTCGTATAAAAGAGGTAGTCTGTGGTAATACTCTAACAGAACAAATATACCATTTATTGGTTAGCTTATTGAAGCATTTTAAGTCCATCATGGCTGATATAAGTACAACACTAGAATCTGGAACAATAAAGGAGTAGATATCATGAACATAAGGAATAGCAACGAAATGCGTGATTTAATCAAGGCAGTACATAAAGATGAAATAGATACAGTAGGAGCAAAAGAAAACTTATATAACAAAATAGTTAAATCAATATGTCTTTGGAATAGCAAATTCCGGGTTTTTCTACTGCTGCTTATTCTTGTTTTCTCTGGTATTGTTATGGGATTTGTAAAAGCAGACGCAGCGAAGAATTCACAGATACAGGCTGGTATTGCTAGAGACATTATTCGTTTTCATGTAATTGCCAATAGTGATAGTAATGAGGACCAAAATCTCAAGCTAAAGGTAAAGGAGAAAATAGTTTCAGAGATCTCTCCTTATCTTAGAGAAGCTACAAGTATTACCGAGGCTCGGAATATTCTATTTGACATGTTACCAACCATTCAGGAAATTGCAGAGGAGGTCATAGAAGAAGAAGGGTTTTATTATCCTATCAGTGTAAGTTTAGAAGAATGTAATTTTCCACTCAAAGTCTATAGTGACTATACCTTTCCTCCTGGAACTTATGAAGCACTCCGCGTAAAAATTGGCGATGCCCAGGGAAAGAACTGGTGGTGCGTTCTATTTCCTCCACTCTGTTTTGTTGACGAGACCTATAGTATAGTCGATGAAAAATCAGAAGAACAACTAAAGTACCTGCTTACCGAGGAAGAATTTGATACTCTTAAATCACAAAAAGCACCTGTGAGAATTAAGTTTAAACTATGGGAAGAAATCAAGGCATATTTTGATTTGTAATGAAATATAAAGTGTGATAAAATACCAATATAATTTATTGCAAAGAAATATAAGGTCATTATGAAAGATAATCTTTCAATGACCTTTATTTATGCTTAGCTTAATACAAATGCCCTTATGGAGGTATTATCCTATGAAGTTACTTACTAGAAAAGCTTATGCGAAAATAAATCTCGGCTTAGATGTACTGCGGAGAAGAGAAGACGGTTATCATGAACTTCGCATGATAATGCAAACCATCGATCTATATGACAAGGTCAAGATTGAATTAAATGATTCCGGGAAAATTACAGTGAAAACGAATTTACCCTATCTACCAACTGACCGCAGGAATCTAGTTTACAAAACAGCACAAATATTTATGAAGCGTTTTGGGATTCGCAAAGGAGTTAAAATCACACTTGATAAAAATATACCCGTAGCCGCAGGTTTGGCTGGAGGTAGTGCAGATGCTGCTGCCACCCTATGCTTACTTAATGAAATATTTCAAATCGGGCTTTCTGAGAGTGAATTAATGGAGCTTGGAGTAACTCTCGGAGCAGATGTTCCCTACTGCATTCAGATGGGTACTGCCCTATCGGAAGGGATTGGTGAGATTCTCACCCCTTTAAAGCCGATACCAGATTGCTTCATATTACTTGTAAAACCAAATATTAGCGTATCCACAAAATATGTATATTCTAATTTGAAACTAACACCCTCCCTTAAACACCCGGATATCGATAAAATGTTGCTTGCTATTGATAAGGGCGATCTATATGAGCTTACGCGTCATATGGATAATATACTTCAGACAGTTACCATTTCAAAGTATCCTATTATCACAAAAATCAAGAATCAAATGTGTGAACTAGGAGCATTAACTGCCCTTATGAGCGGAAGCGGACCCACAGTCTTTGGTATATATGATAATGAAAGTCTGGCAGAGAATGCCTTAGACTATTTTAGAAAGTCGGGTCTTGGAAAACAGATATTTTTAACGAAACCATACTGGCCAGATTAAAATAGAAGAGGAAGGTAACCACTTATGACAAAACTATATACATATAAGAATACAACCTATGCATGCTACAGAGGATATATTACTCAGGCAATTATTAATAACTTAGCACCTATACTATTTATTATTTTCCAAACCAATTATCATATTTCCTATGATAAAATAGGGCAACTAATCTTAATTAACTTTGGAACTCAGCTGATTACAGATATCTGGGCTACTAAGTATGCGGACCGTTTCGGATACCGAAAATGTATGGTGGCTGCCCATGCATTAAGTACTGCAGGTCTTCTATCTTTAAGTATTCTGCCCCAGCTCCTGCCCTCACCTTATCTTGGTTTAGTAATTTCAGTAGCCATGTATGCTATTGGAGGTGGTCTCATTGAAGTGATCATCAGTCCAATTATTGAAGCATTACCGAATGATAATAAAGAATCTGCAATGAGTCTATTACACTCATTTTACTGTTGGGGGCAGATGGCAGTAGTCCTTATTAGCACCATCTTATTACAAGTGATTGGACGAAATATGTGGTTCATTCTCCCTCTGTTATGGTCGCTATTTCCTCTATATAATTTATTTCAGTTTCTCCGTGTTCCCATCCTCCCTCTTGTTCAGGAAGGAAGCGGAATGAAATTAAAAGAACTATTTTCACATCCTGGTTTTTATCTATCAATGTTACTTATGATATGTGCGGGAGCAAGTGAATTAAGTATGTCTCAATGGTCATCCCTTTTCGCAGAACAAGGGTTACAAGTTCCAAAACTCGTAGGGGATATGCTAGGGCCAGGTCTTTTTGCACTATTTATGGCGATTGGTAGAACAATCTATGGATATTATGGCGAGCGACTTCCTATTAAGGGCTGTCTGATTGCTAGCAGCGCCCTCTGTATAGTTACCTATCTTGCTACCGTATTAAGCCCGCATCCACTACTTTCCTTATTAGCTTGCAGTTTGACTGGTCTTTCCGTAAGCTTGATGTGGCCGGGTACTTTCAGCCTATCTTCTGCAGCCTATCCAAAAGGCGGAACCCTAATGTTTGGTATCCTTGCCATCTGTGGTGATATAGGATGCGCTATTGGTCCATGGATAGCTGGTATTCTATCAAACTATATCCAAAAGGCGGGGCGGAGCCTTTCCATATGGATGAACCAAGGTCTTGATTTAGAACAACAGGGATTAAGGTTAGGTTTACTGGCTTGTACCATCTTTCCCGTATTGATGTTATTAGGACTTTTAACTTTTCATAGAAAAAAACTACACAAAATGCCATATAAATAGCAATTCCATAAAAAAAGCGTATGTAGATAGCAGTGCTATTCTATATACGCTTTTTGCTATTATAGCATTCAGTTTCGATTTGGCTAGAATTTGGCTAGACCCTTCCTACAGGACAGCATCTACTTTTTTCATTATGATGAGTTTATCTCCCTCTTCGATCATATCATCTTCCATCTCATTGATGCTCATGATACTATCTACCGTGGTATAGTATTTCTTAGCTATATCCCACAAAGTGTCATTTGGTTTAACAACATAGCCAATTATACCAGGCATATCCTGCAGTTTTTGTAGATCAAGATCAGCCACTTCAATGTCTGTAATAATTTCTTCCGTTATGCGATCAAATACGATAGTATTAAGACTAACAGTAGCTTTAACTTCTATTTCCTCACTATCAAGCATCATAACGCTAAGCTGATCTAGATTGGGTCTTATTTCATAATTACTATCCGGCTTTATACCCTTCACTTCGATCATCTGTACAAATGGAATTGCTCCTTTTACAGAATTGAGCGGGATACTGTCATCTTCAGATATATAAAGAATATCCGCTTCGACAACCCCTTCCACCTGTAGTTGATTTCCATCCGGAATGATCTCATCAATTTTAATAGCCCCATTAGCGTGGCAGATTTGCAGGATTCGAGGCTGACTCTCCAGAACACGAATACGATCAGCTATACGATATTTACTATTGTTCTTAACTACTAAATTCTCGTAAACTGCTTCCTTAACAATCGGTGTTATCTCCTTAGATGGACTATAAATATCACAAAGGATCTCTGGTTCTTCAATTTTATAAACTTTAATATCCATATCTAGGATAACTTCAATATCAAAGGCTCTTTCCTCTCCGTCCTCATCCGCCTTAATTTCTATAAACTTGTCAGAAATACGGAACAATATATCCTCGATCATATCCTCATTACAGCCATTACATTCGATAACACCGCCAAATGGAATCTCAGTTTCATAGTATTCCATCGGATTTTCTTCATCCTCACTGGTATATAGGATAAAAACAGGTATTTCTCCTTTTATACTAAAGCGGTCTTCAAGCAATCTAACTTCTACATTATTCAAACCAATATCATGGTAAAGTAGAGTTGATATATTCCCTTTATTCGCAGGGAGAAGAATCTCATCCTTAATTCGGAAGGTATCCTTTCTTTTTACCCCCACATCGGTTATCTCGATCTTTTTGTTCATGTATTGAACATCTTCCGATCCTTCTACCATAACTGCGGTCTCTTCATCATAAAGTTCCTCTACCGATACATTTAACTGAACAATGGATTTTACACTCAGTTTTCTAGAATTAATCATTCCTGTAGATAGATCTTCAAGCTCCCATTTTACAGTAGGATCATCATCAGCACAGGTTAGATCCATATTAATAACTTCATCAAAAGGAATTTCTCCTGCAATATTATGTACTGGCCTTTGATCTTCACCGTTTAAATATAATACATTAAATCTCAAAGCACCCTTGACAAGAAGTTTTCCATTCATTGCCTTAATATCAGTAATTCTAACTTCGCCCTGCTCCTTGATAATTTTATCGATGTCAGGTTTAACATCCGGTACATTAAAGTCATCGTCCAATGTAAGCTGCAGGGTACTCTTACATTTTAATTTATTCATATGAATATTCTTTTTAATTAACTCCACAAATATCCCTCCTTAATATGGACATACGATGGATGCCTCTGTCATATCTTATTCGTACAAAAAAGGATTTATGATTTCATTCTTAGAATATTGCAAAAAAATAGGGCTAAACCGTAATTTAAATATCACGGCTTGCCCAGTCTATCACTTATGTTCTCATTCTTATCTACATAAGATAAGCTCTACGTCTTTTGTTAATACATCTGTATAGCTGTAGGATAATGTTCTTACAGGCATATCTTTTGTTTCTTGTATCTTAATTAAAAAGATGCTTGGGTAGGTTTCCGAAATTACGCCCTCTGTCTCGTCGATTTTATGCCTGCCTCTGTTTATCCTTACCTTAACCTTTTTACCGATTTGGTTAATAACAGCGTTTCTTACCTTGTTTACATCATTTTGCTTCATCATTATTTTTCTCCTTACCAATGCTTTCTGATTCCATGTATGAACCTATGCCATTCAATAGAATTTAAAGCATAAATTGAAATAACTCTGTTACAAATAATATGCATCGTTTAAATTATAACATAAAACTTTATTGTTTGTCAATAAATATTCTGACAATTCAATCAACTGTAATTATATTGTACCTAAAAAATCGCCTATTGACTTATTGTATTTTTGTTGAATATCATGGAATATTTTCACAAAATAACATGTTTACACTATTTTACATTAATTATATTGCACAAAAGCAGGAAGTGATTTTCACTTTTGACCATCAATCTTACAAAATTCAAATTTCCACAATATATAGTTTATCTAAACTTTTAACCAACAAAATATAGTCTTTTTCCATACATTTTTCCATTATTTTGCCAGATAATATGTCCTAGACTTTAAGCCTTAGGTTTATTTTCTACTCAAATGGGACCCCTCATTTCTAAACAGATTAAAAATGATGAAGTCCCCATATTAGAACTTATTCAAAAACAACTCTTTTATCCATAAACTCAATTTTAACTACTACGTACGGATAAGTAACACCTTGAGCAACTAAATCCTCCTGTGAAGGTCCAATTAAATTGGTATCGATATAAATCGCATTACTCGTTAAGTACAATTCATCTACAGCAATACTATAACCCCCACTATTCTGCTGCCCGTATCCAACCACAATATATAAATAATCCTTGTTGGAATAGGTCAATTTGAATGGTTTCTCTTTCTTTTCGTCGATAATTTCCTTTAACTCACCGGGTAGATCAGCATCCTCAACTACCGTAAATTCTAAATCTTTTAATTTCTTTATATCCGTATCCTCTGTCTTACAGCCACTAATTCCGAGAACTGTAATAAGCATCATAAGAAGCAGAATTAATATTCTAAGCCTTCTCATACTAACCTCCATAGAATAATCACTTATTTAATTCTATGATTCATAAGGACAAAAAATACTATAACACTGTAGCTTTAAGCTCATTATTCATTACATCCTTTTGAAAGGTATAAATCTTTATCATTCGATTGCATTATAAAATTTAATATATTATAATCTATCACAATATATAGAACCCGCTTCTTATGCGGCAGTTCTTGTATTTAACATTAGGTTGGAATTATAAATGGCAGAAAATCATAAAGCCGTAGAAGATAGCGCAATCATTTCACAGTAAAGGAGTTTTATTATGATCAACAAAAAAGCAGTATTAAAGGCTACCATACCATATACAATACCAGTGCTTACCGGATACTTGTGTTTAGGAATAGCTTATGGAATTTTGATGGATCGTATGGGTTTTCCTTTGTTTTGGACCCTTCTTGCCAGCCTATTTATATATGCAGGATCAATGCAATTTGTCACTATATCTTTATTAGCCGCCGGCTTTGATCCAATTGGAACCTTCCTGATGACCCTCATGGTAAATGCTAGACATATCTTCTATGGAATATCTATGCTGAAAAAATACCAAGGGATAGGAATATTGAAACCCTACCTTATACTTGCTCTAACTGATGAGACCTTCTCAATTGTTTGCTCCGAGGAACCCCCGGAAGGTATTAACAGAACCTGGTTCTATTTTTTCATTACCTTATTAAATCATCTTTATTGGGTTACCGGATCCTTGCTAGGAGGTATTTTAGGTAGTATTATCACCATTAATACAAAAGGACTGGACTTTGCCTTAACCGCATTATTTGTTGTTATATTCGTTAATCAATGGAAATCGACCACTAACCACCTTCCGGCACTCATTGGCGTCCTTAGTGCAATCACCTGCCGGCTCATCTTTGGTTCGAATGACTTTATTATTCCATCAATGGTCACCATCTTAATCCTAGTTACAGTATTAAAAAAACCAATAATAAGGGGGAAGAAGAAGAATTGAACTTTACAACAACACAATTAATTATATTTTTTACAATTGTAATACTCGGAACCATTTTAACCAGAACACTGCCTTTTCTACTCTTTCCAGAAAAGAAGGAAATACCCAAATACATAACATACTTAGCGGATGTTCTTCCTTTTACCATCATAGGCATGCTGGTTGTATATTGCCTAAAGGATATCTCCTTCTCACAAGCTCCGAATGGTTTTCCGGAACTTATTAGTATCGCTGTAATCATAGCCTTACATTTATGGAAAAATAATACTCTATTAAGCATTGGAGCCGGTACACTGCTCTATATGTTCTTAGTACAAGTTGTGTTTGTATAAATGGAATTAATATTAATAAATAATATTTTGCTAAGTATATACCATAGATATTTAAGATTAACAAAGATAAAAAAGGATTGTATTATCTTCTTTATGATATGCTAGCTTCAGATATACAAGTTTCTAATCTTATTGTTACCTTGTATTCAGAAGAGAGCATATCCCTTTAAAAGATATACAATCCTATTATTATCATTCATTTAAGATAATGGCACGGATATATAATATTTATTATTCTGAGAATTCATATTCCGCCTTTTATATAATCGCTTCGATACTCAGATTATGTTCTTTTGATAAATCAACAAAGGTATCTCCTACTTTAACCATTGGCCTTGATAAGGATAGTCTATTGATCATAACCACGACTCCCTCACGACCATCACTTAATCGGACAAGATTATGCATATAGGATTCAACAATTCTCTCTAGGAAAATCATAAGATACTTTGGATCATATTTTAAGAAACCTTCCAGTTCAAAGTTTTCTACAACATCAAAGGGACAGAAAGCCTCTCGGTAGCAGCGATTCGATGTCATGGCATCATACACATCGGCAATTGCTATAATCTTTGCATGTTTTTCAATCTGGTTCGCAACAAATCCGTTAGGATATCCTGACCCATCACATCTTTCATGATGCATGAGAGCAGAATATTTTACTGTTATATCAACGGGTAAATCCTTTAATAACTGATACCCTTTAATCGTATGGGATTTTATAATTTCAAACTCGTCCTCTTCCAGCTTTCCAGGCTTTTGAATAATCTCCTTCGGTATCAGCATCTTACCGATATCATGAAGTAGTCCCGCTAAGATTAGTGATTTGGTTTCCTCATCAGAAAGCTTCAACCATCCAGCGAATATATTACATATCAAGGACACATTCATACTATGTATATAGGTCGTATCATCGTAGTTTCGTATTCCATGGAGCATTTCTAATACATGTGCTCCATTACGCCCTTTATTAATGACTTTATTCATTTCTTCAAGCAATCTATCAATATTGATTTCTTCATTACCTTGGACGATTCCATTAAAATTATCCTCAACACTATTCACCGTATCTACATAGGTCCTATTAAATTTCTTGAAGTCTTGGGAATTTCGAAGTGTTTGAATATAGGATTCCTCTTGGTTTTCTTCCTCCTCAGATTTCTGATATACATTAAAACCATAAATACTATAAAACCGTAATTTTGTAATTACTTTTTCATTTAGCTCGGTTCCCTTGGTGATTATTAGTTGATTATTCATTGTATAGATATCATTTGCTACAATCATCCCCGGTACTGCCTGGTCTGTACGTACTCTGAATATCTCCATAATATCTCCCTTCCACATTATCTTTAGTATAATACTTCTAATATCGCCCTATCTTTTAATTGTAGATTAACTGGGCAGTAATCTTTTCCCATAACATCCTTATTAATGATACTATTTTTATTTAATGAGATTATATTATTTGGCGCTGCACATTACCATCTAGAGTGTATTGCTGGACAAGCTCGCTTCTTAATTGCTGCACGATACTCAACAAAACAACCGCAGAGTCTGCAGATACCCTCATTCAAATTATCACAATCCAAACAAAGGCGTATTCTCTCCTGGTATAAGTTTTCATCAGCTTTTATTTCATCATCCAAACCATTTAGATAGATTCTCATATTCTCTATGAATTCATCCGGCATAATATCCTGCAAGAGGCATCTTTTACAAAATCGTTTATTTTCCATATCTGTTATACTTTCCTTAATATCTTACGGTTTTTCTGGTTTTCTGATCTGCCGAATACTTTTTTCTACCTGTTTGCGAGGAAGCATGACTTGATGGCTACATCCCAGACATTTTAGTCGAAAGTCCATACCGGTTCTAAGAATTTCCCATTCGTTGGTTCCACAAGGATGCTGTTTTTTTAGTTTTATAATATCTCCTATATTTAAATCCATTCTCTATATCACTCCAGTAATTAATATATTATTTCTCATTCTAAGCTTCAATTGGTTTGCTTGTAACTACTATAATCTTTGACTAGCTATAGGTATAGTATAACATAATCTCCCTTTTATTTGAATCAAAAACATTGTTCGAATATTATTTAATGTTAACTTATAAATTTATCTTGCATTTCCCAACCACATACTATAGTATATAGGTAGGCATTACATAGTTTCAATAACCACATGATATAATATATATATCTACCACATTCTTCATTAATTCAAATACATGGCAGTCATATTATTAGACATCCGCCATCCACTACATCATCGCATGACATTTTAAAAGGAGTTGATTCTATGTCAATAAAAAACATCAAAGACCCAGGTAGCGCTATTACCCATTTTATCGGCACATTAATGGCTTTGTTCGCAGCAACACCCTTGCTAATCAAAGCCGCGTCTCACCCAAGGCCTGTCCATATGATATCTCTGGGTATCTTTATTTTAAGTATGATTTTATTATATAGCGCTAGTACTATATACCATAGCATTAAAGGATCACCGAAAGTAATTAGCAGACTTAAGAAATTTGATCATATGATGATTTATGTATTAATCGCAGGAACTTATACTCCCATTTGCATTATTGCCCTTGGTGGTAAGACCGGATTGGCTCTTCTTAGTTTTATATGGGCTTTAGCTATCATAGGCATTATTGTTACAGGTTTCTGGGTCAACTGTCCAAAATGGCTTTCCTCCATCATCTACATTGCAATGGGATGGACTTGTATACTTACTTTTACGCAACTAATTAATGCTCTTTCGTCTGCAGCATTTGCCTGGTTACTAGCAGGTGGTATCATTTATACAATTGGTGGGATTATTTATGCGCTGAAACTTCCTCTTTTTAATCAAAAATACAAACATTTTGGTTCCCATGAAATTTTTCATTTGTTTGTTATGGGTGGTAGCCTGTGTCACTTCATCCTAATGTATAACTATATTGCCGTAATGCCTTAATTTTATTTACCAGGGATCATCATTTATTATAATGCAAACTTGGCTATTATTTTTGAAAATAACAAATCCGCCCCTTTTGCAAATGCAAAGGGGGCGGATTGTCATATCTATGTTAAGCAGCCGAATATTTCTGGTAAGGTATCAAGGCAGTAATCTGTTCACACTCAGTAAGAGGTAAAAAGGGATTCGGTTGCGGATAATCAAAGATATGTATACCCTACCCCTTCATTACCGCTCTTAGTACCAAAACTTTCGATACTATATTATACTCTCACCTTATTATTGTGTGACAGCAAAAAACTTCCTGTTAAAAATATTCTTCGACTGCTTATGCTTTCTATAATCTCTTTAATAGCTCTTCTCTCTGCGCCTCGTATCCAGGCTTACCAAGAAGTGCAAACATATTTCTCTTATAACTCTCTACACCTGGCTGGTCAAATGGATTAACTCCTAATAAATATCCACTGACACCACAAGCAAACTCGAAGAAGTAGAATAATTCACCGAGGAAAAATTCATTTTTTTCTGGTATATTCACTAAAAGATTTGGAACATCTCCATCGGTATGTGCTAGTAAGGTACCCTTCATAGCGCTCTTATTAACAAAATCCATAGTTTGTCCAGCTAGATAGTTAAGGCCGTCAAGGTCCTCTTCCTCTTTCTCGAGAATAATTTCATCCGCAGACTTTTCCAAGTTAATTACCGTTTCAAACATAATACGAGATCCATCTTGAACAAACTGACCCATAGAATGCAAATCAGTTGTGAAGTCTACTGATGCAGGATAGATACCTTTTTGATCTTTTCCCTCACTCTCACCATATAGCTGTTTCCACCATTCAGATACATAATGAAGGGATGGTTCATAATTAACAAGAATTTCAATACTTTTACCTTTACGATGTAATATATTTCGTACCGCAGCATACATCATAGCATCATTCTCTTCATATGCACTATTTAGGCAATGCTCGCGCATGCTCGCTGCACCTTCCATTAGCTTTAAGATATCTGCACCACTTACGGCAATTGGCAGAAGGCCTACTGCAGTCAATACGGAGTAGCGACCACCGATATCATCCGGCACGACAAAAGTCTCATAACCTTCCGCATTAGCAAGATTCTTTAGGGCTCCTTTTGCCTTATCTGTGGTAGCATAAATTCTCTTAGCCGCTTCTTCTTTGCCATACTTCTCAATTAATTTCTTCTTTAAGATACGGAAAGCAATTGCTGGTTCTGTCGTTGTACCAGATTTACTGATGATGTTAACAGAGAAATCTCTATCTCCTATCACATCCAGCAGATCTTTCATATAACTACTACTGATATTATTACCACAGTAATAAATCTCAGGTGTTTTTCTAATTTCATTAGAAACAGAATTATAAAAACTATGTCTTAGGAACTCAATCGCAGCTCTTGCACCAAGGTAGGATCCTCCGATACCAATAACAACCAGTATCTCAGAATCTTTCTGAATCTTAGCAGCAGCTTTCTGAATACGTGCAAACTCTTCCTTATCATAGTTAACAGGAAGGTCGATCCATCCAAGAAAATCACTTCCTTCACCAGTGTGATTTACAAGCTGTGCTTTTGCAGCTTCTGCAAGCGTCTTTATTTTTGCTATTTCATCGATTGAAACAAATTTTTTTGCAGCAGAATAATCAAATGATACTTTTGCCATGTCATACCTCTTTTCTTAATTTTTTTACCTTATCCTATTCTAACAAAGACAAACTCTATATTCAATGATTATTCTTCCATTGACAATCGATTTTTTATGCAAAAAATTCTTTTAAAATATCTTCAACTAGTTTTTCTTCCTGCGAACTTAGATTTTTAAATGTTTTTCCTTTCTTTTTTGTCTGCGATTCTCTCGGTTGTGTCTGAAGAACCTCTTCCTTTTCTTCTACCGCAGCAATCTCATCCATACCAGGAATTATAATATCCATATCATTTTCAACTTCCTCAAGATTTGAGAATAGATTCTTTTCCATACTATGTAGCAATTCATCACTTTCTTCCACCATATGCTGCTTACGTAGATTCATCATCTGTTGTTTTTCTTCTGCTTTTCTCCTTGCTTCCATTTTCCTGGCTTCTAATGCAAGTCTTTCCTCTTCTAATCGTTTCCGTTCCTCTTCTCTACGCTTTGCCGCTAGCTTCTTTCTTTCTTCCATTTTTCTTCTTTCTTCTTCCTTACGGGCTTCTTCTAGCCGCTTTTGCTCTTGTGCTTTCTTTATTGCCTTAAGCCGTTTTTCTTCCTCTTTTCTAAGCCTACTTTCTCTTCTTCGATCCAATTCCGTTTTTGTTTCTACTTTTGTAGCTACAGTAGCAGTATTAATTGGTTTGTTTGACTTAACTGCTTGGAAATACTCCTGACGATATTGTTCTAACTCTTCTGGATGGAAAACTTCTTTCTCTAATCGGACCTTACAAAAGTTTTCAAAATAATCCTCTAAATTCACTTTTATCATTATTTTCTTATTTGACAGGTTAATGCTTTTATCCACAACTATCAAAATTGCACTTCCTAATATACCCACAGCCCCTGTTAATAAAACTTGGTTTTGATCACTTTCAAAAACCACCCCAAATACAGCACTTACCGGCACTAATAGCAGGGATAAATATAGAACTTGTCCACTAAAATTTTCCCATGTGGATAACAGAATTCCACAAAATCGGTGCTTATATACATTCTTATCCACAAATGTATCCACATTATTCACACCTATCTTCAATTTGTAGCAAGTTTCAAACTTTAATTTCATGCGATTCAGCTTTTTATTTTTCGTTGAACCCATATTATCTGTTTCTTTGACTAACCGGCTATATACCAAACTCATTATTAACCGAGTAACAAATCCAAGCCCACAAAGTCCGGCAAAAATGTAGATAATGATATTTTCTTCAATAAGATATTTTACCATAAAAGCCCCTCTCTTTTCCATGTTTTTACAATTATTATAGCTTACAAAAGCTTGTTTGAAAAGAGAGAGGCTGCAAAAATCGATTGACATAGATTCTTACAATATTCAATTATATGATGTATTTATAGTAAATTTTATTTATCACGACAGTAAATTACATAAAACTGCTTATTTAATAATTAATATTTATTCTAAGGGCACTAAATCTGGCATATTCAGATATGTATTTAATCCATCATCCTCGACTTCAATAGTATAGCTTTTCACTTCAAAGCCATCTTTTATAAATGTAATGACATGGGTACCAATCATCTTTTCAAAGTCAATCGGGGAAGTGCCCATATACTCACCATTGAGATAAACAGAAGCCTCTACTGGATTTTGAACATAGATAAAATGATCCTCATCAATTGTATAAACTTCATTATTATCCATCTCACCTACATCATTTTCCAGTTCAATCCGATCCGGAATGGTTTCCTGGCTAGATTCAGTAAAATCCTCCTCTTTCTTGCTGCTTGCCTCCGGTAGAGTAACGTTTACGACCTGATTTTCTTCCCTTACATTTAAGTTTCCTTTATAGGTAGTATATCCTCCAAGGGAAACCATAATATCGTGGTTACCAAAGGTGAGTTCAATAGGGTTTGCATATGATGTTAGTTTACCATCAATAAAGAGATCAGCACCAAATGGTGAAATGTTAAAAATTATCTTACTTGTTTCCTCTAATTTTGGTTCAAGATCTTTTAGAGATACCAGCGTTTCTTCATTGCGAATAATATCAATATTCTTCGTTACGCTATACTCGCCATTTTCAACTGTAAGATTAAAGTTACCTTCCCTTACAGTTATCTCCATATTCTCAGTAATCTGCTGCATTGCTTCATAACCCACCGTAACATTACCACCCTGAAAACCTTCCGTATCTACTAATTTCACACTTCCATGGCCTTTGTTAACGATCACTGACCAAGCAGTCTCATCGAGCCCACGTATCGTAAGCACATCCTGCTCTTTTACATCATCTATTGAAATAAGATTTTCACTATCCAAGATTATGATATCATCGAAATATTGATATACCTTTGTACCAATTTTTATGATTCTCAAGGAGCGATCAATACTAAAATTACTAACCTCAATGTATTCCCAAACCTTTGTTGATAGCTGCATTTTAATCAACTTATCTGTATCCATTTGGTAACCTACATCAACCATGCTTCCGATGGTAATCTGATTAATAGTAATTATTTGATCATACCTATCCCTAATATCACTTGCACCGTTATAGGTTAATGTTAGGGCTTCTTTTGTATTGACATTAAACATGGTAACTTCCTGTTTCAATTCATCAATACCAATCACTACAGCCAATATCTCACTATCATAATTACCATAGGAATAGCTCTGCCCCTCCAATGCTATATTTGGAGTATTCCTTGCCTTTTGGGATTGTTTTGGAGTTTTTGGTGAACTAAACATCATCGATAAAAATACTATCGAAAGAAACATCAACCCCATAAGAAGACTCATAATTGGCCTAGTATATAATTTGTTGCGTCTCTTAAACTCTTGGTTATCCATTATCGTACCCTTACATTTCTTCTAATTGTTATTTATCAAAGTATACCATAGTTCAATATAATTCGGCAAATCTTAGATTCTTCCTATAGAATACTTTCTAGCTTACGTAGAAAGACTTCTTTCTTCGGATTCTGCTCACCAATGCTATTGAGTTTTTGAATATTACGCACGGAAATCCAGGATTTCTTTCCATTATAATAATAATTCGTAATCTTCCAGAACTTCTCCGGAAAAAGTAAAAGTATGTACAATAGGTTTAGCTCTGATTTCGAGATTGGTTTGATCTTATCGTAAGCTTCAATAATATTGCTTCCATAGAGAATATCCCAATCATTCTTCTCCATAACCTTGCGTATAAATTGATAAAGATCAGTTATCTGTAGTCCTATATGGGATTTTTCAAAATTCGTTGTAGCCACCATTGAACCATTATATGCTGGAATATTTGTAACCGAAAGTGGTTGCCTATTTATCCAACCCGGAGGTACATAAGTTTTACTTATAGCCTCTGTTTTCTCCTTAACCATAATTATATTGTGGTATGTATAATTTCCATGGCAAACTTGACGTTCTTTAACCGCCTCAGTTATCAGGTGATTATAATTGGACTTATGGATCTTATTGATTGCCTCCAGTCCCTGATTATAAAATTCATCATAATAATTAAGATAGGAAACCTCAAATTCATTTTTCTGTCGTTTATCTCTGATATAGCTTCGAACTCTTTTTAATTCCCGACTTCGTTTTTCAAAGGTCTGAGGCAAATTGCTCGATATATTGTACGCCATCTCTTCCTTTTTAAAGTCAACATTTACTAATATATTATGAAGTCTAGCCAGATTAGCTGCAGCTATCTCGATCTGGGAAAGCTCTTTTAGATTGCACTCTTCCCCCCAGAACCAATTTTTCATCGTATATTGACAACCACTCGAATCCTGTGAAATAATTTCACCTTTCATGGTTCTAACAAACAGATCTATATTATGATAACCATGTCCGAACAGATGCTCTTTTACCTTATCTTCAAAATTTGCCCGGTTAATTGTTCCTTCAAAACTCTTAAAAAGTTTTAAACCACAATCGGTCTCAAGCAAAAAAGCACCTCTGGCTCTATATATATTGTAAATCTTAAGACAATACTTTTTTAAAACTTCTTGATTTCTGTCCTCCACAGTCTAACCTCCCAACTAATGATAATACCCGTCTTACTAATCTTATGATAAAACATTCCAATTCATGAATATAAAAAGGTCTTGGAAAAAATTCTTATTCAATTTCTTCCAAAACCTGATTATTTAACATTATAAG
This sequence comes from Clostridiales bacterium, assembly GCA_012523925.1. GTDB lineage: Bacteria > Bacillota > Clostridia > Lachnospirales > Lachnospiraceae > Mobilitalea. Next base: position 23,954 of record JAAYSQ010000056.1, read on the forward strand.
CAAAGCTATATCAGCTTAATGTAATATCGATTGGATTACTACAAAGTATTCCTGTGGAGGCGCCAATATGCTAACTTTTTTTAGCCAACTCTAAAAGCTTTTCCTTTTGATTTAAATTGGGATTCTCTATTACAGCATCAAGTAGAGATTTTAATATTTCTCCCATCTCTTTCCCTGGCTTAAAGCCTGCAGCAATTAAATCTTTACCATTAATGTTAAGTTCCTTTAAACTGATACATTGCTGTTTCTCTTGAATTTCCTTATATATGTTTTTCGCCATAGCAAGGGTTTCATACATATCCATAATTAGTTCCGGATTCTTTGCTGAGTTATCGGCACGATTAACTTCAAATAGTAGTTCCATATATTCCTTACCAATCTTAGAAGCCGCTCTTCGCATTCCGACTGGAGTTAATACGAAGCGGTAATCATGCCAACGGATTAAATGGACTACTGCATTAATAGTGTCATTATCAAATTTTAATCTTCTGAGAATCTTCTTTGCTTTATTTGCACCTTTCTCCTGATGTCCATAGAAATGATTTTGGCCATCTTTACCGACACTAATAGTGTTTGGCTTCTCTATATCATGGAGCAGCATGGTCCACCGAAGAATCGTTCTTTCCTTTGGCAGAAAGAGTTCCTCTTCCTGTTTACCTGCAACTTCACATACGGCTCGTATCGTATGCTCGCCAACCGTATAGATATGGTGAATATTATTTTGTTCCGTCACCATAGCTTTATCAAATTCAGGAATAACAACACCAGTAATACCTGTATCGTATAATAGTCGAAGACGGTCTGGGTGATCGGATATCAAAAGTTTCGTTAATTCTTCGCGGATACGCTCTACACTGATTTTCGAAAGAAGCTTTACCTTAGCTTTCAATGCCATTAAGGTATCTGATTCGATTGCAAAATCTAGTTGTGCTGAGAAGCGCACTGCACGCATGATGCGCAGTGCATCCTCTTCAAAGCGTTCCTCCGCTCTCCCAACACAACGTATTAATCGATTTTTTAAATCTTCCAATCCACCAAAGAGATCTATGAAGCCTTCTTTTTTATTATAAGCCATCGCATTAATAGTAAAATCCCTGCGCTTTAAATCCTCTGCTAGATTTGCTGTAAAAGAAACCTCCTTAGGACGCCGGTTATCTTCATATACTCCATCTAGACGATAGGTGGTTACTTCAAAATGCTCTTGTTCTAGGAGCACCGTAACGGTCCCATGCTGTATCCCCGTATCAATCGTCCTACGAAAGATTTGCTTCACTTCAGAAGGATTTGCCGAGGTGGTTATATCCCAATCCTCAGGAAACCTTCCTAACACCATATCCCGGACACAACCACCCACAACATAAGCCTCAAAGCCATGCTGATTTAGCGTGTCAATTATATAATTTACTTTATCGGGAATTTGGATCTCCATGGTAACCCTCCTATTAACTGATGATTAGCGCATGTTTATTAGTAAGCTTTTCCCCAGTATACCATCGTTTTAGCAGGTTTATTACAGCACACGCAAGTATCTGCAATATGCTCCTGCTCAAAAGGCATACAACGGGAGGTTGCGCCAGTTTTATCTTTAATCTCATTTTCACATGCCTCATCACCACACCACATAGCCTTGATAAATCCAGGTTTCTCAGCTGCTGTTTTCTCAAACTCTTCCATTGTCTTGACGGTATAGGTATGAGTATCTCTATGCTCTTTAGCTCTATTTATCATATCGGACTGCATTTTATCTAGAGTCTCCCCAACTTTAGCTACAATATCATCTAAAGAAACAATAATCTTCTCCCTCGTATCTCTACGAACAATAACAGCCTGATTTGCTTTAAGATCCTTAGGTCCAATCTCCACACGTAGCGGAATGCCTTGTATCTCCTGCTCGCTGAATTTCCATCCAGGACTCTTATCAGAAAGGTCTACTTTTACTCGATATACTCCCAGCTTCTCTTTCAACTCTAATGCTGCGTCCATAACCCCTTCCTTGTTCTGGTTAATTGGAATAACCATTACCTGTGTAGGAGCAATTCTTGGTGGAAGTACAAGACCACTGTCATCACCATGTACCATAATAATTGCACCAATAAGTCTAGTAGTCATTCCCCAAGAGGTCTGGTGAACATACTGTAATTTATTATCTTTGTCTGTATATTGAATATCAAATGCTCTAGCAAATCCATCACCAAAGTTATGGCTGGTTCCGGATTGTAGTGCTTTACCATCATGCATTAATGCTTCAATCGTATAGGTTGCTTGGGCACCTGCAAATTTCTCTTTCTCCGATTTACGACCTTTAATCATTGGTATTGCAAGAACGTTCTCACAGAAATCAGCATATACATTTAGCATTTGGATAGTTCTTTCTTCTGCTTCCTCAGCTGTAGCATGTGCTGTATGACCTTCCTGCCATAAAAATTCCATGGTACGTAGGAATGGTCTTGTTGTTTTCTCCCAACGTACTACAGAACACCATTGGTTGTATAGTTTAGGTAGATCTCGATAGGATTGAATGATATTGGAATAAAATTCACAGAATAAAGTTTCTGAAGTAGGACGAACGCATAGTCTCTCCTGTAATGGTTCATTTCCTCCATGGGTTACCCATGCTACTTCTGGAGCAAACCCTTCTACATGATCCTTCTCCTTCTGTAATAAGCTCTCTGGAATAAACATTGGCATATATACATTTTCCACTCCAGTAGCCTTAAATGCTGCATCCAGCTCCTTCTGGATATTCTCCCAGATTGCATAACCATTGGGACGAATAATCATGCAGCCACGTATGCTGGAATATTCAATTAATTCCGCTTTTTTAACAACATCAGTATACCATTTCGCAAAATCTTCTTCCATTGAGGTAATCGCCTCAACGAGTTTCTTATCCTTAGCCATAAATACTCTCCTTTCTTTCCGTATACATATACATACTGATACGCCACCATATTTTTGCGTATCCACTTTGTTTCAATAAAAAAAGCCCCTCAATCCCGTAAGGGACCGAAAGACTACTCGGCGGTACCACCCTAATTAGCTGAACTTCAGCTCTCTTCATTCCGTTAACGCCGGTATACGTCATATTTGGGGGAATTCTATATGAATCAGAATGCCTTTCATATGATGCTCTGAGGCCGGTTCGTTAGCATCTACATAAGAAGCTTCCACCAAACGCTTCTATCTCTGGAATGCGATTACTAATTACTATCCCTCTTCAACGCAATTTAATGTACTTTATTTTATGCTAGAATATCCATTTTGTCAAGTGGATATTCAATCATCGGTATAGGAAAGGTCCGCCTTATCTAATGCATTACCCTCTATTTTCTCGCGTACAACCTTCACCGTAGTTACAATAATAACAAGTCCAATAGGTCCTAGTGCGAAACCAGCGAAGGAAAAAAGTTGCAGACCTACATACATCGCAATTAAAGTAAATAAGGGTTTTGTTCCAATACTCTTTCCAATCAATTTGGGTTCTAACACTTCTCGAACCACCTGACAGATAAGATAGGTAGTTATTAAAATAGCTGCTGCATAAATATTGCCATTAATAAGCATAATAATACTCCAAGGAATAAAAACCATTCCGCTCCCGAGGATTGGAAGCGCATCCATGATAGCAATACCCAGTCCTATAAGTAATGCGTATTCATTCCTAATGATGGTTAATCCAAGTACACATAAGAATGCAACAATAACCATGATGATTAATTGGGATCGAAGGTATGCAATCCCAGTGTCTGCCAGCTTTTCCGTGATCTTATGAAAATCATGATAAAATTTACTTTTTTCAATGGTACTTCTCATATATGGAAGATCCTTTACTATTAAAGCCGCTGAAATAAAGATAATTAACATGATACCGATTGCACCAACAAATTTCACTGTAAAGGAAAGTGTATGCTCAGTTAACCCCGGCATAATATTATTTTTTACCCGATCGACCATTATGATTAAATTATCATCTACAAAACCTCTTGCAGTACCATTTACTAGGCCGAATAGCTCATCACAATTATCGCAGATGACATCTAATTTATCCGCAATAATATTTAAATAAATTGGTATGTTTTTTGCAAATAAAATCGCTTGCTTTACCAACTTGTTTATTAAAAAAAACAGCAAAGTACCTAAAATACTGATTAATAATAGTAAGGATATGGATCCACCAATAATTCTTGGTAATTTAAAACGCCGATTAAGAAATTCTGTTATCGGTCTTACAACCCATGCTAAAAAATAGGCCACTACAAAAGGAAAAAACATTGGTAAAAGAAACTTGAAACCGATAAATACTGCTAATGTAGTAATAATAACTGTTAAGAGCAATTTCCTTCGAACATAGCTATCATCACGTAATTCCATGAAAATCACCCCCTATAATTTGTTACAAGCCTAATCGACATGACATACCAAACGTTCTCTTTTATTCTACAAGAAAGAGTTTCGCTTGCGAAACTTTCGCGCCGAGCGCGGTCGGCATGGCCGATATAATACATTACGCGCGAGTGTGCATCCTAGCGGAGCATTTTTATTGAATAGGACGAATTTTCCTATTCAATAAAAAAAGAATTCATATTACTATGAATCCTCTTATCTTTATTGTTAGCGAAACCATTCTTTCTATCCTCGGTGATATTTTGAAATAATTTCGCTAAATTTCTCTGTATAACTAATATTTTCATCCGTTTATTTATTATCAAACATTTGATTAATTCATAATTAAAATTTGAACATAAGGAACCTTTGCAAGATAGGCAGCTTTAGCCTCCTTCATTCCTTCTACCACAGTAAATACATCATCTTTTTTAGTAACTTTGATCACTATATCCAATACCAATTCTTCTTTACTATACTCTTCTATCAAATGCTCTAATTCTCCATCATCTTCTGATCTAAAATCATCTTCTCCTACTAATCGTTTGGGAGAAACGAACATTTTAGTTGTATTCGGATATCCGTTTTTTTCATGTTCCTTTGCTTCTTTTAAAATGATTTCTGCTATTTTCTCAGGTCCACAATAGGTACTATCAATAATTAAATTATAATTCCCATAGTCCATATAATTCAATTTATATATTTCCTGATAACGAACTCGTTCGGTAGCAGCACGTTCTGCCAGCATTTTTCTCGCTTCTTCAAAGGAGGAGTACTGCTCTTCTTTCCCTCGATTGTCATTCATAACTCTTGTGACAGCTTCATCCAAACTGACTGAAACGAACACTTTAAATGATTTTTCTACAAAGTTCCAAGCGAGTCTCGAATCAAAAATAATATTTTTATCCGGATTTTCTTTTGAGATTTTAGCAGTTGCATCATCAATCATATGGTCGTATTTATGATTACTTCGCATCAATTGATTTAATTCCAAAGTCGTCATTGACATTTCTCTTGCCAACTCTCGCTGAACTTTACCTGTTGAATATATCTCATATTGATGTTTTTCACTCAATATCTTACATATGGTTGATTTACCGCTTCCTAGATTTCCCGTTATCGTTATATGCATAATGGATTTTCCCTCTTTCTATTCATCTTGTAGATAGCAGCTATAACTTAGCCTTATATTTAATGTATTATAGCGTATTATATCGGATACCTAATAAAAATACAACATTTGTTTGCACATTATGTAGCTTATTGCATTAATTAATTTAGAAGAATTAAATTCGCTTGAAGAATCCTCACCTCATCTATTTCATGGGTTACAATAATCACAGTTTTTCCGGCTGTTTTCTCTTTCACATATTCAATAACTTTCTGTTTTAAGCTAGAATCAAATCCCTTAAAGGGTTCATCCATAATAATCAAATTACTTTGGTGTAACATTGCTCTTATAATAGAAACTCTTCGTCGCATACCTCCACTGAGTGTATGAACTGGTTTATTCTTATACTCACTTAAGTCTATTTTGGCAAATTCTTGCTCAATTTGATTTACTGTAATCTTCTTGTCACATACCAGCTTGACATTCGAAATGGCATCCCAATGCTCTATTAATCGATCTTCTTGGAATACGGCAGCAATTAGTTTATCTTCTAAACCTTGTATCTCACCAGAATCTGGTTGTTCTAATCCCATTAAAAGATTAATCAATGTCGTTTTTCCAACGCCCGAAGGACCCATTATACAATTCAAACACCCTTCTTTAAAGGTTAAATTTACTTTATTTAATACAAGATTTTGCTTGTATCGTTTTACTATGTTAATTAGATTGATATCCATGAAATCTCCTCTTAATAACTTATCACAGTTCACACGCGATTATTAGCATGCCCATTTCTTTATAATACAGAATTCTATTCTTTACTCTTCTTTAAAATTTTTTCCTTGACTATCTATCGTACGATATCGTAGATGCTTTAATATAAGTATCACAATATTTTCAAACAGTATACTAATTATGATAATAACTATGGTCCATGCAAATAATTCGTTTGTCATTAAGTATATTTTTGATTCATACAGCCATTCGCCGATGGAACCAGAAGGAATTCCTATTACCTCAGCTGCAATTCCTGCCTTCCAGCAAAATCCCAACCCTACGGAAACAGCGGAATAAAAATACGGCATAACGGTAGGAAAATAGATTGCTTTTACCTTTTTCCACCTGCTTAAACGAAATACCTTAGCCATTTCTAAAAGTTTTTGATCCCTTGCAAACAAGCCCTGTAATACATTGGTATAAATCATTGGTACAACCATAAGAAAGGCGATAAGAATCGATAAATTACTTGCTTTCGTCCATAGAAGTGCAAGAATTATAAAAGAAGCAACTGGCGTAGCTTTGATTACCTTAAAAATGGGATTAATCAACTCTTTCACAATCCAATTGTTATAAGAGAGTATCGCCAATAATATTCCCAAAACCATCGCCAATAGGAAACCAAGCACAATTCTTATAAAGGAAAACGCAATGGCCTGCCAAAATGCTATCTGTCCTGCCAAATCCCATAATGTATTTAAAACAGTAGTGGGAGATACTAGAAATATTTCATTATCAATCAAACGGTATAAAATTTCCCAAAAAAGGAGCCAAAAGCATATAACAAGTATTCTGACTCCCCAGCGGTTAAGCAAAACAGACTTCGCTACCGAATCGCTTTTTCTTGCCATATGCATTCGCTCCTTCTATCATTGTTTATTAAAATCTAAGCTTTCATACAAAGTACTATCCAGATCTATATAAATAAGCGTACCTCTAATTAATGCCTGCAGATTTTGGGACACATTATCTAGAGATATCAGTATTTATCAGATGATCTTCTCTAAACTTTTAATCCTCTGTAATATAGTAGAAATCATCTGCTGGAAGTGCTCCTCCTATAGACTTTGGATTTTGATTATAAAGAGCCGTGAGATAGCCACTAACCTTTTCCTTCATTTCATCCCCCTGGATAAAAGTAATATTACTAAAAGGAATTGCTTTCTGGGCAATGGCAGCTTTGAAAATTCCAAACTTTTCAATAAGCACTGCAGCTTCCTCTACATTTTCATTAACATAATCTGTAGATGCACGATATTCCGCAAGGAACGAATCGACTGCTTCTTTATTCTCCTGTAGAAAATCACTGCGAACAACTACAACACCAGTAACGACACTGCTGCCATCAGTGCTTACCGCTTCCCACTCTTTCGTAACATCAAGTGCAATTCTTACCTTATCATTATTCATCATAACCGTTGTAACAAAAGGCTGGGGTAACATAGCAACTGCATTCTCAGCTTCACTTAAGCTAGCTGCAACCTCTGTGGCTTCCGATTTATATTCAACTTGAACATCCTTTTCCGGATCCATTCCATTACCTGTTAATAAATAGTTTAGGGTATATTGTGGAGTTGTTCCTTTTCCTGTTGAATAGATTGTCTTTCCTTTCAGGTCCCCTACGCTGTTAATCGCATCGCCGGTCTCAATGATATAAAGCACACCTAAAGTATTAATTCCAGCTAATGTAATATTGCCATTGGTATTATTATATAGTACTGAAGCTAAATTACAAGGCACCGCTGCAATATCAATCTCACCTTTGGCAAGTGCTGCGCTAAGTTCATCTGCTGCACCAGCTATTTTAAAAGAATAGTTGTTGCTGGTTTCATTATTCTCAGCATCTTCCATGACTTTAATCATCCCCATGGAAGTTGGTCCTTTTAATGCCCCGATGTGAATATCAATTTTATCTGTTGCAGCATTCGTATCCTTATCCTCTAATTCCTCTAAATCATCCCTGCTGTTTTCCTCATTCTGTATCGGTTCCTGTGTTGGTTCCGGCGTCACTGTAACTTCCTGCTTTCTTGCATCTTTGCTAACCTTAGCTTCATTATCCTTCGTGCAGCCGGCAAATACCATCATACATAGAACGAGTAAAAGTAATACTTTCAATTTCTTCATAGATTAACCTCCAATGATAAATGTTACCACCGCAAGCATAGGAATTATTTTTTTGAATAAATGGTTTTAACACTGACACCTTTTAGCATACCTAGCTTACCAGCTAATGTACTAATCGTGTTGGCTTCGGCATTCACTACGATACTAATAATGCTAATATCCTTTTCCCTATATGGAAGGCCCATTCTGCCAATAATATATTGTCCATAATCATGGAGTATACTATTTAATTTCTCTACAGCTTCCATATCCTCAACAACGATTCCTATTAAAGCTACCCGTGTTTCCAAACCTACCACCTCAAATCTTCCTAATAAGTTTATCAAAAAAATCCCTATGCCATAAAGACATAGGGAATCGCATCCTTCACCGCTTCGTAAATCTTTCTGCCCGGGAGAACCCCGCAGCCATTAGAACTACGTGCTTTATTGCTCTATCCTATGCCTTCTCGTCAGGCGTACCTTTCGTTTGGCAAGATAATTTTAGCACTTTGTTAATAAAATGTCAATTGTTTTGCAACTACAATCCTTACGTATTATACCTTAAAACGGTATCCTACACCCCAGATGGTTTCAATATACTGCGGTTTGGATGTATTATATTCAATCTTTTCTCTTATTTTCTTAATATGAACCGTTACAGTTGCAATATCACCTATGGATTCCATATCCCATATCTCACGGAATAGTTCTTCTTTGGTATATACATGATTAGGGTTCTCTGCAAGGAAGGTTAACAAATCAAATTCTTTAGTAGTAAAGTTTTTTTCTTCATCGTTAATAAATACTCTTCTTGCAGTTTTATCAATCTTTAATCCACGGATTTCAATTACATCGTTTACCTTTGCACCGGATCCTATTAGACGCTTATAACGGGCAAGATGGGCCTTAACCCTTGCCACCAATTCACTTGGGCTAAAGGGCTTTGTTATATAGTCATCTGCACCTAAACCTAAGCCTCGAATTTTATCAATATCTTCTTTTTTCGCAGATACCATGATAATTGGAATATTTTTTTCTTCTCTAATCTTTTTACATATTTCAAATCCATCCATATTCGGAAGCATCAGATCTAGGATAATTAAATCAAATTCTTCGGAAAGCGCACGATCTGCTCCTAGCTCACCATCCGTTTCTACATCAACGTCAAATCCGCTTAATTCCAGATAGTCTTTCTCTAATTCAGCAATTGCAACTTCATCTTCAATAATTAAAATTCTACTCATTTCCTAATGCTCCTTTATAAGAATATTGTTCCATATCTTTCTTTACCTTTCTTAAGGTAAAGAAAATTGTTGTTCCTCTTCCTTGCTCACTCTTTGCCCATATCTGGCCAGAATGATCCTCTATAATCTTTTTCGCGATTGCTAATCCTAAACCACTTCCACCCTTCTTGGTATTTCTAGAAGAATCCGCCCTATAAAATCGGTCAAAGATATAAGGAATATCTTGGTCTGCAATACCCCTGCCATTATCCTCAATCGCTATTAGAACATTTTCTTTTTGATCAGAAATAAGAATTCGTATTGTACCTTTCTTTTTATCTAGGTATTTAACAGAATTTCCAATAATATTATTAATTACTCGTTTTAACTGTTCTGCATCCGCCATTATAAGGACTGTTGGATCCACTTCATTCTTAAAAACAATTTCGATATTCTTAACCTCCAAATCTAAGGTAAGTTCCTCGATACAGTCATCAAAATACTCATGGAGATTAATTTCAGTAAAGCTATATGGTACCGTATTACAATCAATCTTAGCATAGAAAGCTAGCTCATCTACCAATACGGACATATCATTTGCTTTTGCACATATGGTTTTTAAGTATTTATCCTGCTTCTGGGGTGTATCTGCAACACCATCCATTAAGCCTTCCGCATACCCCTTAATCGCTGTCAAAGGCGTCTTCAAGTCGTGAGAAATATTACTAACGAGTTCTTTGATATCCTCCTCATATCTAAGGCGGTCATCGATTAACTCTTTTAATCGAATCCTCATTTTTTCAAAATCATAACATAACTGACCAATCTCATCGTTCGATTGGAAACTTACTGAGTAATCTAAATCACCCTCTCCAATCTGATTAGTAGCAAATCTTAATATATTTAAAGGCCTAACAATACTACGATAAATCCAAAGCATTAATACAAGGGCTGTAAAGCATATAATAATCAGGAAAGAAACAATACTTTGAATTACTACTGCTTTAATCTGAGGCACTAGGACATTTAGATCGGTAATAACAAAGATAGTCCCTTCGCCACCATCGGAAAAATAGAAATCCTGTGCTTTAAGAAGAAAAGGATTCTTTCCTCCCACATAGATTCCACCATCTACGTTAGTATCATAAACACCAAAGGCCGGAAGACTGTTTGCAATTAGGTTCAACTTTCTGGAATTACCAGAGTATATATACTGTCCATTCTTTCGAACTGTTATAAAAGAATATTTATTCTGAATTTCTTCATTAAGATTCTTGATATAGGATTCATCCTCTAATTTCTCTGGGGCCTTTAATGCCACTAGCTTAATTTCGTTATATACGCCTCTGGTCAAGCGATTGAATATCTGAATTGGATTTGTTATAACTTCCATGGTATCAGATTCCACATCATAGGTTTCTTGAATGGAATGCATCTGAAAGTTAACAATCGTACCTCCAGCAACACAAATCATTATAATTGGCATTGTTATCAATATGAAAAATGCAATTATGATTTTATTCTTTAATTTCAACATCTCACCTGCTCTATCGATAAATAGAAATTGTGCCTACTTAATATGAATTATAACATATAGTGCATCAAATTGTATAATTAAGTAACTATGACCTTTCTAAAGTTTCCATGAAATAATCAAAGAAGTATTTAAAAAGGTTATACCATCTTATTCTAATTAAGATGATATAACCCTCATTTTTATCAATGATAAATTACAGATATTCTTTTAATTCATCAACTTTATCAAGTCTCTCCCATGAAAGATTCAAGTCATTTCTTCCGAAGTGCCCATATGCTGCGGTCTGCTTATAAATTGGTCTTCTAAGGTCTAACATTTTAATAATTCCAGCTGGTCGCAAATCAAAGTGTTTACGAATAATGGTCACCAATTCTTCCTCGGTCAACTTTCCTGTACCGAAGGTATCTACCATGACTGAAGTGGGTTCGGCAACACCGATTGCATAGGATAATTGAATTTCACATTTATCTGCTAGTCCAGCTGCTACTATATTCTTAGCTACATAACGTGCAGCATAGGAGGCAGAGCGGTCTACCTTAGTACAATCCTTACCAGAGAAGGCACCGCCACCATGTCTTGCATAACCACCATAGGTATCTACAATAATTTTTCTTCCTGTCAAACCGCTATCACCATTTGGACCCCCAATAACAAAACGACCGGTAGGATTAATGAAGAACTTTGTGTTCTCATCTACCAGCTCTGCTGGAAGAATTGGGTCTAGTACATACTTTTTTATGTCCTTACGAAGCTGTTCACCGGTAACATCCTCGTCATGCTGTGTGGAAAGTACAACCGCATCAAGATGAATTGGCTTACCGCTTTCATCGTACTCAACAGTAACCTGTGACTTCCCATCTGGTCTTAAATATTTTAATACGCCATCTTTTCTTATCTTAGTAAGCTGTCTTGTTAACTTATGTGCTAATGATATAGGATAAGGCATATATTCCTCAGTTTCATTGGATGCATATCCAAACATCATACCCTGATCTCCTGCTCCAATGGATAGATCCTCATCCTTCACTTTGCTTTCCTTTGCTTCTATGGATGCATCAACACCCATAGCGATATCCTTGGACTGCTCGTCCAATGCTACGATAACACCGCAAGTATTGGCGTCGAATCCATAATCAGATTTATCATATCCAATTTCTCTTATAGTATCTCTCACTATTTTTTGAATATCAACATACGCGTTAGTAGTAATCTCACCCATAACAAGAACTAATCCAGTTGTAATTGCTGTTTCACAGGCAACTCGACTCATTGGATCTTGCTCCATTAAGGCATCTAATACTGCGTCAGATATCTGGTCACAAATTTTATCTGGATGTCCTTCGGTCACTGACTCTGAAGTAAATAATCTTTTCTGCATTTTTTCCTCCTATTACATTTGAAAATCATAGGCATGTTCTTTATCACAATTTTACAATAGCCGTATTATAGCTGAATCTGAGTGTTTTTAATTTAATAGGAATTGCAGAGTAATTTCCTATTAAATTAAAATAAGTCCGCAATATGCGGACTTGATAAACATAACCAAATCCTCCTATTGTTCGATTACTCGCTCAGGTTGGCACCTTCCTTATAAGGGGTTGCCGTGACTTCACAGAGCCTTTACTCTCCGTCACTCTGAATAAGAGAAATTTATTAATTATTTATTATTAAACATGCTATGATTGTATGAATAAGTATCTGCTAATAGCATATAACGAAAAGCTGTATCCGTCAAGGAAATTTTACTTAACCAACTTTTAATTTGAATTTTTGAATTGCTTTAATATCCTTTGAGTCCACTTTTTCAATCATTGCACCAAGCTGCTGCATCTTATATTCAAAGCACTCATAGCCTCTTTCAATAAATTCTACATTTTCTACAATCGTAAATCCTTCTGCCATAATCCCAGCAATCACCAAGGCAGCTCCAGCACGGAGATCCGGTGCACTTACCACAGCTCCTGTTAAGCGGTCAACACCATCAATAATTGCTGTATTGCTTTCAACTTTAATGGATGCTCCCATTCGGGATAACTCATCAACATACTTAAAGCGATTCTCGAAGATACTCTCAGTTACAATGCTAGTACCTTTCGAAACAGATAATAAAGTTGTCATCTGCGGCTGCATATCGGTAAGAAAACCTGGATAAACTAGGGTTTTTACATGAGTATTACCAAGTCTCCCTTTTGCGCTTACACGGACAGCATCGTCAAACTCTTCTACTTCTGCTCCAATTTCTAATAGTTTAGCAGTAAAAGCCTCAAGATGTTTTGGTATTACATTTTTAATTAATACGTCACCTTTGGAAGCCGCGGCTGCAAACATAAAAGTTCCTGCTTCAATTTGATCCGGTATAATGGAATATTCGCTTCCGTGTAATTTTGATACACCTTTGATTCGAATAACGTCCGTACCAGCTCCCTTAATATTCGCCCCCATACTATTTAAAAAGTTGGCTACATCAACTACATGGGGTTCCTTTGCAGCATTTTCTAATATGGTTAATCCATCTGCTAGGCAAGCTGCTAGCATTGTATTGATGGTTGCACCAACACTAGAACCGTCAAAATAAATATGAGCACCAGCCAAATTGATTGCCTGTGCACAAATTAAACCATGTTCTATCTTCACTTCACAACCAAGAGCTTCAAAGCCCTTAATATGCTGATCTATTGGCCTGCTACCAATATTACATCCTCCAGGCAGTGCTACATTCGCTTTTTTATATTTACCAAGTAAAGCACCAAGTAAATAATAGGATGCTCTTATTTTTCTGATATAATCAAAATCTACAGTTATGGAATTAATATTACTCGCATTTATTGTTACTGCATTCTTTGAACGTTCTACTTTCGCTCCAATATCTTCAATTGCTTGTAATAAAAATTCTATATCTTTTACGTTCGGTACGTTTTCTATTTTAACCGTTTCATCCGTCATAATTGCTGCAGCTATAATTCCTAAAGCAGCATTTTTATAGCCACTAATCGTAACCTCACCGTTTAGTGGCCGTCCACCTTTTATAATATATTGCTCCATTGCACACCTCGAATACTTTTATCTTTATCTATCGAACATTTGATTGTTCATTATGCATATAAAACTAGTAATAAATTTGTTAAATTTTAATCGTTACTTTGATTATACCACAAAGTTAAGTTTTGTAAATTGTTTTTTACTAATACAATACGCCAATTACATGGTTTCTGCTGCATTTCTGCCACATATTTCTCCGTCCTTTCAAAATTAAATGGAAAATTTCCCGAAATATAACAAAAACATGATTCTAGAACAAGTTTTTAAAATCTTATGCAAACATATAGTACTATTATTTTGAATAATATTTGTTTTTCTATTCTACATTTCAATTAGAACTATTAGGTAATTTTCTAATGATATATACGACCTATGGAAACCATCTATAATTTAAATTTTTTATAAATTATGCTATAATTTACATTGTAATTGATAAATTCCTTAATGTCACACAAATGAAAATGCTTTTAAATGGAGATGATTTTATGGCATCGAATTATATTAAAATTGAATCTGTAAGCGGCGGTGTTAAAAATCGTGTTAAGCAGAATTTAAAATTCAAAACAGGACAATTTGTTTGGAGAATTAAATTTACCGCTCCCCTGAATCCTTCTACGGTAAATAATCGTAATTTATATGTAACTTCTTTAAATCAGGTACCATTGCTTACTAATATACGTTATGATACCGTTAATAATTATATTGAAGTGGAGCCTTTGGAGCCGTATGAAAAGGACCAATCTTACCTATTACATGTCACCACCAATGTAAGATCGAAAGGCGGGCAAAAACTTCCAAATGAAATAACAATACAATTTCGAGTATAGCCCAATCTTTATAAATTTCTCAAATGGAGCAGTAATCTAATCAATGAATATTCCTTCTTAATTGTTAATAAATTAACACTTATGCTCCATTTGGCATAAATTCATTTCCTTATCTGTTGTAGTAAACTCCTCTATAGCGTTATTCTTTTGGTCTTATATTCCTCTAGAAATACTTTGGCCTATTTTTCTTTTTCACTATCCTTATTATTTTCCTCTGAACTATTTGAAAGATCCGCAATGTCTTCTGAATCATCTTGAAACTCCTTACTTTGTTTTGCTAACTGGGCTCGGCGTTTCAATTCTTCAATCATTTTTTCTTTGCTGGTTTCACCGGAAAAATACTCTCTCAACATTTTTGCTTTTTCTACATAGCTTCCTTTGCCAAACCATAGTATAATATCAGAGCACTCCTGTATACATTCTTCTTCCATACCAGCTTTATAATACAACTTTGCTAATTCATAAGCCCATTTTTCTATGTATGCTTTATGCTTTAACTTGACTAATGTAGCAATTAATGTTTCATAGGGTTCGCCTTTTAATTTATCAATTTTATAGCGGAAAATATAGTTATAGAAGTCATTCGGTGCAAGTCTCTGATACTCCTGAAAGTAATACTCTGCATCCTCAACATGAAGCAATTTTATGGATAATGTTGTCAATTGAAACACTACTTTTCTTGTCTTAGATTTCTGGTATATCTTTAAAAGAAGCTCAAATGCTTCTTCATATTTTCCATTTTTCTCAAACACTTCAACCATAATGCTCAAATCTATGGTGTTTTTTATTTTTCTTAGGGGAATTGTATCCAATATTTTCTGAGCTGTCTCATAGTCTCCTTCCCCCATTCTTCTCCTTATTTCTTCAATCTTAATCATGTTTTCATAGGCACCCATAAATGAACCTCCTTTGCATTACAATGTAACACCTAGTATAGCAATATAGTACCATTTGTGTCATTCTTAGACAAGCATGCGGTAATAGGAAAATACTGTCTCAACTAGGTAAGACAGTATCTGAAATTTACAAATTAAGACTCCTTATAATATGTAAGTGTATCCAAGAGTTCTTGTGGAACTTTAATCCCTTCTTTCTCTAAATGACGGTTTCGTGATTCCACTTCCCGTATCTTCTTTAGTTTTTCTCGATTATAGCGAGCCATTGCTTCTTCAAATAGTGGCTGCATCCTTACTTTTTCACGAATTGGTTTTGAAAATGGACAATAAGTCGCCAACATTTCACGAACCGGCTTGTTTAACTTAATCGCCCCTTTTGCTTCATAATTAATCCAATTTTCATAATCGATAACAAAGATCTCTCTACTATTGTTTCTACCCTTCCGAATCTGATTCTTGAGTTTTTCTTTCCAGTCTTCCGAGAGTTCTCTATTCTTCCGATAGAATTGTAAATAATCTGAATATTCCGAAGTAAGCGATTTATGCTTTATATCATTCCAAGCTGTACCTTCGATGGTTCTACACATTTCCCACCGGAATCTTCCGCATACTTTTACCATTAGAGATGACAGATTGGAATCTGTAAATATCGGAAACAGGAAACGCCCTGATGTGTCTCTTTTCTTGCCTGTTATTTCCTGCCACATAATTCCATTGACTCCCACGGTTGGCATAAGAATAATGTCAGGAAAAACCCGTTTAATCATATACTCTTTTACGATTTTAGCTTCCTCGTTGGAGTAAATAACCTCATGGTCGAAAACAGAATAATCAATTGCTAGCAGCTCTTGAAGCGCAGTATTAATTTTATCTGGTGTCACATGGATACGTTCAAAATCACTTGCAAGCATATCCTTATGTAGTACAGGAACGAAGATAGATATCTGTCCATTGGTTGTCCGATTATTATGAGTAAACATGTTTTGAATCTCATATTCAACTCTTCTAATCGGATTAACAAGCCAATCCTTTACATCCTTCTCGCTCAACTTTCCTTGCTTTCTTAAAGAATTTAAAAACTCTGGATACTCCATGTCGAATTCATTTTTTGAAGGTTCTTTCTTACCTTCAAAAATTAATGTCAACCACTCTTTTATGTTAAATACACCGCAAGGACCTGTGTTCTCCTTTTCCTTCAAAAAATATAATGAAAGAAGCTGTTCTTTTGACAAAAGCCTTTCATCTGCAAATCCATATTTTAGAAACAAATCAATAACTTTCGGTATTCTCTTACTATGATAAGCCTTAATAAAGACTTTCAAATATATCTCATAGAAATGTTTAGCCAAGTTTCTTCTAATGAGACGAGCATCATTATCATATGAAATACGATCTCTAAGGTTTATAAAATCCAACATCGTATTGTTCATAATTTCAGCTTTCTCAGAATCCATCTCTGCATAAGTTAAAATTTTCGAGAAGGAATCTTTTAATTCCTCTAGTGCTTGTTCTGAGTCTTCCGTCGGATACTTTAAAAATGTATGAGAAGAGCTTGTTCCCTTTCTACTTCTAAGAAGCAGATTGTAGATTTCTTCCATCCGTTCTCGATTTACCTTGTATTGGATTCCAAGAGCACGATTTATAAAATTATCTGCTATATTAACCTCTTCAATAATCTGATCCATTAAACTCAGGAGCTCCTGGCTATCACCATCCCCTTTATTAATCTCAAGAATCAAGCTAGCGATTAACTGGAAGAAACAATGATCTGTAGTATCAAAGAGACACTCTACCATCGTAATATATTCCTTTGAAAACACCTTTAGGATTTCTAGCAGTTGGTTTATTATGGCCACTTGATCTTCTACTTGATATAGGGTAATTGCATTCCCATAGGAATAGAATTCTTTAACCACGCCTATTGGAAGTGCTTTACATTCTATGTAATAGTTAATGCGATCTCTGATCAATTCTAAATCATGTACCGGCATTTGTAACTCCGCGATACTATTGGAAGTTCGAACTTGATAACCCTGCCTTGTTCCAGTTTCTATGTATTCCTGATAACTCCTTGTTAGAAACTCAAAGATACGAGACCAAGATTTACAAAAACCTCGGTAGATTTGATCTAGCTCCGAAATGATATGATTATTAGATGCTACCATAAAACCATGATAGTCATTATTCATCGATAAAACCTGCTCTAAATCATCTTGCTGATTAACGGAAAAAGC
>JAAYSQ010000298.1 GCA_012523925.1 Clostridiales bacterium
CTAGGGAGAACAATGAGAATTCAGCAATTATTGAGGATCTGGTGCATCGGATTAATGAACATTCCCAAGATATTAGTAATATCACAACAATCATATCCAATGTTGCTGAGCAGACCAACCTTCTAGCATTAAATGCAAGTATTGAGGCCTCCAGGGCAGGAGAGCACGGGAGGGGATTTGCTGTTGTTGCAGAAGAGATCCGTAAGCTTGCCAATGAGACAGCTCTAGCAACAGGAGATATTAATGATAAGATAGAGCAGATGCAGAGACAGTCCGAGGAAGCAGTTGATTTCATTGATAAGAATCAGACTGGTGTAAATAAGATTAATCAGACAGTGCAGCAAACAGAAGATGTTATTAGGAGGATTGCGGATGGACTGCAAGTTCTAACAGAGGATATAAAGGTGATCATAGATCATAACCAAGAAATCAACCATAATAAGGATGAAATCCTAGTAATGCTAGGCAACGTATCCGATACTTCGCAAGAAAATTCCGCTACAATTCAGGAGATATCTGCCTCAGCAGAAGAGCAATCCATGACAATTGTTGAAATAACAGAAAGCATCTATCAGTTAAATGATATGGTGAATGATTTGAATGTCTTGATTAATGAGTTTAAGGTTAATGAAGATGTAATTTAAATATAATAATAAAGGAATAAGGCTAATATAGAAGATAATTCAATCGAAAATAAAGATGATTTGAAATGACCTGACCTGCGTAGTTAGACCTAAAAATCTAACTTATAGCAGGTCATTTTTTATACTCTGTTTAAAAAACTTATTACAATTATTTGAGAATTATTATAGTAATGTATAGGGAATAAAAAATTTGTTAAAAGTAGAGAAATGTATTAATATGTAATTAATTAGACTGGATTTACTCATTCAACCCGTAAAAATACTAGACGTGGAACAGATGTTCTGATATAATAATGCTAAAACAGTAATTAAATTCCAAAAATGCATAAGGTGACCAAATATGTTGTATGAAATGAAATTACTTGAAAATGAATTCGATAATATAATGTATAAGAATAAAGTAATTGAGGTCAGAATTAATGACGCAAAGAGAAAACATATTCAAAAAGGGGATAAGATAGTTTTTTATAAGCTACCAGATATGAGGCAATCTATTATAGTTAATGTAGAACAAGTAATTAAATTTAACAGTTTTCAGGAGGTATATAGGAGCTTTCCTGTCTCATACTTTGGATATAACAATAGCAGCATTAACAATTTGGTGGAAAATATTTATAAAATATATACTAAAGAGGAGGAAAAGAATAATGGGGTTATAGCTATTAAATTTAATGTTGAAAGAATTCTGTTAAATACCAAAGGTTAAAGGGGGATGACTATGGATAACAGTGCTATAAAGAAAAAGAAATTCAAAGAAATAGATCTAAGTGATGCCTTTTTTGATAGTCTAAAGAGTGACTATCCGGGATTTGAAAAATGGTATTTGAAAAAATCTCTGGATGAAGAAGAGGCTTTTATATTAGAAGACGAAGGAATTCAAGGATTTTTATATCTAAAAGAAGAATATGAAGAAGACCTTTCTATTCAACCAGCGTTTGTAGCAAGAAGAAGACTTAAAGTGGGGACATTTAAAATAAATTCACATGGAACTAGATTAGGAAATAGATTTGTTAAATTAATAATCGATGAGATTTATAAAGGAGATTTTAATGAATCATATGTGACTGTTTTTCCTAAACACACTGCCCTTATAGATTTAATAGAAAAATATGGATTTGCCTATTATGGGGAAAAGGAGAGTGCGGCCGGAGTAGAAAATGTATATGTGAAATACAGCAATAGAGTTTATGATGATGTATTTCTAGATTATCCCAAGGTGAACATAAGAAACAATAAGAAGTTCCTTTTATCTATATGGCCTAAATATCATACTAGAATGTTCCCAGATTCAAAGCTAAGAACTGAGAGACAGCATTTCATTGAGGATATTTCTTTTACTAATAGTATTGAGAAAATTTATCTTTCTGCTGCATATAATCTTAACGAATATAAAAAAGGGGACATAGCAGTTATTTATAGAACAAGTGAAAATTATGGAAGAGCAATGTATGAATCTGTAGCTACTTCAATATGTACAGTACTAGAGGTTAAAGATATAAATGAGTTTAAAACAAGCGATGAATTTTTAGATTATTGCATTAAGTTTAGTGTATTTGATGATGAGGAATTAAAACGGTTTTACAAAGAAAGAAAATATCCATATTTAATTAAAATGTTATATAATATAGCTTTACATAGGAGACCTATCAGAAAACAGTTAATTGAAGAGGTTGGATTAGATAAGGATATTAGATGGGTAGCATTACCACTAACAAATAAGCAATTTTTAAAAATCTTAGAAATGGGTGACATAAATGAAAATCTTATTATCGATTAAACCAGAGTATGCACAGAGGATCTTTAATGGAGAAAAAAAATATGAGTATAGAAAAAGATTATTTAAAAGAAAGGATATAAATTCAATTGTTGTATATGCGACAAAACCAGTAGGTAAAGTAATTGGAGAATTTGAAATAGCAGAAGTGTTAGAAGATAATCCCGTAGCAATTTGGGAAAAAACTAAAAAATATTCTGGAATTTCTAAAAAGGATTATTTGAAATACTTCGAGGGAAATGAAAAAGGTTTTGCAATTTCTATAAAAAATACTACAGTTTACCAAAAGCCATTAGAGCTAAAAGAACTAATCCCTACAATTAAAGCAGCACCACAATCATTTATATATATATAAGGAAGGTACGGTATATTGCTGAAGAATAATATAATTTTTATTGGCGGAGTACATGGAGTGGGAAAATCTACATTGTGCAAGAAAATAAGTACAGAATTATCAATAAAGCATTTTTCGTCTAGTGAATTAATATCTATGGTAGATTCAAGTAAAGTTAGAACTGACAAAAAAGCAAATGACATAAAAGGTAACCAAAACTTATTATTAGAGGCAAAAAAACTATTTTTAAACGAAGATAGAATATATTTATTAGATGGACATTTTTGTCTAATAGATGATAAATATTTAATCAAAAAAATTCCTATGAATTTATACGAATCTTTGGGGATAAGAGGAATAATTATATTGACAGATGATGACGGTATGATTCTAAAGAGAATAAATTATAGGGACGGATATAATTCTATGTATTCCTTGGAATTTATTAGGGATTTCCAGCAAAAAGAGATTTCATATGGGAAGCTCATAGCGGATAAAATTAAAGTGCCACTTAGAATTATAAATCTTTCAAATGATGAAGAGGATGTTGTCACTATTATTAGAGATTTTACATAAAAGTCATAACATTAAATTGTTTCACTTTATATGCTATTCCCTTCAATCTAATAGTTGATCAAATATTACAATAAATAATATAATGATAATGAAGCGGTAGAAAATGGAGAACTACATAAATTCTTTTCCGCTTCATTTTCATTATTATTATTTTCTATGGGGTGCTAGTCCTGATAATATAAATCCAAGTGATACAATAAAAAGATGTTGTAAAGTAAACTATAATGGAATTGAAAAGCTACATATTGGAGAAATTGCTTTAACAGAAATTCATGATAAATCGTTATTAAATGTAGTAATACAAGATGAAAGTCTAGAATTTATAATAGATGATACTTATAGAATATATCCTATTGTAAATCATATATTTACAAAATGTAACTATAGCTGATTTAAATTATGATGATTTCTGAGTCAATCGGAGATCATCTTTTTTTCTGTTGTCAGTATTATATATATTATTACAGAACTAAG
>JAAYSQ010000057.1 GCA_012523925.1 Clostridiales bacterium
GAGGCTTTAAATAAAATTAATGAGATGATTGACGAGAGAGCAGATAATGAGGAGGCATAATTTACTATAAGTATTATATATCAAAATGCCTAATATCAAAATGCCTAGAAGTGAATTTTAAGATGTGCCATGATAATCGATTAAAAGCTTTACTAACAGATTATGTGATAATATAGAAGTGTAACGTCAGAAACCACGTATAAATGTATAGAAAAATGTATAGAAAGGAGAGCGACAAAATGCTATACACCGTAAGGCCATTGGAAAGAATTTATGCTACTCCTCGTACGAAAGAAACATTGAAAAAGGAGCAAAAGGAAAGAGAAGAAGCGCAATACCGTGAAGTAACACTTCCTCATGGTAGAATAGTTACGAGACAGCAAGGGGAAGACTATATCATCGAAAGAATTCATTCAACGGATATGAGTGATTACTTAAATTCAGATTATTCTCCAGGAAGTAGCTATAAGCAACAATGATAGTGTGTATATTCATGAAAGATAATTATAACAAGCACCGGTAATCCAGCCGGTGTTTTTTGTTTTTAACATTAATAAAAAAAGTTAAGCAAATCTTAATCTTGATTGAAATTTGGTAACGATAGTATTTATGTTTAGGTATTAAGTAATCTAATGAGTATATTTGTGTAATTGCCAGATTATATGGTGTTCCCGGTAGTAAAGGAAGTTTGACTTGCATATCATTTTTATAAAAGGTATAATAAAATTTGGATACTGCATATTTTTCTTGGAAGAAATAGCAGTATTTAACTGGAGGAATAATGGGATTTGTTAAGGCAATTATCATGGGAATCATCCAGGGATTGGCAGAGTTTTTGCCAATCAGTAGTTCAGGACATCTAGCAATTATGAAGCATGTACTTAATATTGAATTGGAAACAGGGTTGCTTTTTGATGTTTTACTTCATTTAGGAACCCTAATAGCAATATTTGTCGCATTCTGGATAGATATTAAAGAGTTGATTATTGAATCTTTAAAAATAATGGGAGATTTGCTTTATAATCTAGGGCGATGGGTTACGAATGTGCTCATGAATCGAAGAAATGGTTATAGAATGATAATATCAACACCATATCGTAAATTTGTTATGCTGATTATCGTATCCACAATCCCAACCGCTATTATCGGGTATGTCTTTCAGGATGCAATTGAAATAGCCGGGATGATACTATTAGTTCCAGGTTTAAGTTTGATATTAACTAGTATTCTATTAACGATAGCTGATAGGATAAATGCTGGCAATAAGACAGAAGGAACAGCGGGTTATAAGGATGCAGGACTCATTGGTCTTGTACAGGGAATCGCTACAATACCCGGCCTATCACGTTCTGGTACAACAATTACCGCATGTCTATTATGCGGTTTTGATCGTGATTTTGCTGTGAAATACTCCTTTATTATGTCAATTCCTGCAGTTCTGGGAGCAGTTTTATTAGAACTTAAAGACTTTTCCTTAAATCAAGTAGGGCAATCCAATATCTACGCATACATAGCAGGAATGATCGTTGCCGGAATAGTAGGATATATGTGTATAAAGACCATGCTAGTCATCGTTAAGGGAAAGAAATTTAAAATATTTGCTTATTATTGTTTTATCATAGGGATTATTGCAGTAATCAGCCATTTTGTCATATAAGGGGGATCGAAAAGTGGCTTCGAAACGAAATACAAAAAATAAAAAATCAACAAAAACACAAAGAAATAAAAAGAACACAGCAAAGGAGAAAAGCATACGTGAAAGCGGTATGATACAGGATGAAATTATACTTGTAGTCACACTGGTAATATCCATATTACTGTTCTTAAGTAATTTTGACTTAAGTGGTAAAGTGGGTAAGTTTTTTAGCGATTTCACATTTGGTTTAATGGGGATCCTTTCTTATATCCTACCTTTTGCTGTGTTCTTTATTACGGCATTTCGTATATCCAATCCAGGTAGCAAGAAAGCCGGAAGAAAAATTTTAAGTGCTATAGTCTTCTTAATATCATTTGCTGCTCTTATTCAGATGTTTTCATATGATCCAGATATGAAAATATTTGAGTATTTTACAGATGCCAGAGATCATCGAAGAGGTGGTGGAATTATTGGAGGAATCATCGTCATGATATTCTGTGGTTTGTTCGATACCGTAGCAACTTATATTATTTTAATTGCGACCATGATAATTTCACTTACCGTAATTACAGGAAAGGCATTACTCACCCATATAGCAAAGAAAGGGAATAAGGCCTATCATGAGCGGAAGGAATATCAGCGATTAGCTAGAGAAGAACAGCTTGCATATGAAGCTCAATTTCCACAGGAAGCAACCACTCGCCGTCCTCCTAAGACCTTTCTATTTAATTCTGGTAAGAAATCCAAGATGGCAAAGGAGGAAAAGCAGGATAAGGATTCTGTCATAGATATCAATGATGTTCGTAACAGAAAAGAAAACAAACAAAATAAAGATGAACTTCCTTCTTTGAATTTGGATCATCTTTTCAATAAGAATGAGGACAAGCCATTGGATGAAGCCTCTATAGATATTACAACTGATATAGATAACGAACCATTGCCTACCTATAAAGATGAACTACGTAGTAAATTCGGTAATATCGAAGATGATAATGAGAATAATTCAGTAGATACGAATAATATGGAGCATGATACAGGTGTAGAACGATCGATTGGTAATGATGAGACGGCTGTAGAAAGCACTCAACAAACAGTAGGACAGCAAGAGCAAGCTTCAACTCGTTCCACTAGAAAGAAAGCTGGTTCTACAGATGTAGAAAAACTAGAAATCAATCAAGTTGCTGAGAGAAAGGTCTATGTATTCCCTCCAGCAAAGTTATTATCGGCACCTAAGACAAAGACAAATAAAAGTTCCATTGAACGTTCATTGAAAGAAACGGCAGTGAAACTTCAAAGAACCTTCGATAGTTTCGGTGTTAATGTAACCATTACCGATGTGAGCTGTGGGCCTGCTGTTACAAGGTTTGAATTGCAACCGGAGCAAGGAGTAAAAGTCAGCAAAATTACTTCCTTAGCAGATGATATCAAGCTAAATCTAGCTGCTGCAGATATTCGGATTGAAGCTCCGATTCCTGGGAAGGCTGCGGTGGGCATCGAAGTTCCTAATAAGGAAAACTCTATGGTTTCCTTACGAGAGATGATTGAGAGTCAAGAATTTAAAAATCATCCTTCTGATATTGCATTTACTGTAGGTAAAGATATTGGTGGGAAGACGGTTGTTACGGATATCGCTAAGATGCCCCATCTATTAATTGCGGGCGCTACAGGATCCGGTAAGTCTGTCTGTATTAATACATTAATCATGAGCATTATATATAAATCGAATCCTTCCGATGTAAGAATGATCATGATTGATCCAAAGGTAGTAGAGCTGAGTGTATATAATGGAATTCCTCATTTGCTAATTCCAGTTGTAACAGATCCGAAGAAAGCAGCAGCTGCTCTTAACTGGGCTGTCGTAGAGATGATGGAACGATATAAGAAATTTGCAGATACAGGTGTAAGAGATTTAAAGGGATATAATGAAAAAGCTTCAACTGTAGAAGATTTAGAGGATGAAAACTACCAGAAGCTGCCACAGATTGTTATTATAATCGATGAGTTAGCAGATCTTATGATGGTTGCACCTGGTGAGGTAGAGGATGCAATCTGCCGTTTGGCACAGCTTGCAAGAGCTGCAGGTATACATCTTGTAATAGCAAC
>JAAYSQ010000299.1 GCA_012523925.1 Clostridiales bacterium
AGAACTTTAAGAGATTTCGAACCAGGATAATACATTGCTCTATATAATGAATAATGGTCGGTGTATGAGAGGCTTATTTCGCATGCCCAAAAACAGGGATTATAGACACCAAACATTAAAGTGGCTCCAAACATAGATAAGAGGTGAGATCCAGCGAATCTCACCCCAACTATTGACGCAGAGCCTTTATTTCACTTTTTTGAATTCAAGTTATGAAGTTTAGTCAGAAATATTTATGCACAACATTGCGCATTCATACATTTTTAGTTTTTAATTACTTTAACTTCCAAATATCCTCATTATACTCATTGATTGTACGATCTGATGAGAAGTATCCGGCTTTTGCAATATTTATCAGCATTTTTTCTGCCCATGCTGTTCTATCTTCGTAATCCTTATATGCCTCTTCTCTTACCTTGATGTAATCTTTAAAATCAAGTAAGGACATAAACCAGTCTTTATTTAGAATTTCCTTATAAAGTCTTTCAAGATTTTCTTTCTTTCCGATAGACAGCATAGTTTCGCTAATAATAAAGTCTAATGCCTTCTTTATATCTTCGTCTTTTTCATAATATTCTTTTGCAATATAATCTGCTTTGCTATAGTGTTCAATTACCTTATCGCTGGTTTCACCAAAGAGATAAATATTGTCTTCGCCAACTAATTCACTGATTTCTACGTTAGCACCATCTAAAGTACCAAGGGTAACTGCTCCGTTTAGCATAAACTTCATATTACCAGTACCGCTTGCTTCCTTAGAAGCTAAGGAAATCTGCTCAGATATATCGCAGGCAGGTATCAACACTTCTGCTTTTGATACATTGTAATCTTCCACCATAACAACTTTAAGATAAGGACTTACCTTAGGATCGTTATTAGTTAGCTGCTGTAAGCAAAGTATTAAATGGATAATGTCTTTGGCTATTATATAAGCTGGGGCTGCCTTAGCGCCGAAAATTACTGTAATTGGTCTTTCAGGTAATTTACCATTTTTAATTTCCATATACTTATGAATAACATATAAAGCATTCATCTGCTGACGTTTATACTCATGAAGGCGCTTAATCTGAATATCAAATATAGAATTTTCATCTACCTCGATACCCTGATTTTTCTTAAGCCATTCTTTTAGCTTTAATTTGTTATTCTGTTTTATCTCAATAAGTTTGTTAAGGACATTCTTATCCTTCTTATATGCCAGTAATTTTTCCAACTCCATGGCATCGGTTTTAAATCCGTCTCCGATAAGACTTTCAATATAAGAAGTAAGTTCCCTGTTGCAATGTAACAGCCAACGACGGAAGGTTATACCATTGGTCTTATTATTGAATTTCTCCGGATAAATTTTGTAAAAATGATTTAATTCCGAAGATTTTAAAATATCCGTATGGAGGGCTGCAACACCGTTTACACTAAAGCCATAGTGAATGTCCATGGAGGCCATATGAACCCTTCCCTGCTTGTCGATAATTGCCAATTCTTCCTTACCGTACCTACGTCTTATGCGGTCATCCAATATTTCTATAATTGGAACCAGCTGAGGTACTACTTTCTTTAAATAAGCAATTGGCCATTTTTCCAGGGCTTCTGCCAGTATGGTATGATTGGTATAAGCACAAGTTTGGGTTACGATATCGATTGCTTCATCCATATCAATTCCCTGTTTTGTCAGTAAGCGAATTAATTCTGGAATAACCATACTAGGATGTGTATCATTAATCTGAATTACCGCATATTCATGAAGGTCATGAAGGTTACTTCCACGGGCTATGGCCTCTTCTAAAATGTACTGGGCACCACAGCTAACCATAAAATACTGCTGATAAATACGCAGTTGCTGACCAGCTTCATCACTGTCATCAGGATACAGGAATAAGGTAAGATTACGTTCAATGTCTGTTTTATCGAAATCAATTCCATCTCCTACCAGGCCTTCATCTACCAGCTCTGTATCAAACAAATGTAGTTTATTGGTACGGTTCTTATATCCAATGACATCAATATCATAAAGTCTGGATTTTAACTTAAATCCTCCAAATTCAACTTCATAGGATTTCTTTCTGTCTGTAAGCCAGGAAGTATTTTCAATCCATGGATTTTTTTCTTCTTTTTGCAAATTATTTTCAAATTTCTGCTTAAAGAGACCTAAATGATAATTCAGGCCAATTCCATCTCCGGCCAGTCCAAGAGTGGCAATGGAATCTAAAAAGCAAGCAGCTAAACGTCCAAGCCCACCATTTCCTAAAGAAGGTTCTGGTTCTATTTCTTCTACTTCTGATAAGCTGTGACCATTGATGGCAAGCAGCTCCTTTATATCCTCATAAATTCCTAAATTTATCAGGTTGTTGGACAGTAATTTACCTATTAAAAATTCTGCAGAGATATAATAAAGCTTACGCTTATCTTTTGATTCTTCTCTCTCAACAGCTAAGCGTTTTACCATACCCAATAATCCGGTCAGTAGCTCTTCCTTTGAGCACTGGGCTATGGTTTTACCATACTCTTGTTCTAATATTTTTTCAAATAATTTCTTTGGATCTTTTGTAGGAATTGTTACTTCCATGTCCTCACCTGCCCTTTTACTTAATAATACTGCTTCAGCCAGAAATTCTGCCTGTTCATCCAATTTATCCAAGTTACTTAACTTCCATCTCCAATTAGGAGCCCCCAGAGTACCCGGAGTATTGATTCGTCCTTCATTTCCTAATTCCAGAACGTCCTGTACTGGTATAATTGCCATGTCCGCAATATTATCCAGTGTATAGCGAATAAACCGATGTGAAATGGAACCGATATCATAGCCCAGGGAATAAAGTAGCAAATCTGTCTCCTTTTGAACTTCTCCAGACTGATTTTCGTACCATCCCAGTATTGTCTCATTATCATGAGTACCGGTATATACTATCATATTCTCTCTGTCGATAAAGTTGTTATTTCCTTCTAAAGGATCAAAAGTAAACTGTATAATTTTCATACCTTTCAGATTATAATAATCCCTTAACTGATAAACCTCTGGTCTCATATCTCCCAGGTCTTCTGCAACAATATTAATATCAGGATAGGTTGCATACAATGTGTCGAAAAATTCATAGCCGGGAGCCTCTACCCATTCCCCTTCAATAGCTGTATCACAGGTAGAAGGTATTTTCCAGTAAGTATCAAAAGCCCGGAAATGGTCAATACGTACAATATCAAATAACTTGGCATTATAACCAATGCGGTTTAACCAGAACTTAAATCCGTCTTCTTTCATCTTTTCCCAATTATAAATAGGATTTCCCCACCTTTGTCCGGTACAGGAAAAATAATCTGGTGGAACTCCTGCTATAAATATGGGGTGACCATCCTTGTCTAACAGGAAATCTTCCTGATTTCCCCAAACATCCAGAGAATCTATACCAACATAAAAAGGTATATCTCCCATGATCTTAATGCCTGAATCATTGGCATACTTCTTTAATGACATCCACTGACGATAAAACTGATATTGAATAAACATTTCATAGCGAATGTCTTCCTCATATACAGATTCATCAAATGCCCTGTCAGTAATCCAGTTCTTATGCTCTGCCTTCCATTCGTTCCAGCATTTTAAATCGTTCTTTTTCTTGAAAGTCAGATACACTGCATATAAATAAACCCATTTTTGACTTGTAAATTTTTTATAATCAGAATCTGGTACAAAGTTTTTAAATGCCTCTTTTAAGTATTTCTCTTTGTACTTTCTGACATCTTCATAATGGATTTTGGTACTGTCTTTCCGGTATGCAGGCGGACGTTTGCTTAACAGTCCATCCTCATATAATTTGACTAAATCAATATACAGCTCATCTCCTGCATAAGAAGAATAGGGCTGATAAGGAGATTCCCCATACCCTAAAGGATTTAAAGGGAGAATCTGCCATATCTTCATATTTGTTTTCTTTAAAAAATCAACAAACTTATAGCTGTACTTTCCGAAATCCCCTACTCCATAATCAGAAGGAAGGGATGCAACCGGCATAAGTAATCCTGCTTCTCTCATACTCTTACCGTCCATATCGCAAGTCTTGCGATACTGCCACTTATATCTGTGTATAATTTTCACACTCGAAAAAATTCTTTGTGGCATCCTTTCTCCATTTTTTGAATTTTGGATCAGGATGTCAAAAGCACTTTCGGTGTCATTGATACACACCCTTTTGACACCCTAATCAATTTTGGTAATTGCGAAACGAATTTGATGTCGATTGCTGATCTTTTGCTTTGCGTCTAAGGGGGCTGGCAAAGAACATGTTGGATCAACAGGTGGCACAAATAAAGTTTTGCAATTAACATTTTTGAATTATTAATTTTTGCTGTTGATTATTAATATATGTATAATTCGACTTATTAAATAGTCGATACATATCTTTAAATAATACTGTCTGATAGTACTGACGACTCGGAAAACGGTTTCCGAAAAGGGTAAAAAAACATAAGGATATGTTTTTTTATTTATTTTTGGATAACATCCATATATCCAAGCTTAGTAAGCTCATAAGGCATCTCGATATGACAGCCTTTTCCACCATCCAGCAGTTTTTTTAATTCATCAAATGCCTGCTTGGATTTTTGAACAAAATCCTGCTTTACTGTATTCATGCCAGCTTTGGTATAACCCATCAGTGAAATACCATCAAAACCGCATACAGGTCTGAAGATATCCATATCTGTCAGTGCATATACCGCACCAATGGCCATTAAGTCAGATGCACAGATTATAATGTTAACTTCTCTGCCCCATTGAAACACAATTTCTCTTGCTTTATACTCGTTAAAGTTACCATATTCCACAATTAGCTCAAATTGATATTCTTTTTGTAACTTCCGAACAGCCTCTAACCTTTGAGTGGTTATATAGCCGCCCCTGCCACCGGCAATATATAATATTTTGTCTCTAATATTGCTTTCTTCGATGGTTAACCTGGCAACATCATACTGAGCCATATAATGATCAATGGACACAGATGAGGTCTTTTCGTTAAAGATAGGCGAATCTACAAGTACACAATAGAATTCCTTATTTTCTATTATTTCATGTAAATTCCGGTTTTCAGAAGATAAATTATAAATTATGAGGCAGTTTATCCTCTGCGACTTTAAATAGGCGCTTAATTGTTCGGAACTCATATCATCAAACTGGGAGCTAAAGAAGGTCACTACATCAATTTGATATTCTTTGGACTTTTCGTATGCCCCAATCAAATATTTCATGTCAATTTCATCTATAAACTGACTGTTATGGCGGATATCTACAATTAATCCGATGCGGTTAAATGTTTTTTTGGACAGAGATACAGCAAGTGTATTGGGCACATAACCAAGTTCCTCTACTGCCTTTTCCACCTTGGCTCTGGTCTCTTCACTGACTAATTGATAGTTATTTAAAACTTTAGACACCGTTGATTTTGCCACACCGGCTTTTTTTGCTACATCATTAATAGATATCATATCGTTACTCCCTAGGAAACCGGTTTCTGTATTAAGGATATACTATTTTTTTATATTTGTCAATTCGTATAATTCTACAAGATTGCGTAACTTTACTGTAGGAAATATAAAGATGGAGTTCACCAAAGATATGTTAATAGAATTCACACCTTTACTATACCTTTTTATATTTTCTTTTACAAGCCCCAAATATGTGCGTTAAACC
>JAAYSQ010000300.1 GCA_012523925.1 Clostridiales bacterium
GAAGGTCGTGGATATGTGTTCCGTAGATTACTTCGTCGTGCGGCTAGACATGGTAGATTACTTGGTATAAAGAAAAGTTTTCTTGCTGATCTATCAAAGACCGTGATTGCTGAATCTAAGGATGGTTATCCAGAATTAGAGGATAAAAAGGATTATATCCTAAAACTTCTTACAATTGAAGAAGATAAGTTTAATAAAACGATTGATCAAGGCTTAAGCATTCTGTCACAAATGGAACAGGAAATGGAAGAAAGAAAAGAAAAAGTTCTATCTGGCGATAATGCCTTTAAACTCTATGATACCTATGGCTTCCCGATTGATTTGACCAAGGAAATCCTTGAAGAAAAAGGGTTTGGAATAGATGAAGAAGGATTTAAGAAAGCTATGGAAGTACAAAGAGATACTGCCCGTAGTGCCAGGGGATCAACTAATTATATGGGTGCTGAGGAAACTGTTTATCAGCAGATTGATCCAGCCATTACATCTGAATTTGTTGGCTACAATAATTTGTCCTATGATTCAGAGATTACCGTATTAACTACGGAAAATGAGCTGACCGAAGAACTGGTAGCAGGTCAAAAAGGAACAATCCTAGTAAAGGAAACACCATTTTATGCAACTAGTGGCGGACAAGCAGCTGATACAGGAATTATTAGTACAGGAGAAGCTGAATTTGAAGTAGAGGATACTATTAAGCTTCAAGGTGGTAAGATTGGTCATGTGGGAACTGTAGTAAAAGGTATTTTCCATGTAAAAGATACGGTTGCTCTAAAGGTAAATGTTACACAGAGAGCTAATACGGCCAAGAATCATAGTGCAACCCACTTATTACAGAAAGCATTGAGAAATGTAATTGGAAGTCATGTTGAACAGGCTGGTTCCTATGTAAGTGAAGATCGTCTCCGCTTTGACTTTACCCATTTCTCCGCATTAACACCGGAAGAAATCAGCCGGGTAGAAGAAATGGTTAATGAGCAGATTGCAGCAAATCTCCCTGTTACTACAAAGGTTATGAATATAGAAGATGCGAAAAAAGAAGGAGCTATGGCTCTCTTTGGTGAAAAATATGACCAAGACGTTCGTGTGGTTGCCATGGGAGATTTTAGTAAAGAACTTTGTGGTGGTACCCATGTAAGGAGTACGGCTGGGATAACTGCTTTTAAGATATTGACTGAGACAGGTATCGCAGCAGGTGTACGAAGAATTGAAGCATTAACAGGCGATGGTGTATTTGCATATTATAAAGAAGTGGAAGAAGAATTTCACAATGCAGCAAAGGTGGCAAAAGCAGAGCCAAATGCCTTAGCTGCTAAGATTGAAAGTTATATTGAAGAAATTAAAGCTCTGAAAGCTGAAAATGAAAGCCTTAAGAGTAAGTTAGCCAAGAGTTCTCTAGGTGATGTTATGAACCAGGTAGAGGAAGTGAAGGGTGTAAAACTTCTTGCTGCTAAGGTTCCTGAACTGGATATGAATGGCCTTCGTAATCTAGGTGATCAGCTGAAAGAGAAGTTAGGGGAAGGTGTTATTGTATTGGCCTCCTCCACAGCACCAGATAAAGTAAGTTTACTAGCTATGGCGACCGATGGTACTATAAAGCAGGGTGCTCATGCAGGTAACCTAGTTAAGCAATTGGCTACCCTTGTTGGCGGTGGCGGTGGTGGACGTCCAAATATGGCACAAGCTGGTGGTAAGTCCGCAGAAGGTATTGATGCGGCAATCGCTAAGGCTAAAGAAGTATTGGCGGAGCAGATAAAATAAATAAATATATTATTTAAATTAATACTAATAATATTTCGTATTATTGCGCCAAATTTATAGTATATCATAGCATCAGCAATAGATAAGACATCATCAGAAAACGGTTGACGAAAATGAAAAATATGCTATAATCTATGTAGTGCTATTCAAATAAGACCCAAACAGTTGTAAGCACAATACACAACTGGAGGGAGGTTAGGTGTGAGACTATGTCAAATGTTATCGTAAAAGACAATGAAACGTTAGACAGTGCTCTCCGCAGATTCAAAAGAAGCTGCGCGAAAGCCGGTATCCAACAAGAGATCCGTAAGAGGGAGCATTATGAAAAGCCAAGCGTAAGACGTAAAAAGAAATCTGAAGCGGCTAGAAAACGTAAATATTAATCAGCAAGTTGAATGAATAGAAGGTGAATAAATTCACCGAACGATATTCCTTGTTACGAATTAAAGGAGCGATTTAGAAACAAATCATGTTTCTAATCGCTCCTTTTTGCGCGAATAAGCAAAGCTGCATATGAAAAAAGGCGTGATCGGAAACGTATTTCAGTTTCCGAATCGCGCCTTATTTCATATGCAGCGCGCAACGCGAGCGA
>JAAYSQ010000301.1 GCA_012523925.1 Clostridiales bacterium
GGCAACATTACCGACAGCCACTCTGTGCCCGTTGACACTAGCTACAATTCCGCCACCTTTTACAACTTCTGTGTTTTCAACAGGAAAATATCTAGTTTCTCCAATCTTTTGTAAGACTGCTTTAGCCAATGGGTGATCCGATTCTCGTTCAATACTTGCCAGATAAGCTAATGTTTCATCAACCTTATCGGTATAGTATTCTGTTTCTGCGAC
This sequence comes from Clostridiales bacterium, assembly GCA_012523925.1. GTDB lineage: Bacteria > Bacillota > Clostridia > Lachnospirales > Lachnospiraceae > Mobilitalea. The sequence continues at coordinate 214 of JAAYSQ010000301.1, forward strand.
CGATGGATCTCCTATGGTTAGGGTACCTGTTTTATCGAATGCAATTGTATCAACACGACTGAAATCATGAATAACTTCACTCCCCTTTAGTAGTACACCATTACGTGCACCATTTCCGATACCAGCGACATTCGATACGGGTACACCGATTACCAATGCTCCAGGGCAACCGAGAACTAGAATTGTAATGGCAAGTTCTATATCCCGTGAAATTAACCATACGACAAATGATAATACAAGTACAGCTGGTGTGTAATATTTTGAGAAGCGGTCAATAAAACGCTCAGCCTCTGACTTTGAGTCTTGTGCCTCTTCTACCAATTCAATAATTTTGCCAAAGGTTGTATCTTCTCCAACGCGATCAGCAACGATTTGAATCGTACCATTTTCTAAGATGGTACCCGCATAAACTTTCGAACCTTTTTCTTTATCAACGGGAAGAGATTCTCCTGTTATACTTGCTTCATTTATATACCCTTCACCTGATAAAACAGTTCCATCAACAGGAACTTTGGCACCTGTTTTTACTAGAAGAATATCTGCCTCATCTACATCGTCGACTTCTACTTCTTCAAATTCGCCATTCTCCATTCTCTTGAATGCACTCTCTGGTGCCATTTCCGTTAATTCTTTAATTGCCATACGCGTCTGATTCAATGTTCGTTGTTCTAGAAAAGCACCGAATAAGAATAAAAATGTTACAATAGCTGATTCTTCATAGTTTTTAATCATGAAGGCCCCTATAACGGCGATGGTTACTAAAACATCAATACTTACGACTTTTACTCGCAAGGCTTGATAAGCTTGAATAGCTATAGGTGCAACACCTAATATAGAAGCAATTATCAGTGCCACAGCGAAAATGTCTATATTATTCGTTATCCATTTGCTAGCAAAGGCAAAAGCAATTAATATTCCACTGATCAATGTGATTTGATTCTTCTTACTTAAAATATAACGCTGCATGTTTCCTCCTCCTTAATATTTTTAATTTCAATTTCATTTAATTAAACTATTTATATCGTAGATACCATTGATATCAATTACAAAGAAGTAAGCGATACGCTCACCTCTTTGCAGTTGTCAATTTGTACACTTTACTTACAACATCCCTGATGATGTAAATTCAATTGTTACACGGTTTCCCAGAGTATGCTTCATCTACTTCCGCAAGCATTTTATATACAGCTTCATAGCTTTCACATACATCACCCGGTACAGTATAGTTGGCTGTGATCTCTCGTAATTGTTTAAATTCATTATCTAATTCTGGTTTATCCGCTCCCGCTTCTTTTGTTTTGTGATTTATGCAATCAAACACTCTACGCACGTCATGGAATTCTGGGTGACTTTTTCCATGAACCCGGTCTACAATTGGTATATATTGTTCTAGTTTTTTAAAATTACGTTCTTTAGCTTCCTTATATCTTCTCATAAAATAATCCTCCCTTTGTTTTTCGTTATCATCTTTCTAACTACATATTATCAATAAATTTCTAATAATAAATTGATGTACATCAAGTTTAAGGCCTAATTTGCATTATCTATGATATTTATTTCTTTGCAGTAAACAAAAAAACTCCTACTAGAGGAGTCATTATGTCTGATTTTACTATTGTATGTTTAGTAATCGCTGATATCATTGGTAGATTACGTCTAGTACGTTTCACTTATAACAAAAGAAACACAAATAA
>JAAYSQ010000302.1 GCA_012523925.1 Clostridiales bacterium
ATCCCATGGTATCACATGCTCTAATCTTTATAGGCATTCCATATTCATCCCCTAGTTTCATTAATTCTAAGCAGAATGGAATTACAAATCCATAGATATCAGAGCGGGTAATATCTTCAAGATGACATCTAGGGCATATTCCTATCTCTAAGCATTCACGTACAATTCCTAAATAATAGTTCATTACTTCCCGTCTAGTCATCTTCATCTTATAAAAAATATGATAGTCAGAACAGCTTACAAGAATACCTGTTTCTTTCATTCCCAGGTCTTTTACTAATTCAAAATCCTTTTTGCTTGCTCGAATCCAAGAAGTCACTTCTGGGAAATCATATCCTCTTTCCATACATTTATACACGGCGTCCCTATCTTTTTTACTATATAAGAAGAATTCACTCTGTCTTATAATTCCCTTAGGACCACCTAATCTATGTAAGTAATCATAGATTGTTACAATCTGATCTGTTGTATATGGTTCTCTAGATTGTTGCCCATCCCGAAAGGTAGTATCTGTAATCCATATTTCATCTGGAAAGTTATGAGGTACGATTCTATCATTAAATGCAATCTTTGGTACTTCGTCATATGGGAATAGATTACGAAACACATTGGGCTTCTCTACATCCACAAGGGGATACATATATTCCTCTAGCTCAAGCAAATTATTATGTAAATTTCTAAATACTCTGCGATTCTCCATACCTTACTCTCCTTAAACTTTTAAATCATTTATTAATACAAAAATCAATATTATATTCTAATTCATTAGATTGTATACAATAATACTTTCCTTGTCAAGTATGAGTTCTTTTTAATCTTACAATTATTATCTTATTGTGATATAATTACATAAATTACATGGTAGTGTAAAGTGAACTATGAAAACCCTGAGTCAAAGAATATGGCTCTTTTAGAACCTTGAAAATTGCAAAATATAGTGTACTGGCAGCTAACGCCACCCTTGACAGCATGGCAAAGCAATGCTCTGAAAGAATTACCGACGGCGAAGAAACTCAGGAACAGATAGTTATTACCGTCTACTTCACAGCATTTTAGCATTGCCTTGCCATGCTATCAAGGGCACGGCCGAAATCAATATTTCGGTGGCTGGTATTGTTACCTCTGGCTCATAAATCTAAGAACAGATATGGCCTTCGGCTTGTTGCTTTTGCAGATTTAGAATCGTTTGCTGACCTAGTAAGATTAGCAACTGCCATTTACCTGGCATATTATCAGCACCAGTAAGCATTTCTACCTTATTTAGTGGTCTTTTATAACCAGTGATCTTATGAGGTCTTAAGAAATTATAGTAGGCTACCCAGAGAGATACGTTATAATTCGCACCATCATAATTATCGTAGCCACATCTAACACGGTAGGAAGCCTTGAATGTACGATTAAGCCTTTCTATCATTTGCTTAAAAGGCCTGTATTCCTTAGAAACCTCATCATCATTGGTAAGGCCTATTACCTGCGTGATATCGAATTTAAAGGAATCACCAAAACGATGGAGGAATTGCTGAGCAGCAAGAGGATAAGCACTGTATCCATCAGCTATGAAGCGGAAGTTCTCCGGAAGCTCTTTAAGGTGACGAAATGCCATCCTCATTGCCATAATACATGGACCAACGCCTCGGTTGTCAGAAACCTGATATCCAAGGATTGATCGGGACACAGCATCCATGATGAACCAGATATAACCCTTGATACCACGGACTTTGATATAAGTCTCGTCAGCTACCATGGTATTCGATGGTTTGTAATCATAATGATC
>JAAYSQ010000058.1 GCA_012523925.1 Clostridiales bacterium
GATATAATTTACTTACTTTGTTAAATGCATCTATTCGCATTTAATCACCACCTATCTATTACTTTTTCATTCAGCTCTATAATATTTATCGGTAATTTTCAAATTATCATTATACTTATTTCAAATATTATAGTAAGAATTCATCTTGCTTTATCGACACATACACCCATATCTTTACTACTTAGTGTTATTTACTTTCATCATTTAGCATCTTTATAGTTTCTTTATAGTTCAAATTTATTTATAATTTAATGCCAAATCAGCTTTATTTCTAAGGCCAAGAGATGTGGGAGTATCTTAATAAGTGATTTAATTTCGAAAAGGTACCAATATATCCATATACTGTATCCCCCTAAGGTAACAGGCAAATGATTTGTTTGAATATATTGGTACCCTGTTGATTAAACATATAATTTTTATAACATTAAGTAGGTCTATCGATTTATTTCTTTTTTATCTTTTGCTCAACCACTTTAATTGCTTCCTGGAGTTGATTATCTTTATCCATCGGTATTTCAACTTGTTTTAGCAATTCCTCATCGAGCTCCACTTCAATGTCCGGTGCAATTCCAGTTCCATGGATATTACGCCCCTTTGGTGTGAAATACTTTGAAATCGTCAGTTTAACAGCTGTTCCATCTGTTAGTGGAATAACTTTCTGCACGATACCCTTTCCAAAGCTTGTTGTGCCCACAATCGTTCCATAATTATAATCCTGTATCGCACCAGCGAATATCTCCGATGCACTCGCGCTATTTCCATTAATAATTACAGCAAGAGGCACTTCTATTTTCTTAGCATCCTCTGCTTCCTTCTCTACACGGTTACCATACTTATCTTCGGTATATACCAGTAATCCCTTCGGTAGCAGACGATCTAGCATCATGCACACAGAATCTAAAAGTCCGCCAGGATTATTCCGTACATCAATAACCAGTCCTTGCATTCCACTATCTTCTAGAAAATCTACTGCTTCTTTAAATTGCGAAACCGTGACTTCATCAAATTCACTAATTTCTATATAACCGATTTTGTTGTCTAACATCTGGTACTCTATGGTAGGAACCTCGATTTTCCTTCTTGTAATTGTGAATTCCATTGGCTTGGTTTCCCCTTCACGTATTACCGATATTCTAACTTTAGTACCTTCCTTACCTTTCATCTTGGAAACAACTTCTGTTAAGTCAACTCCGGTTACCTCTTCCCCTTCTACCATATAGATAATATCTCCTGGCAGAAGTCCTGTTTCATATGCAGGACCTTTTTTAAAGGGTTTTACTATTGTGATTACCCCAGTCTTTACATCTTGGCTAACAGTTGCACCTATCCCATGATAAACCCCTGAGGAACTTTCCATTAATGCCTTATACTCATCGGCTGTATAGTAAGTAGAATAAGGATCTTTTAGACTGCCAATAAAACCTTTATATATTCCGTCTGCATACATCTTTGGATCTACATTTTCTAGATAATAACTATCAACTAACATCTCTAAGAATGTTAGTTTGTCTAGAACCTGTTTATAGCCTTCACTTTTCAATGCCGACTGTCCATCTTCCTGAGTTTCTATTTGGGAATTATTATTACGGTTAATATCTACCTTACCATCTGCCATAACATAGAGCGTTCCTACAATAGCAAATAAAAGGATCGAACTACATATACCAGATAGTAACCCAGTTATAAAATTTTTTTTCATAATTATAACATCCCTTTCTTTACTGCCTGCTAAAAATTTTATAAATGAGAAGCTAGCTACTCATTTACTAGCTACTCATTTAATTGGTGTGAAATTCTATTCTCTCTATATTCTATTTGACAATTGACCATAACATGAAATGGAAAGCTGCTGCAAAACAACTATATTTAATTGTAGAAGTTGTTTTACAACAGCTATGTTTCAGAATATTAATAATCCATTTGCTCCATATATTTCATGTATTTTACTACCATCAATGCTATCTTAAGTGTAATTGCATCCTCAAATACCCTTAAATCAAGATTGGTGCTCTTCTGCAATTTATCTAAGCGATATACCAAGGTATTTCTATGGATATATAGTTGTCTTGAAGTCTCGGATACATTCAAATTATTTTCGAAGAATTTGTTAATGGTTGTTAATGTCTCTTCATCAAAATCATCTGGGGATTTTCCTTCGAATATTTCTTTAATGTACATCTTACATAAAGGCAATGGAAGTTGGTAAATCAAACGACCAATACCTAAGTTATTATAAGCAATAACATTTCTTTCACTATAGAAAATCTTGCCGACATCCAATGCCATCTTTGCTTCTTTGTATGATCTGGACACGTCTTTTATTTCATTAATTATGGTCCCGTAAGCCACATGTACCTTGGTCATTGCTTCTGTATTCAGCATATCGAGAATAACTTTTGCTGTTTTATCTAAATCATCATAAGATTCAGATGGCTTTACCTCTTTCACAAGAATAATATTCTTCTCATCTACAGCGGTTATGAAATCTTTCGTTTTCCCAGAAAAAATACTACGTACGGTTTCTAATGCATTGGTGTCCTTCTCGTTCTTTGTCTCAATAATATAAACCACACGTCTTGCCTCAGTTTCGATATGAAGTTTTTTTGCACGATTATAGATATCAACTAGAAGCAGGTTATCAAGTAAAAGGTTTTTAATAAAGTTGTCTTTATCATATCTTTCCTTATAAGCAACTAAGAGGTTCTGTATCTGGAAAGATGCAATCTTACCAATCATAAATACATCCTCGCTATCCCCTTTAATTAGTATTACATACTCTAATTGATGCTCATCAAACACTTTGAAAAATTGATAACCTTGTATAGCCTGACTATCTGCCGGTGAAGAAACAAATGCTAAAACAGCATCTTCATATTGCTCTGCTCCATCAATCGTTGTAGCCAAAATCTTGCCCTCTGTATCCATAACGCAGATGTCAGTGCGTGTTATTCCTTTCAGCCCATCAATTGTACTTTGTAGAATTTGATTCGAAATCATATGTTCACTTCCTTTATATTATATTTCTAATTGTTTTTAATAATTCATATATAACTAAATTTCATTTTAGCACTATAATCATAATAAGTAAACTAAAAACACAAAATTTTCATTAAGTTTTTCGTATATTTCTATCAAATTTTATAAAGCATCTATTTGTTCATATACTAAACTTATGTTTTTTAGAGGGTATTTCTATTACTTTATGTAATTCGTCGCGGTATTAAACAAGAAAATATATTTGATTATAAATGTTCAAAAAAAACGGGAACACTACTGTGTTCCCGTAAATATTGTACTATATTATATTAAATATGTTATAAATTCTCAAGCAAGCTTTATACATACACTTACCTGAATTGATTAATCTTCAATTATAAAGATTAGTTAGCAATAACCTGCTCTGTATCTTTATCAAAGATATGAAGTTTAGACATATCAAATGCAATCTTAAGAGTATCGTCTGGTCTTGCTGTTGTACGAGGATTAACACGTGCAGTGATTTCACGAGTTTCATCAATGTTGAAGTATAAGAATACTTCTGCACCTAATAACTCGTATACTCTTACAGTCGCTTCGATAACGCTATCTGGTGAACTATTGATGAACATTTCTTCATCATGAACATCTTCTGGACGAATACCAAGTACAACTGTCTTACCTTCATAACCACCGTCGATTAATTTCTTAGCCTTAGCTTCAGGAATCTTGAGTGAGTTATTTCCAAAGGTTGCAACAACATCATTACCATTTCTAGAGATAACTGCATCGAGGAAGTTCATCTGAGGAGATCCCATAAATCCTGCAACGAATAAGTTCTGTGGTTTATCATATAGATTCTGAGGAGTATCTACCTGCTGGATAAGACCGTCCTTCATAACTACGATTCTTGTTCCAAGTGTCATCGCCTCGGTCTGGTCATGTGTTACGTAGATAATTGTTGCTTCTAATCTCTTGTGTAACTTAGCAATCTCAATACGCATCTGAACTCTTAATTTAGCATCAAGGTTAGATAAAGGCTCATCCATTAGGAATACCTTAGGCTGACGTACAATTGCACGACCCATAGCAACACGCTGTCTCTGACCACCAGAAAGAGCCTTTGGTTTACGGTCTAATAAATGTTCAATATCAAGAACCTTAGCAGCTTCATGTACAGCTTTATCAATCTGATCCTTAGGTATTTTTCTTAACTTAAGGCCAAAAGCCATATTATCATATACTGACATATGTGGATATAAAGCGTAGTTCTGGAATACCATCGCAACATCTCTATCCTTAGGCTCTACATCATTTACTAACTTGTCATCTATCCATAGCTCACCTTCTGTGATTTCTTCCAATCCAGCAACCATACGAAGCGTAGTGGATTTACCACAACCTGAAGGTCCGACAAAGATAATAAACTCTTTATCAGCTATATCAAGGTTAAAGTCTTTTACTGCGACAACTCCGTTAGGATATTGTTTTGTAATGTTCTTTAATGATAAACTTGCCATTTTATATCCTCCTATTTATTGTACAATTTCTAAACTCTTGTACTATTACTATACCGTAATGATACACCATTTGTCTTTTTTACACCATATCCCATTTTAACAAAATAAAAATTACCCTTTTGTATATTTTGTATACAAGCCGATAAAATAAGTAGATTTACCGATAATCGGCTAAAAATACGTTTTATTTACTGTCTATATTCAATAAATCCTTCCCCAACTACTTCACGAACATCACTCACTATAACGAATGAATCTGGGTCTGTTTTTTTGGCTATCTCTATAATTTCTACGATTTGCTTTTTAGAAACGACACAAAAAAGCATCTTTTTTTCCTTATTTGAATACATTCCTTTCGCATAGATGCCAGTTACACCACGATCCAATGTAACCAATATAGCTTTTGCTATTTTTTCATATTCATCAGAAATAATAAAGGCCATCTTAGCAAACTTTAGACCTTCAAGAATACCATCAGAGACCTTTGTCGTGATAAGTACTGCAATAATCGCATAAAGAGCATTACTAATTCCAAATACCATAGCACCGGCGACAATAATGGCTCCATCAATCAGATTAAGTATCTGAGGCGCTGATAGGTGCCTTTTCTTTTCTTGAATCAAAACAGCAAGTAGGTCTGTTCCTCCTGTGGATGAAGATACGGCAAATATTAATCCTATACCTATACCGGTTAAAGCTCCACCAAACAATGCTCCTAGCAGTTTATCTTCCAATTGCAGATCATAAACTGGGATAATATAGAGTGCTATGGTAAAAATAATTGTTCCAGCCAGTGTGTTAAGTATATATTTTTTCCCTTTTATCCAATATGCAAGAAGGAACAAAGGAACATTTAATAAAATATTACTAAGCCAGATGGGTACACCACCTTCGATCAATGGGCCCGTCAAATGTTTGATTACGATTGCCAGGCCAGATACCCCTCCGGTTACGAGACCAAATGGTTCAAAGATTAGATTAACAGCGAATGCCATTATAAAAATCCCTACAACAAGAATGAAATACTTTTTCACTAATCTTATATATTTATTATTTGTGTTATCAGTTGTCATATTTACTCCTTAGCTTACTCTATAGTATTAACTTTATCGTACGCACTTGCTAATTTTTTATTCATTAGTAGAAACATACCCTGCGATATAACTTTCCACCTGCTGCTTAGCCAATGCCTGATCGATAATATACGCACTATTTTGATTTATACCTTCAATTCTATCAAATGTAACCTTACTAAGCGATGTTCGACAATAGCTTTCTAAATAATTCATCTTACCAGCTAGCGATAGATTTGACTTAAAATAAGGATATATCTCCTCAATATAGTCACGCAAACCTTGTTCTGTCTTGATCGTCTTTAGAAATGCTATATATTCTTCCGAGAAAACTTCGCAGCTTGCACCATTATCATTGTTTTCCACTGTTTCTAATGTTGTAGTACTACTATTGGTATTGATTAATTCTTTTGTAGTAAACATGGTTTCATAAATACTATTGGGAAGCGCCGTATAAAAGCTAATATCTACACCTAACAGGTCTTCTAATATGAGTGTACCATAATCATATACAGTATCTTCGTCAAAATACTTCCTTATATTCGAAAGTTTTATTACCTGCGGAATTGTCGGGTGAACCAATACTAGTTTGCGGTACAAAGCTTCAGACATGGTAAATTGCGTTCTTATGGGTATTGTAATATATTGCATTCGTTTCTCTTCGAGGTGAAAAATCTCCAGCAGAATAGAACGAATGTCACCCGTCTGATCATCATAATTAAAAATCAAATTCTTAGAAATGTCATCGATTACTGCTTGGGTAATTGGCTCTTCCTCCTGCTGCCTAGTCGATATCAATTCATCAGTCACCGGAACCGGTATATCCCACATATGCATTACTATTCTATAACTGACTGTGGCAATAGTAATCATAACCAGAATAATTAATAAGGATCTTATAAATCCTCGGGCAAACATTTTGCTGGCACTTCTCTTCAAAGATATCACCTCACATTGTAACATTTTATCACAGAATGCAGGCCTCTACAATCATTCCTAGGTATCAACTTTCTATAGTAATTACATGTCTATTTAACAAACTAGAAGTAAAATTTCAAAAGTTAAATATTTAGATCTAATTTTTAGGGGATAGTTTAGTTCACTGGAATTCGTTAAATATTTTTATTTGATACGATTTACGAATAA
>JAAYSQ010000303.1 GCA_012523925.1 Clostridiales bacterium
CAGATTAAGCAGCTAATATCTAACTCAAAGCCCGGTTCCACGAAGGGGAAGAACCCTGGGCGAAGTCGAACTTTCACATCTCGTTCAAACACCTCGGTTAAAAGCACCTTCATAAAATAAATAAGATTGGAAATGGAGATATCCTCTCCGATCATCATTCCTTCTAACTGGAAGAAGGTATTCTCATGGCTGGCATCGATATTCTCATTACGGAAGCATCTACCGGGGAAAAGCACCTTTAGGGTTTCTCCAGGATTCGGAGCACCATATTTAAGCATAATCGTATTCTGTGCTGCTGAGGTATGGGTCTTTAATATCTGGCCATTTTCTAAATAATAGGTGTCTTGCATATCCCTGGCTGGATGATTCTTAGGAATATTAACCGCTTCAAAGTTATTATATTCCGTCTGAATTTCCAACCCATCTTCAATAATAAAGCCCATGGTTTTGAAGATATCTTCAATCTGCTTCTGAACAATGGTAATCGGATGAAGCGTACCAATCGGCTTCTCGGAAGGGATGGAATAATCGTACCTTTCAGCATTCTCTATTTCCTTTTGATACTCCCTTTCCTCCAAAGTCTTTTGATATTCAACGATTGCTTGCTCAATCTTGCTTTTTAAAATATTTATCTCTTTACCTGCAGTTTTCTTTTCCTCTTTGGAAAGATTACGTAGGTTCTTTAGTTCCTCTGTTACCAAACCCTTCTTACCAAGAAATGCAACTCTTAATTTCTCAAGTTCATCATTGGAATTTACAGCATTTAATTCCTCTGAAAATTTAAGCTTAATCTGTTCAAGTTTCTCTAACATTTTCATTCCTCCTAATCGATATTTTCAATCATACTACACTTGCTATCACAAGTTACCATCGGTAAAAACCTAATAAATTTACGTCCATATGATCAAAAAGTTATTATGATAACTCTTTTTATTAATAGAAATTGCTCAGCAATTTCCTATTAAATAAAAAAAGCTCTCGTCTCCAAAGGGACGAAAGCATCGTGGTACCACCCAAATTCAAGCCAATAATTATTGACTTCTCAAAAGTTATAACGGAACTTAACCGGCTTATCTTCTACCCTCTCGGGAAAGCACCCGCAATCAGTATCTTATAAGCAACTCCAGTGCCGAACTTCACAATATATCAGAACCCGAAATAGGCTTACAGCCGGTGGCCCATTCTCTCTGGCGGGGAAATATATGTTACTAATTCACCTTCAACGTTATTCCTTATTTATTTTATTCTTATCTTAATCAACAATTTTTAAAATGTCAAGGGCAAACCTTATATAACATAGCTTTACTCACATTTATTATTGTAATAATAAAGATGCACAGTAAAAAATCAAGATATAACACCGATGACACTTTCGTATTAAATTATATGAAAATGTTTAAGTGCATATTCTATCCCATCTTCATCGATATCCTTAGTTATAAAAGAAGCCATATTTAAAACAATATCACTTGCATTTCCCATAGCAATACTATGTTTAACATACTCTAGCATAGGAAGATCATTGGAGCTGTCACCAAGAGCATAGGTATTCTCATGGGGGATACCTAGGTGCTTGATTAGGAATTCAATACCGGTTGCCTTGGAATAACCTTTTGGAACCACTTCATAGAATCCCTCACCTCGATCAATAAAATCTAGCCTATCCCTATATTTATCAATAAATACATCAAGCCCCTCTTTGGATGATGGCCAGATGCAAAACTTGTCAACACTAATATCCGGAGTATCCCAGCTTTCAACACGGAAATTATTTCGATGCATATGATCATATTTGATTTCCCGAGCAACCTGGTTTGTATATTCTTTTTCATAATAAATCGCATTAGTTCCTTCAAAGATTGCCTCGATCTTATATTTTCTCAGATCATGTATTAATTCTGCTATCATACTGCTAGGAAGTGTTACATGAAGCAGCTCTTTATCTTGATAAACGATCCGTGTTCCACATCCATATATACAACCATCAAAGCCCACCTCTAAGATATCATCACTCATCTCTGCACTGGTGCGACCAGTATTAATCAAGGCGATATGTCCATTCTCACGGGCCAATCTAATGGCATTTCTGGTACTATCTGATATTGTAAATGTCCGATGGCTTAATATCGTCCCATCGATATCAAAAAATAGAATATTTGGTTTCAAACTTAGCACTCCATTTCTATGTAGATAAAAATTTATATTGTGACAAGAGAAAAGAAAATATTCCTCACTTTATGTTCATTTTTGCATATTGATTTTTATTCTAACATACATAATTAAATTCTCAAAGAAAATCTTGCATAGATGGTTGTTTCATGATAAAATAGGCAATGTTTGGTAATAGTAATTAACACATGAAGGAGTGTTGCTAATGCGAAAGTACGATGTAATTATCATAGGAGCCGGCCCGTCCGGTATTTTTTGTGCCTATGAATTAATTAAAGAAAACAAAAATTTAAATATTCTGATGGTGGAAAAGGGAAGATCCATTGAAAAAAGAAATTGTCCAAAGAGAAAGACGAAGCAATGTATCGGATGTAAACCCTGTTCAATTACAACAGGTTTTGCAGGAGCTGGGGCATTCTCAGATGGAAAACTCTCCTTATCCCCAGATGTTGGTGGCAACCTTCCTGAAATTTTAGGATATGACAAAACAGTTGAACTGATTAAGGAATCAGATGATATATATTTAAAATTTGGTGCCGATACAAATGTATATGGTGTTAATAAAGTAAATGAAATTCAAGAGATTAGAAGACGTGCAATCAATGCAAACTTAAAATTAATCGAATGCCCAATCCGCCATCTCGGTACAGATGAAGGTTATAAGATATATACTTTATTACAAAAACATTTGGAAGCTAGTGGCGTAGAGATCAGATTTAATACCATGGTAGAAGAAATTATTATCGAAGACAATAGAGTGAAAGGTATCACTACAACCAAGGGAGATACATACTTCGCAGACGAAGTGGTATCCGCAATCGGTCGAGAAGGTTCCGATTGGTTCAGCCATATCTGTAAAAATCATGGCATTGAAACCAAGGTTGGTACTGTAGATATCGGTGTCCGTGTTGAAGTTCGCAATGAAGTTATGGAATTCTTAAATAAAAACCTTTACGAAGCGAAACTTGTATATTATACACCTACCTTCGATGATAAAGTACGTACCTTCTGTACGAATCCTTCTGGTGAAGTTGCTACTGAATATTATGAAAATAATCTTGCGGTTGTCAATGGACATGCTTATAAATCACCGGAATTTAAGACAAATAACACTAACTTCGCGATACTAGTATCCAAAAACTTTACTAAACCTTTCAACACACCAATCGAATACGGTAAGTACATAGCACAGCTAAGTAATATGCTCTGTGGTGGTAGAATCCTAGTTCAAACCTTTGGTGATTTCCAAAGAGGAAGAAGAACAACCGAGGAACGCCTCTGTAGAAATAACTTAATCCCCACCTTAAAGGATGCAGTTCCTGGAGACCTATCCCTTGTATTCCCACATCGTATCATGGTGGATATTAAGGAAATGATCCTGGCCCTAGATAAGGTTACCCCTGGTATAGCTAGTGATGAAACCTTGCTATATGGTGTTGAAGTAAAATTCTATTCCAACAAAGTTGTTGTCAATGAAGACTTCGAAACCAGCGTGGAGGGCCTGCGAGCAATCGGCGATGGCGCCGGTATTACAAGGGGCTTACAGCAAGCTTCTGCGAATGGTATTAGCGTTGCTAGAAGTATCCTTGCAAAGATGAAGTAATAATTATTTCAAACAGCTCTTTACATATGCAACACAAGGTATATATTAATAAAACTCCAACTTACATTTTTATGATTGTAAGCTGGAGTTTTTATTCTCTGTTTAATTTTGATAAATATTAATATTCTTTTATATTTACCATTTTACTGAAAAACCACCTTCGTGGGATCTTGCATCAATACGAATAGTTATCCACCCCTTAGCTTCAATTTCGAAGGTTGAAGTATGGATATTATTTTCTAAAAAAATAATATCTCCATCTTTATCCTTAATTTCAAGTCCGATTTCCCCTTTGATAGTTTTAATATCAACTATAATTTGCTCAATACTATTACCTACATACATATTCCTTTTTATATGGCCTGAAAGAAGATGATAATCAGCAGACCATGAATTAACGCCTTTATTTTCAGAAAAAAGAACTTTACGAGTTGAACCATAAGAAGTAAATCCAAATTTAGCAGCCAAGAAAAAAAACAGCATTATTACAACTATTAAAGTTGTCGCTTTCTTTTTATCCATAATCTCACCACTTCATTTTATTACATTCACTTAATAACACGACTCTCTTTACTAAAGTAATTGATTTTCTTTTTCAATAAAGTGATAAATAACATAATCAATAAAGTGTTCATAAAAAATGCAAAGATATCAATTTTAAAATGATTAGTAAAATTCATATAAATATAATCAATCGAGAGATTAACATTACTTGGATAGTAAAATTCAAACCAACTGATGGGAAAACCACCAGAATATGTGTTCATATTACTAATAGTTTGAGAGCTGATTATCGAATAAGCATCGCATCCCCAAAACTAAAGAATCGATACCCTTGCTTTACCGCTTCTTCGTAAGCTGACATAATAGGATCCCGTCCTGCAAGAGCAGATACTAACATCATTAGCGTTGATTCTGGCAGATGGAAGTTCGTAATCAAAGCATCGAGAACCTTAAATTGATAGCCCGGATAGATAAAGATAGAGGTATCCCCGCTTCCTGCATGAACAATTCCATTCTCGTCTGCAGCAGATTCCACAGTTCTGCAGCTGGTAGTACCAACGCAGATAACTCTTCCTCCCTGCTTCTTAGTTGCATTAATTTGCTCTGCTGCCTCCTTACTTACTTGATAAGCCTCTGTATGCATATGATGCTCCAAGATATTCTCTACCTTAACCGGTCGGAAGGTACCAAGACCAACATGCAAGGTTACATTGGCAATGGTTACTCCCATCTCTTCTATCTCTTTTAGAAGTTCTTTGGTAAAATGAAGTCCTGCTGTGGGAGCCGCAGCTGATCCCTCGTACTTTGCATAGACTGTCTGATAACGATTCTTATCTTC
>JAAYSQ010000304.1 GCA_012523925.1 Clostridiales bacterium
AGCTCATAAGCTTCGCTTACTCGCTCACGTTGCACTTATCAATTGTCGTATGATGATTTACTCGAGCAAGCTCGGTAAATCCTCCTACTCCAATTGACTAATCTGCTTATCGTGGACATTATATCACACAAGGGTACCATTTTATAGCAATTTAGTCATAAAAAGAGCAGCTTTTGATAGCTGCTCTTTTTAGATGATTTATATGTTTTTTATATGCAATTTACCTATTTGCCATTTCATTATCAAGAATATATAAACCACTCCATTGGCCGTTAATTCTTTCTAATCTTTCTACAATTACGCCAAATAGATCTTCTTCTTCAATCTGCTCATCAACGAACCAAGCAAGGAGATTAAGCACTCTTTGGTCACCTTCATCTCTTGCTTCTTTTACCAAATCATTAATTCGAGATGTAACCTCTTTTTCATGTTCAAGTGCTTTTTTAAATACATCTTCAATAGAATCAAACTCACCATCACCTGGATTTAGAGGGCGATATTTTACACCATGTCCGGTTTCCTGTAGAAACTTTTTAATTCTTCCAGCATGCTCCATTTCCTCTTTTACTTGTTCATCGATAAAATGTGTCATACCCTTCATATTCTGCTGATCTAAATACGCTGACATAGTTGCATATATATATGCAGACTCTAATTCAAAATTCATTTGTTCATTTAAATTCTCATACAATTTACTCATCTATATTCCTCCTTATATATTTAATATTATTTGTAATAGGACATTATCTCCCTTAGTATAGCGGGTTTAAACAAAATTTATTAGTTATTAATTAATGAGTATACTTATTATGGATTTAACACAATTTAATTGTGTGCAACCATTATATGATGAATTCAAACCTTTGTCAAGGTATAAATAAAAAAATGTATATAAAGTCCAATATTATCTGCTTGTTTATTTTTCATATAGTAATGTGTATAATGTAAATGTAATAAAAGGATGTTCTACCAGCACCTTATGAGGAGGATTTCTAATGAACAAACTTACATTTGCAATGGAAAATTATCTAGAAGCTATATATGAACTTTCCCATGGAAACTCGGGAGCTCGAGTATCCGATATATCTGAGAGAATGGGTGTTACCAAAGCTAGCGTTAACAATGCTATGGCAACCCTTGCTAGCAAAGGACTTGTGACCAATGAGAAGTATAAAGAGGTCTTTTTAACACCTGCCGGTCTGGAGCAGGCAAAATCGACCTCTAAAAAACATAGAACTGTATTAAAATTTTTCACCGAAGTATTACATGTTGATGAGAACATTGCCGACAAGGATGCCTGCAGTATCGAGCATGTAATCAGTAACGATTCCATACGCGCTATGCATAAGTTTATGCAGGCAAATAAAACTGATGGCTCTAACTGATATCTTGTTTATCACCGCAGATATCCTTCACTTGTAATATACGATTAACACGGATATTACTTACCATCATTATGGATAAAGCAAGACTTAGTAATAAATAAATGACAATAAATCCTGATGTATATATTTTATATGAATAGCTATTGATCAGTAATATTGTTACTAATATAAAACCAGATGCAGTTATCGGAAGACCAGTAAAATACAGACAATGCCCTTGTAAATTATACCTAGCCAAGCGATATCCACCAGCCAGTGGGTATACTACTATGATAATCATCATAAACCATGGCACAGACTGCAAATTCGATATAAATAATGCGATAGGTGCTACTCCAAAAGTAATGAAATCTGCGAATGAATCTAATTGTTTACCCATATCGGAAGAGGCATTTAAATGACGTGCCAAACAACCATCTAGCAAATCAAGAATAACTGCAATATAAATCAAATAACAACCTAACTTTATACAGGATAAAGAATGATTGTGTACCATTAAACAAATAACAAGAATACCGATTGCCATATTACAAAAGGTAAGTACATTCGGTAAATGCTTTAATTTTGTGGATTTCATCTTTTCCTTCCTTTCCATCTCCATATACCTGCATATATAAGACTAATAAGAATAACAAACCAAAAGGTAATGAAACGAAATAGTAATGTTATTGCGAAAGCATCATTGGAGTTAATCTGCATTATGATTAATAAGCTAGTCATTGTTGCTTCAAAACTACCAATCCCACCAGGAAGTAATGGAATCATCCCTACCATATAGGATATAAATGTAACTTCCGTTAAGAAAATCCAATCAAAATTTGTAGTAAATAAATGTACTAACAAAATCATTTTCACTGGAAATAGCACCCATATACTAAGAGACAAAAAGAACTGCTTATACATCTCTCCTTTCATATTTTTTAACACCTTAATATTGGATAGTAAGGTTATCATAAAGGTATGTAATACACCTGTCCATCTATGTTTCGGTATTATATTCCTTACTCTATTTTCTAAGAAAGAGGTACAGGTAAAAATTGCAACTAATAAACCAATTAAGGCTAAAAGAAATAAATATACAATAATCCTTACAAGGGTGCCTTGAAAAATCTCAATTTTGCTTGAAACATGTGCAAATGCAAATAGATTTATCATAAAAAAGCTAGAAAAGCTAGCCATTTTCTGAAACGTTACCAAGGTCGCTGCCTCTTGTGCTGAATATCCCAACTCATTTTTCAAGAGTAGAGCCCTGGTTACTTCACCACCAATTTTCACTCCAGGTGTAACACATTCTATAATCATGCCTCTTGCATTCACATAAAGCATCTTAAAGAAATCATGATTTCCCCCTATAATCTTACCAATTCTACACCATTGATAATTAACAAGAAGCTGACTGATCACTTGTATCATTAATAACCCTATGAATGCGAACAGGGGTACTTGTCTTATACTTATAAGAAAATTCGAAAAATCAAATTGCCATATCATCACTACTAATAGAATGGAGAGCAATATTAATCCCACTTTTTTCATGCTTCTACTCTCCTTATGATTTAATAAATAATGCCGTACTATCAACATTTCTCCAACTATGTACTGCTTTTCCACAACAAGATTGAAACACCGACAGATCATTAATCGAATAAAGATTGGATAATGTCTTTTTTGGTAAACGTACTAAAATCTTTGCACCATATCGACATCCTTGCTTTAAATGGCAGAAAACCTTCTCCATAGGACTTACTTGAACTGCCATATGGATTACACTATAATCTTTTGGAGAAAAATTATTTCCATCACTATGTAGCACATCAATTGAATCTGTATATCCTACTTTCTTTATCAGTTCTCTTGCTATACATACGCAACAATCATCGTTATCGATAATTGTTACATGAGCTCCTGTGTACTCATGTAACAATATACCACTAAAGGGGCATGGCCCTCCTCCTATACATAGAACCTTATCTGTTGCTTGAATGTTGGCTAAGGCCACCTCATTCTTAACTAGCCTTCTATAATATAGTGATAAAGTTCGATAAACGGCTACATTCTTTGCTGCTAATCGTTCTAAAATCTTAGTAGTCTTAGGTATCACTTTGACCATAATTAATTACCCCTTACTTTTACATTTATCACATAAGTAAATGCGCAATTTGATTGATGAGTCCTGCCACAACAAATGCGCTCACTACTGTGGAAAGCCCAATAGCAACCGCTACTTTAGCATTAAACTCCTTGGATAAGATACCAAATACAGATAAACATGGTAAATACAAAAGCGCTACGGTTCCACCTACAAATGCTTGTAATGCAGTCAATCCTTCAATTGCAAGTAATGGAGCAACTGCCATTTCACGACGAACTATTCCTAAGATTAGAGCGATAACCGCATCCTTTGGTAATCCAAGCCATCCACTTACGATAGGCTCAAGATATACCGCAATCAAACTAAGTAAGCCGGTTTCTTTTAAAACTGCTGCAATAACAATAGATAATAACATTGGTACTTCTGCTTCTACTAAGAAATGTTTCATACGGATCATTAACTTCTTACCATAGGCTCTTCCATTCGGCATCAATAAATTAGGAATTTCAATAACCATTGGATCAACTTTCCCTTTTAAAACACGCCCTAAAACAGAAGATACAGTTACCATGATCACTAAGGATAAAAGCAGCATCAGTAGCAATAAGAGTGGTGAAAATCCTGCAAACAAGCTAATTAATGCTCCTGTTTGCGAGATACATGGCACCGCAAAACACACTACAGAAGAAATAATTAATCGTTCCTTTTTGGTTGTTGCTGTTCTTGAACCAATAATCGCTGGTACAGCACAACCATACCCCATTAAAATGGTAATCATACTGCCACCCTGAATTCCCATCTTACGCATTACATTGTCGAACAAAACACTTAACCTGGGTAATACACCGGAATCCTCTAGGAAGGAAAATACGATATAAAACAGGAACACATATGGGAAAATCAAAGCTATAATCCATTCAAATCCAATAACAAAGATGCCATATTCACCTATCAGGACATTAAGTAAAATCCCTTCCGGAATTACTCTAGTAAACAGTGCTTTAAATAAGGGAACTAGTACCTTATTCACTAAAGGCAGTAATATAGTTGCACGTAATGCTTTACCTCCGCCCACAATAACTCCTAAAGATAGAATAATGATAAGTAGTGCTATTGGAAGGCCGGGCCATGGCTTTAGCATATTCCTGCCTAATCGATCTAAGAAACTTAATTTGCCACTCACATTTTTTCTAACGCGGGCGGTGATCTCTCTTGCTCGGTCCCAAGCATTAATTTCATTGCCTTTACAACCTGGACACGAAGAACAATTGCTACAGCTTTTAGTCGAAGGTTTACTTAAAACCTTCTCTAGTTCCTCTTTAATTTCCTCAATGCCTTCACCTTTAACTGCTACTGTTGGAATAACTGGTGCACCCAATTCTTGCGATAATAAAGCAACATTAATTTCCGAACCATGACGCTTTGCTACATCTACTAAATTTAAAGCATAAACAATAGGTACATTATATTTTTGAAGTTCGAGACCAAGTTTAATATTTCTTTCCAAATTCGTAGCATCTAGGACACATAGAACTGCTACCGGATTACTATTCATAAAACGGACCGCAACCGCTTCTGCTTCTGATGTAGCTTCCATAGAATATGTACCGGGAACGTCAATTAAATGGTAGGTTTCATTCCCTAATTTAATTGTTCCCTCTGTATAACTAACAGTTGTTCCTGCAAAATTGGAACTAACCACATGAATACCTGTCATATTTGAGAAAAACACACTTTTTCCAACATTAGGATTACCCATTAATAGTATCTTATTGGGCTTTTGATACACCTTTACATCTTCATTTACTTCATGACATGTAGCCATCTTATTTACCCCCTCACCAATATCTTCTCCGCAATATCTTTGCCGATAGCAATCTCACTGGATTCCACCTTAATTAATACAGGTCCACCTAGCCGATGGGTCATCCTCTTACGAATACATGCATTTTTAACTATACCCAGGCTTTTTAAAATCCCAAGTTCTGGTGCGTCTGTAATAGTATACGAAAGATCATCTTCTGCATAATAAATGCTCTTTGCCTTTTCTTCCTTATATTTTTCTTTCACTTAATGTCACTCCTTATTTAAATAATCACTTTTTACATTCTTTCTTTTTTAATATTTACCTTTTTGTCATAACACAAAGTTAGACTTACCTAACATTTATATATAGTGATATCATATCACGAAATCTTTGTCAATATAATAACGATAAATTTTGAAAATAATTCTCATTATCTTTAATATTATATGTTTTAATATCTGCATAATGAAAAAACTCGTGAAGATTCACGAGTTTTTAATTTCACTTTTTTGTAACTATTCAATCCTGTAACAATAGATAGAATACAGAACAACCATTATATTATTAATTTACCTGAACTTCTTCCCTGTAGAATATCCACATACTTATAATTCTTAACTACTTCAATAAGATATTCTATTTCATCAGTTACATGCTTATTTTTATGATATACAATACTAAAATATCGATCCCAATCAGAATTCATATTTTGTATGACATGAATCTTGCCATTTTTAACTTCTTCTTCAACCAGTCGTATGGAAAGTACCGCCAAGTACTGGCTATCAATAACCGCTTTTTTAATCGTATCTGAGCTATTTGCCTCAGAAACTATTCTTATCGGTACGCCTTTCTCTAACAAATATCTCTCAAAAAGTTCTCTCGTTCCGCTGCCCTGCTCTCGCATGATAAAATTCTCATTTTTGAGATCTTCTAGTTCAACGGTCTCCTTTTTAGCTAAGGGATGATCTGCACTGCAGATTAATACCAAGAAATCATTTACTTCAGGAATAGAAATCAGATCTTGACTTTTAACAATTCCTTCTACAATACCAATATCTAATTCCGATTTTAACAACTTTTCCTCAATTTCTTTCGTATTACCTACATAAGAAAACACTTCAAATTGTGGGTTATGTTCCCTAAAAACTTTAATAACATCGCCAAGAATGCAATTCCCAACTGTATTTGTTGCACCTATTCTGATTTTCTCTACATAATTACTTTCAAGCATCATCGCTTCCAAGTCTTCAAATTGTTTTACTACGTTTCTCGCATAGGAAAGAAGTTTTTTACCCTTTTCTGTTATGAATAACTTTTTGGAAAGACGTTCAAAAAGAAGACAACCATAATGTTCCTCAAGTTCTTTAATTGCTTGACTGACGGTTGGTTGGGAAATAAAAAGTTTTGTTGCTGCAGTACTCATTTTACCACAATCTACAACTTCAATAAAAATTTTTAAATGACGAATTGTCATATTTTCTCCTCTCATGTGAAATTAAATCATATATATTTATTCCATCTTTTTATTGATAGGTTTTACCTATGATTATTATAAGATAATATCATTTTATTAATGATTTAACAAGTGATATATTTATATATGGATTGTTGTTAAATTTTAGACAAAGAGGTGTGGATATATGAAGGTTCTTATTATTGGCGGTGTAGCTGCTGGTACTAAGGTTGCTGCTAAGCTAAAACGTGAAAACCGCAACTGCGACGTTACCATTTTAACGAAAAGTAAAGACATTTCCTATGCAGGTTGTGGGTTACCCTACTATGTTGGTAAGCTAATTCCAGATCGGGATCAATTAATTGTGAATACTCCTGAAAGTTTTTCTAATTTGACTGGGGTTTCGGTACTTACTGAAATGGAAGTTACGAAAGTCAATCCTACTGATAAAACCGTAGATGCACTAAATTTAAAGACACAAGAAACACTAAAGTATGAATATGATAAGTTAGTTATTGCCACAGGTGCTGAAGCCATCAAACCACCAATTGATGGAGCTAATTTAAAAAATGTATTCTATCTTAGAACCCCGGATGATGCTGTCAATTTACGTAATGCCGTAGAAGCAGGTGATATCAAGCGTGCTGTCGTAGTTGGGGGCGGATACATAGGTCTAGAGATTGCAGAAAACTTATCTGCTCAAGGAGTTAGAATTACAGTTATTGATATGGCAAAACATATTCTTCCTGGTTTTGATGAAGAATTTGCTGAGTATGTTGAAAACCATCTAGCAGATCAAGGCATCATGGCCTTCACCGAAACAAGGCTTGAATCAATTCTTGGTGAAGAAAAAGTCGAAAAAGTTAAAACTAATAACCGTGCTTTCAAAGCAGATGCCGTTATTCTTTCTGTAGGTATTAGAGCTAATACAGATTTTCTCGCTGACTCAGGCATTGAACTAATGCCTAATAAAACAATTAAAGTAAATGAGTTCTTAGAGACAAATTTAGAAGATATCTATGCTGTTGGCGACTGTACTACCGTAACCAATAGGCTAACAAAAGAACCTGCTTGGTCCCCGATGGGATCTACTGCTAATATTGCAGGTCGAATTGTTGCTAAAAACATTGCCGGTACTAAGCTATCTTATCCAGGAGTTCTAGGAACAGCAGTTGCTAAGCTTCCTGAGCTAAATGTAGGAAGAACTGGTTTAACAGAAGCTGCTGCTATAGAGGCTGGCTTTAATACAGTAAGTGCTGTAGCAGTTGTAGACGACAAGGCACATTACTATCCTGGTGCTTCATTCTTTATTGTTAAGATGATAGCAGATAGAGAAAGCAAGCAACTGTTAGGCCTACAAGTACTAGGAAAAGGTGCTATAGACAAAATGGTTGATATTGCAGTTACAGCAATTACTATGGGAGCAACCCTTCACGATATTGAAAATATGGATTTAGCTTATGCTCCGCCATTCTCAACAGCAATTCATCCATTCTCACACACTGTTAATATATTGTTAAATAAGATAAGCGGTGCGTTTGAAACCATAACTTCTAGTGCTTATGCCAATGGAGAAGCTAATGACTACAAGGTAATCGATGCCTCTATTAGTCCAAGTATCGATGGTGCTAGCTATGTAGATCTTAGCAAGGTTAATGGAGAACTTCCCGAATATGCAAAGGACGATAAACTTCTTTTAGTATGTACAAAAGGAAAAAGAGCTTATATGCTTCAAAACCGTTTAAAGCATTTCGGTTACACTAACACATTAGTTCTTGAAGGCGGTTCCACCTTTAATGAATTAACATTATAAATACTATAACTTACTTAATGGAGGATTTTAATTATGGCATGTTTGACAATTAGCCCAGAAGATGAAAAAAGAGTAAAAGCCTTAGGTTTTCTAAGCAACAAAGGTACTGATAACTTCTCTGGAAGAATTATAACAGTAAACGGTAAAATAACAGCAGAACAGAATAAATGTTTATCAGAAGCTGCTAGACTTTTTGGTAATGGTATTGTTACTTTTACAACTCGATTAACGATAGAAGTTCAAGGAATTCCTTATGATAAAATTGAAGACTTTAGAGCATATATTGCTAAGGAAGGTCTTGTTACCGGTGGTACAGGTTCTAAGGTACGTCCAGTTGTATCTTGTAAAGGTACCACATGCCAATATGGATTAATTGATACCTTTGGATTATCTGAAGATATCCACGAGACATTTTTCAATGGATATTCCGAAGTAAAGCTCCCTCACAAATTTAAAATTGCTGTAGGAGGCTGCCCAAATAACTGCGTTAAACCAAACTTAAATGACTTAGGTATAGTAGGGCAAATGATTCCTAACTACGATGAAGATTTATGTAATGGTTGTAAAAAATGTTCTGTAGAAGATGCTTGTCCAATCAATGTAGCAAAAGTTATTGATGGAGTTCTTGAAATTAATAAAGATGAATGTAATAACTGCGGACGTTGCATTGGTAAGTGTCACTTTGATGCTATCGAAGACGGTCAAGTTGGCTATAAAGTTTATATCGGTGGAATGTGGGGTAAAAGAGTTTCTCACGGAATTCCTCTAAGTAAAGTTTTCACTACTAAAGAAGAGGTTATGGATGTAGTTGAAAAAGCCATCTTATTATATAGAGAACAAGGTAAAACAGGTGAACGTTTCGCTCAAACCATTGAAAGACTTGGCTTTGAAAATGTAGATGCACAACTGCTATCCAATGATCTACTTGATAGAAAGCAAGAAATCCTGGATGCTAAGCTTCACCTTGAAGGCGGAGCTACCTGCTAATCTAGAATGCTATAAAGTTTGAATCATTTAAACTAAAAACTACATAGCTAGAATATATGTCCCAGAAGAAAGCCTTGGTATATCGCTTTCTTCTGGATATATATTTATTATTTTTTTGAAAAAGTTCGTTATATTTTTCACATTCTTAAATATTTTAACCCAGAAAGGAATTAACATCAATGAATACTAAAGATAATACAAAATCATCTTTTAACTTAAAAAAATATATAGCTATTATATTATGCATTGCTATTGCTGTAGTGGCAACATACTTGGGTGGAAAGCAAAAGCTTATAGGCGCTCCCATGATCGGTTTGTTTATAAGCATAATTATTGTAAACTTCTTGC
>JAAYSQ010000305.1 GCA_012523925.1 Clostridiales bacterium
TTTTATATATTGACAGTAACATTCGATTCCTATAAAATTATTACTAGGTGTTTCAAGTTTTTATTAAATCAAAGGAGGAAAATGATGAATTTTAGTATTCGTCTTAAACAGCTACGCCAGAAACACAAAATGACACAGAGTGATTTGGCTAAAATCCTAGGTCTAAAGCCGACAGCAATTTCAAACTATGAATCCGAAAGAAATGAACCTTCCTTTGATAAATTAATTGTATTGTCCAAATATTTTGATGTAACAATCGATTATTTACTGGGACTTTCTGATGCTTACCTCCCCGTAGGCGGAGAAGTATTGGATAGAGATATAGTTGAATTCTTTGACCTATACCAGCAATTGACTCCAGAACATGAAATCGAACTAAGAAAATTTACAGAATATTTGATTTACAAACAAAAACAAGAAACGGACGATAACAAGAAGGATTGATAAAATACATATAAGGTGGCGCATTCTTCTTCAATTGCAGGATCGCAGGATCCTACTATCTGGATAAATTATGAATTTCTGAGAATTAAAAAAGATGCTAGATTACATAAATGTAATATTAGCATCCTTTTTTCCTAGGCGTTAGCGCCACAGCATCTCTTATATTTTTTACCACTACCACATGGGCAAGGTTCATTTCTACCAATTTTCTTACCCTTAATAATGGTACCTGAAGCTTTCTGTTTTTTATAAAGTTCTTTTCTACGTTCTTCGCTAAGCAAAGGTTCCCATTCTTCTAAACCATATAGCCAATCAGCTTTTGCTTCAACCATATTATAATACAGTTTTTCCTTATCAAATTCTAGGCTGACCTTGGTGCTCTCATCCATTTCTTCTATTGGATTGGGTGTAACCAAACTGTCATTAACACCATCTAAAAATCCTACAAAATGCTGCAGATCCATATCAAATTCTTTTGCTAAAGAAGAAACGGTACCTTCATAAACCTTGTCCGGATTTGCAAGAAGCTTTTGATACACTTCCTTTTCCATATTAAAATAGTTTGCCCAAAATAACTGACCGGAGCGGCTCTGCATATCATGTGCATATGCATAATCTCTCCATTCTTGTAATAAACTCATGAAACTTACATCCTTCCATCGTTCTAATTTCAATATTGGGATTATACCATAGATAAATAAAAATACCAATATGAAATTATTTTAAATTATTTAATAATGAAGCTACATAATTTCTCATGATTGTTAAATTTATAATAAATACTATAAAATTTTAAGGTTCTCATGTATAAATTTAGAAATTATGTATCATAATAGTAATATCCTAATGTGGAACCAAACGTTCCGTTAAAGGATGTAAATGCGTATGCTCTTTCATAATTGGACTCCCCCTCCAATTATGATCACCAAAGAAAAGTTAAATACTTATCCTCCCCTTTTTAGCAAAAGCCTGCCACTAAGATGTGGTAGGCTTTTTGCTTGTTATTCCTGTTCTATCAACTAAATATGTCAATAGTTTCTATTTATATTATGCTCTATACGTAACTTTTTATCTCAATTCATATTCTTCTTTCAGAATAGAATAAATCATATCATCATAAATAATATCCTGATACCCCTTGATACCTCTCCTAATGCATCCTTCATAGGTAAATCCCAATTTTTCGATCAACCTTTGAGAAGCTATATTATCTTTGAATGCTCTTACAGATAAAACATCTGCCTGCATTTCCTCAAAGACATAAGATATGATTTCCTGTAAGGCCTCCGTCATGTAACCTTTGGAAGAGTATTCTTCTCCTAAATAATATGAAATGCTCAAAGAATTCACCCCATATCTTAAACCATCTTCTTCAAGATCAATGACTCCAATAACTTTCTGTTTCTCCTTAAGCTCAATGTAGAAGGTGTTCTTACAGTCTATATCCTTTTCAACCTGCTCTTGCAATTGTTCTAATGTTATCTTTGACATGCAGTTATATTTTAGAACATACTCACTATTTCTTATTTCAAATATATCATTTTCATCTCCAGGTCTTGCAGCGCGGAGAATTAATCTTTCTGTTTCCATCTACCCACCTCTTTTTTGTATATTTCTATATAATGTTTTATTATGTTTAATAATCACTTTGTATTTAATCTATTACATTCCATACTTACCAAGGATACTCCTCACCTTCATTGTCAATAAATATAGGACCATCTAGTGTATTCCTCTTTTCAAATAATTCCACTAACTGGCAAGCTGCTTCATAGGGATCTAAATGAGCATTGGGACCACCCATATCAGTCCGCATCCATCCCGGATGAACAGCTAGGACAAGGATCTTATCTTTATTAAGATAATTGGCTAGTAGTTTTGTTCCCATGTTTAACGCTGCCTTTGTCATGCAATAGTCAAATTCCCTATCACGGCCACAAGCACCAATACTTCCACTTTCAGATGATATATTAATAATTTTCGCACCATCACCATTTCTAATTAAAGAAAGGCACGCTTTGACAACCCGTAATGGTCCTAAACTATTTACATCATAAGTTGCCATGCAATCATCAATATCCGCTCTTTCTAAAATCTCGAAAGAAGTAGGACTATGAATAGCTGCATTATTAATAATGACATCAAGATGTTCCGTATAGGATCCAATACTTTTAGCTGCAGCATTCACGGAAGCTGTATCAGTAACATCTAAGGTAATAGGGATTAATGTATCAGGATAATTTTCTTTTAAAGCTTGTAATTTCTCCGAAGTGATATCCCTTGCCCCAGCGAATACTGTTTCACCATTCTCAAGATATTTCCTAGTTATATTAAAGCCAAGTCCCCTTGATGCACCTGTCACTAATATTTTTTTCTTCATTTCATTCTCTCCTATTACAATTATTATTTTATATTTACATAGTTCATGGTTTCCGTATATTACTCAATCATAGCATTACATTCGCCCTTTAATTCATAGAACATTTAGGTATCCAAGCTTTACTTTATATAGAATATCTGTAGATTGCAATATATTATTTTATTCTACCATGTTTTATATTATAGAGATAGAACAATCGCCCACTTAATATATTTAATCGGGTCAGTATTCACTGTATTATACGACAAAA
>JAAYSQ010000306.1 GCA_012523925.1 Clostridiales bacterium
ACAAAGTTATTATACTAAAGTCAACAAAAACGAATATCATAAAGAATAAGAAATTTTGAGCAATATAAAAGAGCCACATTTCTGTAGCTCTTTGATTTGAAATTTTATATCTATTATTATCTCTTTGTTAACGTTTTGATAGCTTGAAAAGCCCGAAAACAAGAGATTCCTTACATCAACTGTTGCATACGTGTTTTACACGGCAGACTACTCAGGACGTCCCACGACTTCTCTGTACTTTCAATCCGCATATAGCGTTAATCGAAAGGAGCCACTTATGACTAAAATAATCTTTGCAATGTATAACCCAGAAACCGACTGTGTTGAGGTCAGCCTCAACAATGAAATCCATGTCTCTTTTAACTGCCAAAAATGCAATACTTCTGTTCGTCTGAACGAGCCTTCTGATATTGCTTATCTTACAAGGCTTGTCAGGGAAGAACCCGGACTGTATGCCAAATTGGCTTCCAGAGATGGTGGCTTGCAAGGGTATGCTGAGGCGATGGGGGAGTTTAATTAAGATTTCCTAAAACATCTGTTTTCCTAACTCTGAAATAGTATATACTGTGTTTCCACCTTCTCTACTTTTTGTTAAGTAATAATACTCTTCCTCTAATTTTTTCGTCATCCATCCTATTTTTTGTGATGTAACATCTAGTTCTAATGCCATTTCCCTTGCTGTCACACGTCCACCTTTTATTATTGCCAACCTCATAAAAGCATACTGTTCTCTCTCAAGCAAATTTCCTCTTTTTTCTATTTCTTCAATCTCATCCTTAAAACTCTCAGATATTCTCTTCTTGACAACAACACTACTTCTTGCACCACATTCAAGACAATTCATATTATGTCTTTTTAAAAATTCCAGATCATCCTCTGTATATATATATCCACAAGAATTACATACTATTTCATTTGTCTCTTTCAAAAACTGCATAACTAGATTATTAAAATTAAAAGGTGATTCTATAAAATAAGTTCTTGCATCATTACCCTCTGGCTTACCCCAGCGTATATTCTCATTTAAGCATAACCCATAATTCAACGCATATATTGACACCTTTTCTCCATTTTTGCTCGACATCTCGTTATATTTATTAACAAAAAAATTGAGTTCTAGTGTCCCCATGATGTGTTCTATTTTCTTAGATATATAAAAATGACTTGTATAAGGATTTGTCCTTTCTTTATCGAATATTTTTGCAGTATATTTATTTGTTCTTATACTTGTTTTAATCTCCTTTTGTCGCTCTATAATACTTATCAATAAGGCGTGAAGATGAAAAATTTCTACTCTTTCATCATATGTCATTTGTGCCGATTTGCCTTCTTCGAAAAACAGTGCTAATCGTTCATTATAAAATCTCTTGGCAGCTTCATTTAATGTATTTATATTTATCTTTTCATTTCTTGAGATTGAATAATCTTGTGCATAATCTAATATCAATCCCAGATGACGAACCACATTAAGTGTCATCCTAAACAAATATGTACAATATTCTTCAACACTCACCTTTTCTGTATCAAAATAATAGCTTATTTCATGATTAGTAAAAACTTTTAATCTATTTTCAATTATTCTCTTTGTATAATTTACGGCAGCTGGACCTATGTCAATACTTTGGACACAAAAAGTTGAACATTTTCTCTCTGCATGATATTAATACGTAGAGAAAGATTACTAAGCTGCAAGAATCTCATCTTCAACCTGCTGTGGGGTTTTATAA
>JAAYSQ010000059.1 GCA_012523925.1 Clostridiales bacterium
CCAATAACACCACCCCTGTGTCCTGCTACATGGTAGCCTCCGGTAAACGCTATAAGTAATGGCAGTAGCGTACTGGACATAGGTCCAACTATGGAACCAAGTGTTTCATTTGGTAACCACCCCGTTGGAATAAATAATGCCGTAATAAATCCCCATGCTATAAAGGCTCCAATATTCGGCATAACCATACCGCTCAAGAATCTTCCAAATACCTGAACTCTTTCCTTCATTATATACCCTCTCTTTCGAAAATCATTTTCGAAGATAAGATTGGCCAATCCTCTTCCTATTCTTATTATATTGGAGGGTGGTAACAATTTACAACAGGAAGTAAATTTAATTTGGCATTATTATATAAGGACATTTTTAAAAATAGGAACTTTTGCTCCCAAGTCACTTGACTCCTTTGCAAAAGTTCCTATTATATATTTTATTTAATACGAATTTTCTTTATAATAAATCGACTTTTCGGTAAGGTAGGAATTCTTCTTAAGCTATAATGAAGGTTTTGCCGAGGAACCTTATATTGCATATTCCGTGCTAGATAACGGTAGCTCGCTTCCATAACTTCTATCGTTACCATCTCGCCAGCACAACGATGCCCCGAGGAAGCGTGGCCACCACCCTGCGGAATGAAATCAAAGGGATTCTCCTTCCATGCAAAAAAACGCTCCGGATAAAATTCATTGGGCCAATCCCAAATCCTAGGATCATGATTAATGCCATATATATCCAATAATACTAGTGTTCCCTTCTTAAATAAATGTTGTTTCCAAAGAAAGCTTTGCTTTACTAGGGCACCGACAAAAGGGGTAAAGGGATAATAGCGCCTTACTTCCTGCACAAACATCCGTGCATATCTTTCATCACCAAGCTGCAATTTTCTCCTACATTCTGGATACTTATGCATTGCAAGAGCACCAAATACTATATAGGTAGTAATTGCTACAATTGGTCTTATGATATTAATTAATTCTACTGCTGCAACCTGCTTACTTAACAATTCCCCGGTAAGATTATAATGCCATGCAATGATATATGCAGCACTTCCATCCCTTGGCTTATAATTATTAGAACGAATTTGGTCAATAATGTTGCTAATCCAAGTTTCAGTCCTCTTGCGGGCAATTCTTCCTTGCCATTGCCTTAGTCCAACCGCTCCAAAGCCATCCACCATTTTTCCCAAATCATCTGCCCTAAGCTTAATTTCACTTTTCTTTAATGGCACTCCAGCCCATTGACAGGCAACCCTACATAGCATTTCTTGCACATAATCAAATAGTACAATACTATCTTCCTGCTCCCATTTTCTGCTTTGGATTTTCCATTGCTTTAATAAGATCTTGTTAAGTTGCGCGAGATTATCTTGGTTCATAATGGATAGAAACATCATTTTACGTTGGCGATGTTCTGCTTCATCCAGCCCTTGCACTCCATTTTCGCCAGTTAAGGTTTTTTGTACTCTTTTCGGAGCTGCTCCCTTCCTCTTAAAATATCGATCATTATAAAAAATTCTAGCTGCCTGCGGCCCTCGGATACCCATTACCTTTTGTCCCATCAAACGCATTTCTAAAACCTCGGTACCAAACTTACGCCCGCGATTGCCGATGAATTTATATCCTTCCCAAATTAACATAGGACTGCTCTCTATATATTTAATGCATTTGGGTTGATGTCCCTTCTTCATAATAACCATGCCTTTCACCTATACTATTAACATATTAATATTATGTATTTATAGGGAATTTTCTATTCGATAATTGGGATAAGTTCGGTTATATACATTAATTCGTCATTCCTAATTGCATTTTATAACACCAATATATATAATTAATTTAAATGGCTAATCACGAAAGGTAACTCGAGATTGCATACATTAAAATCTATATAAGTTAATCTATCTCTTATATGAGGAAAGCACCTCAACAGAATTCGAATTACAGAAAGGATATCCCATGAATAAAGTAAAACGTATCTGCGCTATTATAGGAATCATCTTAATCTCATCAATGTACCTGATTTCTCTGATTTCTGCCTTTTTTGCAACAGAGAAAGCACCAGGATTATTTCTAGCAAGTATTTTTAGTACTGTTATCATACCGATTATGATTTATTTATTTATTGCAACTTATAAATGGGTTCACAGAAATGACCCAAAGAAATCTGACGAAATTAGTGAACAAGGTAAGTAAGAACGAAAAAGGCGGACAATAAAGATATACTCCTATTGTCTGCCTTCTTATTTTTTATTAATTTTATAATATATCATTAAATACTCATACCTGTAAGAACTTCAGTACATTCTATATCTCTATGGCCACTTACGCTTCTTCCTTAATCTTTTTCAAATGCTCCTGAATCTTCTTTTCATATCCATTGTCAGAGGGAATATAGAATCTTCTGTCCTTAATTTCATCTGGAAGATACTGCTGCTTTACATAATGATTCTTATAATCATGTGCATATTTATACCCTATGCCGTGACCTAATTTGGCTGCTCCTTTATAGTGGGCATCCATTAGATAAGGCGGTATTGTCGCGGTTTTCTCATTAGCCACAACCTCCATTGCAGCATCAATCGCACAGTAAGCGGAATTGCTTTTTGGTGCACATGCCACATAAGCAGCCGCTTGCGCAAGTACTATTCTTGCTTCTGGCATTCCAAGACGTTCTACTGCTAAGGCAGCATTGGTAGCTACCACCAAAGCATTGGGATCTGCATTGGAGACATCTTCTGCCGCACATATCATTATTCTGCGAGCAATAAATGCAACCTCTTCCCCCGCATATAACATCCTCGCTAGATAATAGATTGCCGCATCTGGATCTGACCCCCGCATACTTTTGATAAAGGCAGAAATAGTATCATAATGATTATCTCCTCCCTTATCATATTTAAGTACTCTCTTTTGAATACATTCCGAAGCAACATCCAAAGTAATATGAATCAAGCCATCCTCTGCCCGTTCCGTTGTCAACACACCAAGTTCAATCGCATTTAATGCAGATCTTGCATCACCATTAGCCATATCCGATAGGAATTCAAGTGCATCATCTTCAATAACTGCTTTATATACGCCAAGACCATTCTCTTTGTCTTGAAGAGCACGGAGAATTAAAGTCTTAACATCTTCCTTCTCTAAGGGTTTTAATTCAAATACGATGGAACGAGAAATGAGAGCGGAATTTACCTCAAAATAGGGATTTTCTGTGGTAGCTCCAATAAGTATAACGGTGCCATCCTCAACAAATGGTAATAGATAGTCCTGTTGCCCTTTGTTAAACCTGTGTATTTCATCAATAAATAGGATAGTCTTCTTTCCATACATCCCAAGGTTATTTTTTGCTTCCTTGATTA
The DNA here is from genome assembly GCA_012523925.1 of Clostridiales bacterium. GTDB lineage: Bacteria > Bacillota > Clostridia > Lachnospirales > Lachnospiraceae > Mobilitalea. The sequence goes on from JAAYSQ010000059.1 coordinate 3,359, forward strand.
CAGCTTCCATATCCTTTTTGCCTGCTACTGTAGCATTAATCTGTGTAAAAATAGAACTTGTTGTATTTGCTATTACCTTGGCAAGCGTTGTTTTCCCTGTTCCAGGAGGTCCATAGAAAATTATCGAGCTTAATTTGTCTGCCTTTATGGCACGATAAAGCAGTTTATCCTTTCCGATAATATGACCTTGTCCCACCACATCATCCAGCGAGGTAGGACGCATCCGAGAAGCTAATGGTCCTTCCGTCTTCATCGTTTTATTTCTCATATAGTCAAACAAATCCATACCAACACCTCCATATATTTGGATCTTTTCTGTTGTCAAAGTTTATTACAATAATAGTTGCAAAAAGGAGAAAGTCGTGCATAATTAAAGGAAAGCCATTAAAGAAAGGAGACTTTTATGAATCTACCAAAGGATCCCTTTATCCTACTAAGCTATATTAATACGAAATTAAGGGACGAGAATCCTTCCATTGATGATCTATGTCTGAGCTTAAATATTGATAAAACATGGTTAGAAAACACGCTATCTAGCATTGCTTACACATACGATCAGGATACAAACCGCTTTATTGCTGAATAATCGCTGGATTAATATATTCGTTGGTTTAATATATTTGTTGGATTGATGTAATAGCTCTATTAGCTTATAATCGCAGGTTTATGTTTGTCGGAATTCTTCCGGCTACTCCTATAATGATTTATTATTAAAATAGCGAGATAGAAGGAAAAAGTTCCGGCAATTGCTCCTGCGGAATCTATAATCACATCTTTTAGTTCCCCACTTCTCCCTGGCACAAATAACTGATGAAATTCATCGGTAGCGGCATATAAGCTTGTAAAAATGATCGACAATAGGATCAACCGAACACCTCTCCTTTTTCTAACCCACATATGAAATTCTATAGCCATTGCTAATAAGGCATATTCCATAAAATGAGCCAATTTTCTTACTATATGATTGATATTATTCAGTACATCATCTCGATCATTTGCAAGTAATGTATCGTCTATCATATTGAAATTTTCCATTGTATTTAAAACAAAGTTTGCAATTGTCTTACTACTTTCATTGGAATTATCCGCCGGCTTCGCTGAAAACATGAAAATAATTATCATAATAATCAGCGCAGGCAACCAAGATAGATTACTTAGTTTCATACTTAAGATTATTGAGCCTATCCATACTTAAGCCAAGGCTCTTTCCTCCTTAGATTGGTGTATGTCTTATAATTCTTTTTCATTATGATAACATTCGTAGAATAAAATAGCAACTATTTCGAACAACTGTTTACCCAAATATTTTACAGGCTTTTAGCTTACTGTATTGCGGTAAAAGGCTTATCTTGCTATAATTAAGCCAAATTGCAATAGTTCCATTATAATAAGATATAGTAATTTACACATCGATATAGAAAGCAAGAGAAAGGAGTTTCATCGGATGGTAGAAGCATACAAAACAATAATAGAAGGCGGTTCTGGGGAATTCGTCATGAAAAAATCAAAATTTATAGCAACCGTTCATCCGGTTGAAACAGAAGAGGCCGCAAACGAATTTATTGATTCCATGAAAAAGAAGTATTGGGATGCAACACACAACTGCTCTGCATATATCATAGGGACCGAACATCCCATTATGCACTGCTCCGATGACGGTGAACCAAGTAAAACAGCTGGAAGACCGATGCTTGATATTCTAATTAATCATGGACTTACGAACCTAGTTGTAGTGGTTACCCGCTACTTTGGAGGTACGCTACTGGGCACTGGGGGATTAGTTAAAGCTTATCAATCTGCGACCCTGGAGGGTATCGCCCATAGTAAGGTTATTACGAAGCAACTGGGGGCTCGTATTCAAATAATAACTGACTATAATTATATAGGTAAAATTCAATATCATTTAGCACAGGATAACATTCCAACCTTATCATCGGATTATACGGATATCGTTAAAATTACTGTTTTGATACCTCAAAGCCAAGTAGAAGAATTACACAAAAAAATAGCAGAAATCACCAATGGAACTGCTATTTTAGAAGATTTAGGATTAAATTATTATGCGATAATTGATAAAGAAGTGCAATTATTCTGATATTAAAGGGGTTGCGATAAACTTATCGTCGCCCCCACCCTTTCACTTAATCATAACCTTTGTTGTATGTAGAAATATTTCTTTAAATTTCTTTAGCTATGTAACTAAGTGATTTTTAAATATACTATTTACGTCATGCTACGCCCCTTGTGTAATAAAGCCATCTACAATTTCTACCAAATGCACTGGAGTAACTTCATACTGAAATAGCTTTTTAATCATAGATATTACTGTTTCTTTACAATATGATACTCCATTTACTTCCTCTGTCTCCTCAGAGTTTCCAAGATGTTTCGTAATACGAATTCCATAGTATGGTTCTGATTGTCCTTCTTGTGAGCACTCTGATATCAGACAATAAGCAAGTTTCATCTTTCTCTGATCTTCCAAACACACTTCGTTCCTAAATAGTAACTCTGACTGTTTCATTTTAATTACCCCCCATAAGTAATATAATATCAGAAAATATTTGGTAAAATACATTATACACAGAAAATATACTGAAATAAAGCAAATTATAGCGCACCAAACTATATAGTTCGTTGTATTTCGACATATGTTCACGAAATGTGTATATCATCTTGTCGTCTTGTGGATTTGTATATGTTTTCATGAAGTATAATGATTGATTACAGAATTTATTTATATAAATTTTCGCATTGTATGCCAGTTCCATTTTATGGTTAATATTGACTTTAGAATTAATTATGTCTTTATTTCATAGCTTGCATTTGATATAATAAGGGGGCAGGATATATGCGAATAGAGATCGATGACAATAAAAAATTATTAATCTTGTAAATGAATGTTCACATATTTATTTGTATTGCATTCAATTGCAAATATTATGCTTTGCAAACAAATATCATTGATTTTCTATGATAACATTAATTCTGTTTAAAAATTGTTTGCAGGCATTGATGAAAGGCATGGTTATTTATATGAATTACAGTAAAAAAGGAATTGATAGTAAACAACATAATATAAAATCCACATCAAGACGTCTTGTATCAAAAACCAGAATTATTCTTTTTCGGTTTTTAATCGCCTTTGTTGTTTTTACAGCTATCGTTGGAGTCTTTGCTGGATTAGGTTTTGTTAAGGGCTTGATTGACAGCGCTCCGGACATTTCACAAATCGATGTTATCCCTACCGGCTATACTACAACTGTTTATGACCGTGATGGGAATGAAATTGAGCACTTGATTGGAGCACATTCCAACCGTGTATATGTAACTATTGATCAAATACCAAAAGATGTACAAGAAGCTTTTATTGCGATTGAAGATGAACGTTTCTATGAGCATGACGGTATTGATATCAGAGGTATTATCCGTGCAGGAGTTAACGGTTTAAAATCCGGAGAATTTGATCAAGGTGCTAGTACAATTACCCAGCAATTACTGAAGAACCAGATCTTTGGTGGTGGAAGGGAAAAAGCATTCATTGATAAAGTAGAACGTAAGATACAAGAGCAATATCTTGCTATCCAATTAGAAGATAAGCTAGACAAGGATACAATACTAGAATATTATCTTAACACGATTAATCTAGGCGCAGGAACCTATGGTGTCCAAACAGCATCAAAACGTTATTTTAATAAAGATGTTAGTGAATTAACCCTATCGGAAGCAGCAACAATTGCAGCAATTACTCAGCGGCCGGTATACCATAATCCTATTACTTATCCGGAACTCAATGCAGAACGTCGTAAAAGGACTTTGGATAAAATGTTAGAGTTTGGATACTGTACGCAGGAAGAATATGACGAAGCAGTCGCCGATGATGTATATGCCCGTATACAATCAGTTAATGAAGATATAGATACGACATCTTATTATAGTTATTTTGTTGATGAATTAATTGAGCAGGTTATGTTGGATCTTCAGACAGAACTTGGATATACCCAGACACAAGCGTCCAATTTAATTTATAGTGGCGGTCTTTCAATTTATACTACCCAGGATTCTACAATTCAAGGTATCGTAGATGAGGTATACACCGATGAATCCTACTTTCCTGATATGGGTAAATCCATGTGGGAGTTAACCTATGCATTATCTATTCAAAAGAACGATGCAGAAAAAACAACAATCCATTATCATGGTCATGATCTAGTGGAGTTTTATAAAGACTTTAAAGATCCGGATGGTTTATATATAGACGAAGGCTCTCGTAAGTTTTCCTTGCTATTTTTAGACAAAGAAGATATGCAAGAAAAGATCGATGGCTTCCGAGAAGCTATGGTAGAGGAAGGCGATACCATCCTAGGTGAAAAAGTTACCATGACGATACAACCTCAGTCTTCCTTTGTTATTATGGATCAATATACTGGTCATGTTGTTGCCATTGTAGGCGGGCGAGGAGAAAAAGAAGGTAATCGTACCTTAAACCGTGCAACTAATACGGTAAGACAACCTGGTTCCACATTTAAAATTGTATCCGCATATCTGCCTGCTCTTGATACAGGCAAGTTTACCTTAACTGGTCCTGTAGATGATTCCGGCCCATATTACTATCCAGGAACAGAAACAGAAGTAAATAATTGGACTTCATCTAAAAAATACGAAGGTTTGTCTACACTTCGTAAAGGAATTTACAACTCTATGAATATTCTAACGGTGAAAGTATTAGCTGAAGTTACACCTCAAGTAGCATATGATAACTATTTACTTAAATTAGGCTTTACTACCCTTGTTGATTCAAGAGTTGAAGATGATGGCCGGGTATTCACGGATATCAAACATCCAATGGCTCTCGGTGGTCTAACGGATGGTGTAAGTAATATTGAGTTAACGGCTGCCTATGCCGCAATCGCTAATGGTGGAGTTTATACGGAGCCAATTTTCTATACAAAGGTTCTTGATCACAATGGAAAAGTATTGCTAGATAATACTCCAAAGACAGAGCAGGTTATGAAAGAATCTACCGCCTTTCTATTAACCAATGCTATGGAAGATGTTGTTAAGAAAGGTACTGGTAGAAGCTACAAACTCACTACTATTAATATGCCTGTTGCCGGCAAAACCGGTTCTACCTCGGACTATAACGATTTGTGGTTTAGTGGTTATACCCCATACTACACTGCGACAATCTGGTCAGGTTTTGATAACAATCGCCCACAAAACGAACGAAACTATCAGAAGAAGATTTGGCGAACAATTATGGAGAAAGTTCATACGGAACTTAATCTGGAAACCAAATCATTTACAAGGCCCGATTCTATCGTTACTGCCAAGGTTTGTTCAAAGTCCGGAAAACTTGCTGTTGAAGGATTATGCGACCACTATCTCGGTGGCAGCACCGTATATACTGAATATTTCGCAAAAGGTACAGAACCTACAGAAAAATGTGATATCCACGTAAAGGCAAAAATTTGTACCGAGTCACATGCATTAGCAACGGATTATTGTCCTATTAACCATCAGGAAGAAGCCGTATATCTGAATAAAACAGAAACCGGTAAAACAGCAGATTCTGCATACCTACTTCCATCCAAGACATGCCCGATACACAATGCAGGTAACTCATCCATCTTCTATAACGATTCAATATACGAAAACGATCCTCTCTATGAGGATGAACCGTATTATAATAATGATACTTTTTATCCACAAGAGTATGAGAATCAAATCAATGATTTCTTATCCAATTTTGGTAATTGGTAAATCTATATTGTTAATTCATCTATAATAGAAAGGAAGGGCTGTTGCATAACAGCCCTTCCTTTCTATTATTCTTTGTATATTAAAGTTAAGTATCTTGGCTCTAAATCTATAAACACATCCGGATCATGGAACACTTCCTTGTTGTGTTATATCAAGATTTCATCTTGGGGTTAAAAAACCAAGAGGCAATGTAACTAAATATTAGAGCCGATGAGATACCAACGGCTGAAGCAGTAAATCCACCTTTAAAAATACCTAGAAAGCCCTCCTTATCAATGGCATCCTTTACCCCTTTAAACAATACATTTCCAAAACCAGTTAAGGGAACTCCAGCTCCGGCACCTGCCCATTCGGCAAAAGGCTCATAGATACCTAATGCACCAAGAAATACACCAGTACATACTAAGATAACCATAACCCGACCGGGCATTAATTTTGTACAATCCAATAAGATTTGCACTAGTGCACAGATTGCTCCTCCTACTAAAAATGCTTTCACATATTCCATATCATCAACTCCTCGTATTATCTTCTTTCATCTAATAGCAAGCTATCATATGCTAATACTTTATTCTGCTTCAACAATAACCGCATGTGCGATTCCAGGCATAGTATTGCCCTCGTTATAACTAACTTTGGAATGCAAGGAACCTGTAGGCAAAAACAGAACCCGTTTCCAAGTTCCCTCTTGTAATTGTTTTAAAACATATCCAGTAAATGTCACTGCAGAACAAGCACAACCACTTCCTCCTGCATGCGTATCTTGACTTTCTTGATCAAATATTTCCTTACCGCAATCCATATGATTGCTAGAGATATCTATATTATGTTCTTTTAATAAATCAATTAAAATATCACTTCCTACATAACCCAAGTCGCCTGTAATAATCTTATCATAATGTTGCGCCTCTAATCCAAAGTCCTCCATATGTGACTTGATTGTATCACAAGCTGCCGGTGCCATAGCTGCTCCCATATTCATAGGATCTTTGATACCAAAATCTACAATTTTACCTGTCGTGATTCCTTTCACACGAATGGCTCCACCATCATTACTATTGTTTTTAGAAAGAACAACTGCCCCACTGCCAGTTACGGTCCAAGAAGCTGAGTAAGGTCGTTGATTTCCATAATCCAAGGGGTAGCGGAATTGCTTTTCTGCTCCCGCAAAATGACTCGAAGTAATAGCTAAAACTTTATCAGCAAAACCACCATCGATTAGTATAGAGCCTATTGACATAGCCTCTCCAATGGTTGAGCATGCTCCAAAAAGTCCAAAGAATGGAATGTTAAGCTCTGCAATACCAAATGAGGTGGCAATTAACTGCCCGAGTAAGTCTCCCGCTAGCAGATAGCGAATATCTTTATTGGTTAATCCTGCTTTCTGAATCGCTTTCTCTGCGGCCTGCTTCATAAATTCACTTTCGGCCTCCTCCCAGGTTTCCTTCCCTATAAGCGGGTCCTCTATAACGGCATCAAAAAGATGACCGAGAGGCCCTTCTCCTTCCTTTTTTCCAGTAATAGAAGAAGCTCCTATAATATAAGGAGGACTATTAAATAATAAACTTTGTTTTCCAATCATTTTTGACTTGTTATTTAAATTTTTATTCTCCGGCATAATTACAACTCCTTATTCAGAAACGCTAAAATTTCAATTACATTACATCTAATTGTTTTAGAATATAGTAAATCAGTCCAAGCACCCATGAAGAGAAAATCCCATATAGAATTACCGGCCCCGCAATTGTAAAAATATTAACGCCAATTCCGAATACATGTCCTTCCTTTTTATACTCCACTGCAGGAGCGGCAACGGAATTAGCAAAGCCAGTAATCGGTACTAAGGTTCCTGCTCCCCCAAATTTGGCAATCTTTTGATAGATACCAATCCCCGTTAACAATATTGATAAAAATACAAGGGTGATTGTATTATAAGACTTGGCCGCCTCTTTATCCGCACCCATAGACATATAATAGTTTGTAAAGAATTGACCAATGGTGCAAATGATTCCACCGACCAGAAAGGCCCCTATCATATTTTTTGGAAGGCTATTTTTTGGTGTAATCTGATTCACATACTGATTATAATTTTCATTCCTCGTCTTAGTATCCTTTTCCCTAACCACTTTGGAAACATCGACATTTTTGTCATTACCCATAAATATCTCCTTTCCATCTAACTAAAAATATACCTAACGAAAATCATTCCATTTACCTATCATTTATCATAGTTATACCCTATGCCATGTTTGTTATTATTTCTGCTTGTTCAACGAGAGTGCCATCATATTCATTTGTTTTAGGCTGTGCAAAAAAACTTACGCAGAGGATGACTGCCACAATAGCAATAATGATAAAGGTAGTAATTATGAAATAACGCTTTCGCTTTACTATTACATTATTCTTTTCTCCTTCTTCTAATAATACATTCATGTCATTATTAATTATCATTCTATTCCCTTCCTTTTAAAATACAGTTTTCATTTCTAGTATCTCACAAACTTTCGCAAATATGTTCTTTCACGCAAAAAAGCATTCGTTATCAAAACGAATGCTTTTTTGTTATAGAGATTTTTATGCTCCCATTTTTTCACGAAGAATTTTTAAAATCCTTTTTTCCATTCTTGAAACCTGGACCTGTGAAATTCCAAGTTCCTTAGCAATATCTGTTTGTGTTCTATCCTTAAAGTATCTAAGCCGGATAATTTCCTGTTCCTTTTCATTTAGGGTGGCTATTACTTCTCTTAATGCCAGCTTATCTACTAATTTTTCACTTTCATCATTTGTTTCTATTAATTTATCTATTAAATAGATTGGGTTTCCATCCCCTTGGTAAATTGTTTTATACAGGGATTCTACCTCTGCACCAGTATCTAGTGCCATTACAATTTCATCTCTAGCTATGTTTAGTTCTTCCTCAATTTCTTCAAGGGTAGGTTCTCTACCATACTTATTTCCAAACTGTTCTCTTACAACTCTGATTTTTGTTGCAGTCTCTTTTAAGGATCGGCTTACTTTAATCATACCATCGTCCCGTAGGAACCTTTTGATTTCACCGGTAATCATTGGTACAGCATAGGTTGAAAACTTAACTTCAAAGGAGTAATCAAATTTATCAATTGCCTTTATTAAACCAATGCTTCCAATTTGAAATAAATCCTCCATCTCATGACCTCGGTTAGCAAACCTTCGAACGATACTCCAAACCAGGCCTACGTTCTCCATTACAACCCGATCCCTTGCAGCCTTGTCACCTTCCTGTGAAAGTTTTATCAGCTCAAGCGTATCCACATTAAACCCCACTCCCTTCCTAACCTTAATACCTAACTTGATACTTGCTGGCTGGCTTCCTGCGTATACTCCTTCAATCGATTCGGTTTCCCCACTTTTTTGGTCATTCTAACCAAGGTACCTTCTCCAACTTTCGATTCTACATCCAAATGGTCCATAAAGGCTTCCATAAAAGAAAATCCCATACCTGACCTTTCCAATTCCGGTCTGGTAGTGTATAGTGGTTCCATTGCCTTTTCTATATTGTCAATGCCAACACCAAAATCTCTTATTTCAACCCTTATCTCATCTTTGCAGATACAACATTTCATTTGAATTTTTCCAACATAGTCAGTATATCCATGAATAATGGAATTAGTAACCGCTTCGGACACTGCAGTTTTAATATCTGCCAACTCCTCTATAGTTGGATCCAATTGCGCTGCAAATGCTGCAACTACTGTTCTAGCGAAACTTTCATTTTGTGATTTACTTTCAAACTCCAATAACATTTCGTTGGTATCATTCATTTTGTTTACTTATCCCCTTTCCTTTTCCTACTATATCCTTTCCTTAAGATTATAGAAGGCTATTCATGGCAGCATCGACGGTATCATGCTTTTCGATGATTTTATACAATCCGGACAGCCGAAAGATACGATCTACTGTTGAGTTTATATTCGTGACAGCAATCTTCCCTCCTATAAAAATCACTTTCTTATATCTGCCCATAATCACACCAATACCCGCACTATCCATAAAATTAGTGCCTGAAAAGTCGAATACAATATGCTTTATATGATTTCGCTCTATGAGTTTATCCGCTTTTTCTCTTATACCAATCGCATTATGATGATCCAGTTCCCCATTTAAATGGATAATCAAACATCGTTTAAATATTTCGTATCTTGTTTCCTCCTCTCTTGGTATCTCATTATTGCGACCTTTCTTTAGATCCTGCATGTATTTCTTTCCCTCCTTGCCAATGTGATTAGTTGAATAACAAGAAATTAAAAAAAGACATTCAAACGAACACAAATAAAGTATTCCTGTATGAAACGTCTTTTTTAATAACTTCTTATCTTATGTTTTTCACAAGTATTCCACTTGTTGCTATCTTAATGTTAATCTATAAAATATTCTTGCGAATAATAGATTTATTCTTCTGCTTCACGCACTTGATTTAAGAAACTTTTTGCGTTTTTCTCTCTTTTGGAATCAGGAAAATCTGAGAGAACAATACTATAATAAATAGCTGCATTCTCATAATCTCCTAAACGATGATAAGCTCTTGCGGAAAAATATACAGGGTTAACATCAGTCGGATCATAATTCATAGACTTCATAAATTCCGTCAATGATTCCTCATATTTTGCATCGCTATACATATCATGGCCTATATCATAATGCTCTTTCGCAGCTGTAGGATATATCTCTTCTCGTAATCGAGTTAGCAAGGCTACAGAATCTTCTGATTCTAATTCACTTTCATCTACCGCCGCTAGCTTCTCTGCAATACCCATAATATCTCGATCTTTCTTCTTCGCTTTCGCCATTTCATCCAAATAGTATTGAACTGCGACAAATAAAGGATCATACATTGCCTGAACATCTTCTGTATCCGCATAGCGATCGATCTCCGCTTGTAGATCACTTACCTGCCCTTGCAATTCCGTATTCTTCTCCTGCAAATCTTTAATTATTTTTTCCTTCTCTTCCTGAAGTGCAAGTCCTGAACTGTAATCTACATAGTTTGAATTGTCATCCATATTCTGACGCTTTTCAATCGAAGGAACGATTAAAAATGTGGTAACTGCCAATCCTATTACGACACCAATCACCAAATTAACAAATGCCATGATATTTGGCTTGTCCTCTTTATACGAAGAGACTGGCACTATTGATGAAGTAGGGCTTGTCTCTGCTTCATAACTGTTATCCGAAGCCCTTGTAGCTACTGGAACATTTAATTCTTTCATATATCGTAAGGTTGTATTATTGGATACATCGATTTTACTTGCTTTCAACAAGGTTCTTCTCGCTTCATCATTGTCGTCATTTTTCATATATAATAAGGATAGCAAATGATAAGCACGTATAAAATGTGGATTCAGCGAAACTACCTTTTTCAGCTGGATAATCGCTAAATCATCACTTCCTTGCTTTGCAAAATTCAAAGCCGTATTATATCTTTTAATCGCCTGATTTTGAACATCTAGTTTTGTAAGATTGGATTGAACACGGTTAATATACTCCTCAGCATCGTTATCGTCTGGCTGAAAATGTTTACTAATCACCCATTCACTGAGGGCTGCTACCGTTTCTCCCATCTCAAAATATATAAGCCCTAAAAGATTCCTGGCATGTGTATGCAATTTATTTAATTGTAGGCTATTGCGTAATGCAACAATTGCGCCGGACAAATCCCGAACTTTTGCTTTCGCTAAGCCAATATTATAGTATTGATTGGAAGCATGTACTATTTTTCTGTAGATTGTCAAATCCAATCCACAGCGATCACAGCGCATTCTCTTATCCGATATGCTACTTCCGCAATTCGGGCAACTCATATTATCCCCACCTAACTAACTTTATTGTATAAGCTATTTGTCAATCTTTTCTTTTAGTAAATCTTTGAGTATGTCTGTTATATCTGTCAAATCATTGTTATTGATAACATCTTCTGCTTGTTCAATTTCTAGGCTCGGTTGGAATTTTTCAATCTCTTCATCAAAATTGATCATTACGATATCCTCCTTGAATTTATCCAATCTATGCAAAATTATTTAGTTCAATATTGTTAGAATTATCCTAATAAACATCATAACGATAAAACCCATAAAAATCAAGAGTTTATCCACAAATACACTAAAATATTACCATATTTATTATACTTTATCCTTTTTAAATTAGCAATCGCAGTTTCCCCCGTCCAATCGACATTTTCGTTGTAAATATTCGCTTATTTAAGTTCAAAATTATAATATTGAAATTCCAAACACCTAGCTCAATAATACAAGATTTATAATGATATAAAACAATAAGAAACCCGCCACCTGTATACAAGATTGGTTTCGGATTTCTCATTAAATTCATTATTTAATTCAAAGCATATCAGATTATTAATATAAAGGTTATTTTATTCCACTGCAATATAAAACTCTTATCCTTATCTAGATATGTAATACCCATATGATACCTCCAATATTAAATTAACCTGTATTTCTTAAACCGCATTGAATTAGACAGCACAGACCGCGATTCGTATAACATTAAATGCATGGCTATATAATACCAACTATCCCACTTTTTCTCAAATTTTTATAATTAAAACACCAAAATCCCGATTTGCTTGAATACGAACATAATAAGTAAATGTCGGATTATAATAAGGATATTCTAAATTTAGCGAACATATAATATAATGAATTGGTGTCTCTTGTTAGACCTAATAATAATTTGCGGTAATCGAATACCCTTGGTATAATATGTATTAAAATTATTAAATTTCGTTTGGTGGGATTGCTATGATAAAAGCTACCTATAAATTAATAAAATTATTCGGAAGGAAAATACAAGATGATCATATTCAGGCGTATTCAGCGCAGGCAGCCTTTTTTATAATCATCTCATTTTTCCCTTTTATTATGCTGATTTTAAGTATTATAAAGTTCTTTCCCATTACAAAAAGTTCCATGCTTGAATTGTTTTCGCAGGTTTTTCCTAGCGGTGTTAACGCTATGGTCGTATCCATTATTGATACATTGTATAAAACTTCCGTATCTGGAACCGTGATTTCTATCACTGCTATTACAACCCTTTGGTCCGCTGGCAAGGGTTTTCTCGCTATTATGAGAGGACTAAATTCAGTATATGAGATTAAAGAAACTCGTAGCTATATTTTCCTTCGTGTAACCTCCGCTATGTATACTTTAATATTTGCTATCATGGTTATTATCACTATGATTCTTTTTGTATTCGGTAACCGTCTTTATCTTTGGATTGAACGTAAATTGCCGGTGCTAATGGATATGGCACTCGTTATCATTAGTTTACGAACAATAGTAGGTTTAATAACTTTGGTAGTATTCTTCTTATTAATCTATATCGTTATTCCCAACCGAAAAACAAAAATAATGAAGGAAATCCCCGGCGCATTAATTAGCGCCGCGGGATGGATGGGTTTTTCCTATGCATTTTCTTTCTACATTGATAATTTTTCTAACTTCTCTGCCACTTATGGAAGCCTGACAGCGATTGTTTTATTTATGCTTTGGATGTATTTTTTGATGTATATTCTATTCATTGGAGCTGAATGTAACCGTCTTCTAGAAAATAAAATATTTATCCGGAAGGTGAAAAAATTATATCAGGAATCAAATCAGGATACGATTATTCGTAGATAAAGCCAAGCCTGGTCCCCTCGTAAAAGTAGGTTATGATTTCTTCATAGTCTTTTCCCTTATCAGACATTGCCTTAACCCCATTCTGGCTCATTCCAACGCCATGACCATAACCACCACCAGTTAAAGTAATCGTCTCAAGTGAATTGCCATCTACCACTTTATCGATTATAAAGAAAGCACTTGGAAGTAAGCTAAGGCCATTCACCTCGCTACCATCATTCCTTATGACTTTACTATTCGCAGGTGCAAGAATATGCCTAATATTATATTCAGTTTTAACTAGAACAGTTTTTTTACTCCCTGTAATCAAAAGTTCAGTAATAATTCCACCGGTTTCTCTTTTTCTAACGGAAATATCCACAATATCACCGATAGTATCTACAGGAACACTTTCGAATACTTCTTCACCGCCATCTTGCGATGCTTTAATCAATGTTAATACAAGATTTGGATTCGCATTATATCTACTCGATAATTTTTGATCTATATTCTTTAGTAAATCTTCCTTATGCAAAGTCGTATTCCAACGATACCAATCAAATTCACTATCATATGTTGGAAATTCTGTTTCATTGATAAACTTTCTAAAGTTCTCTTCCTTGGCTAAGTTCTGGTACATACGAATACTTTCCTGAGCTACTACTTCCTCACTCTCTTCCACAGCCATAAGTTTCCCTTTCAGATAAGGTATCGGCTGTCCATTTGCCCATACATACTCTGGCATCGTTGTGTGCCCACAGGAGGTTGAAAAGTAGTATGCTGTAATCACTTCTCCATTATATTCAATTACCTGTCCATAGGTATCTTTGACAGCAAGGATAGATTCCTCATTTTCTGAAATATTATTATATACTTGATAGGATACGCTATCATCAACATGGGCACCATATTGATTTAGACTATTGGCTAGTAAATGCCTATAAGCATAGCTTCTCGCACAGACCGCTTGCACTTTTAGGGCACCCAATCCATAATAGGTTGGCATTTCGCTTGGAATTACTGCATATAAATATTCCTCCAATGGAAGTTCATTAACCATAAGCAGCCCATTTGCATCCTTAGATATTTCAATGGTTCCACGATATTTAGGATTTCCGTCCATACGCTTGATGGAAAGAATCTGAAGCTTTCCTTCATCTGATGTGGTTTCAATCTTTATTCTACCCTCAGCAAGTAGATCGTAATCTGAGCTAATCGTGACTGTTTCACCAGCAGTATAAGATTTCTCATCCTCCTTGTTACGGATGATAAAATCGTCATCAGATGTTAATGTAATCTCATTGTGATAGTATCCACCATAATCCGTAGTTTTTAGGAGAACTCGAATATTCTCAGCTTTAATGCTTTCTGTGATTAATGCTGCGCTAATCTTTCCACCAGAAACCACAAAATCAGTAGTATCATAACCTACTAAGATGCTATTGGTTGTTTCTAAGGAAAGTTCCCCATATATCTTATAAATCTTATAGTCCTGGTCCAAGGGTATTTTGCCATAACCATCGACTTCTATGAAATCCTTACCGGATTGTAGTACCTTACCCTCGATGATATCCGGTTTTACACTAATTTGGACCACTTTCTGATTTTCAATGGTAATATCTCCAATAACCTTTTCTATCTCACTGGACAATGGGTGCTTACCTTCAAAGCTTTTCCTAAGACCACCGACAAAGGTATCCACCTGCTTTTCCTTTCCTTCCACAATCCAAACATTGCGAATTACAATTTTCTCTGTGGTTACCCCAGTAAGATAAAGGATTTCTGAACCACAAACTTTTGCATAGATTCCTTTATCAAGATAAAGCTCAACCATATCTTTACTTCTAAAGATTCCAGTTTCTATCGCCTCATTTTCTGCCATCTGCATTTCATTAGCGGCATTTTCTTTATTTTCTTTCTCTTCTTTATCATCTATATCAATATCATTCTTCTTGGAATTTCCTCGTGCCCTCTTATCTTCTTTTTTCTCTTTTCCTTCAGAACTTTCGCTTTCCTGTAGCTCATCTAGCTCCTGATCTCTTTGCTGTAGTTTTTCATACTGCTGCTCATAACTTCTGGCATATTTATAATAGTATTTCCCTTGGTCAGTGACCATACGGTTAGAGCCATTGTCTAAATCCTCTTTACCAAGGACAAAGAGTATCCGGTCCTGAATCGGCCGATCCTCTTCTGGGAAAATAGCCAGTAGAGCCTCGTAAAGTTCTAAAAATTCAGTTAAGGATATATTCATATCAGCTTTTACAAAAGAAAAGGATAATCCACTATAGATGTTCTGAAACCTAGGATGTTTTAGAATTAACTTATCAATCAGATTCTTACATTCACCATAAGTAAGAGTCTCCTTGGGGGATATCGTTACATTCCCCTCAATGAGCCCCATTTTCCATACAGCGTTTACATAAGAATCATACCAATCGGACATATTCTCATCCGCATATTGAATGCCGAAGGATAAGGATTCTCGCTCTGCCTTGTCATAATCAAGGTAACTTAGAAGACGATATGCCTCCGCTCTACTTATGACATTCTCCTTAACGACAATCTCGTCTTCCCCTTGGTTTCCATCTTTCATTCGCCGTACAACATTCACCGTAAACACGACAAGAATGATTCCTATACATATTCCTATTAGTATCAGTTTTTTCTTTACGCTCATGTTCTCTCCTTTTCAAGGATTCTGTCTTTACACTACGATAGATAGGATCCTTATACTAGCTTGATTATCCCATATAGTAATATATTGTGTCAATGAATGGAATATTCGTACAAGTTTAATTAAGGGGAGATTTTGTATGAAAAGGGAGAGTGTGGAGATGAACTTGTGCGTGTATAACTGTGTAAATGAGTAGTTTAGATATAATCGCGGGAGATGAAGTGGATCCACACGTATTCAGGAGCAAGAACCTCAGTGAACACTATTAGTAACAATAAATGTTTATAGCAACAGGAATATTGGACAACTCACTTCGTTCAGACAAGTCCAATATTCCTGTTTGGCACATTTACTGTTACTTAAGTGTCACTTGAGAACCTTGCAATTCATACTAAGTGGATTCCCCTTCACCTCCCGCTAAGTTTTATTTATCGAACTCATTTACACAGTTAGTTTTGTGCATAGGACGGTTTATTTCAAGATATTTATTCTTCTGTATTAAATTCCATGACTGCTTTGGCTATGTTATCAATCTGGCGTTTGTCAGCAAAGAAACGGATGGTGTGTCCGGTATCTACTAGATAGAAACTATCGTTATAGGGTAGGAAGGAAGCTGTATGCATAGCCTCACTACCATCATTCAAATGATAAGTGATCGTCATATAAGGATCTATGCTTTCTGTTTTTATTTCCTCCTTGATTTGTGCATCGTATTTGGCAGAGATCATCTTTTGGTATACATCTTTAAATATGTCTTCATCTATCTCATCATCGTTATAATAATAGGTTACTTTCCTTTCTTCCTCGCCTTCCTCGTTTTTTACCGTTTCACGTTCTATTTCCATTGTATAGAGGGTTTCATCTATGGTAATGGCAATTCGATCGACGGTATCAATATTTGGAATGAGTATAAGGGGTCTCATCAAATCAAATATATCCACATCAAGCATTGCTTGGATATCTGATTTTAACATAGTATATACATAGTCAGAGCCTTCCCTTCGAACATAGTAATCTCCATCTTCCTCTTGATTTCCCACATAAATCTTATACTCTTTATCTTCATAGGTGGTTTTTTCTGTGACTTCCTCACCTGTTTCAG